>NZ_JBNRIK010000042.1:0-1473 GCF_053557975.1 Pseudomonas sp. XP2
CTGTGGGGTCCCTGTGGGAGCGGGCGCGCCCGCGAAGAGGCCGGTACAGGGTAGTTAATCCTCCAGGGCGGAATGTGCGGTCTCCCGACACATAAGCATGGCAACCAGCGCCACCAGTGCCGCCGCCAGCAAATACCCCGCCGGCGCCAGCTTGCTGCCAGTCACCTGGATCAGCCAGGTGGCAATGAACGGCGCAGTCCCGCCAAACAGCGCGTTGGCCACATTGAAGCTCAGGGCAAACCCGCTGAAACGCACCCGGGTGGGGAAAATCTCGGCCAGCAGGCACGGCAACGTCCCGTCATTCATCGCCAGAATCGCCCCGAAGCAAATCTGGATCGCCAGGATGACCAGCAGCGGTTGACCGTCAAGCAGGCGAAACAACGGTACGGTCAGCCCCAGGAACAACAGCGAAGCCACCACCAGCATGGTCTTGCGGCCAAACCGGTCAGACAGCCGCCCCATCAGGAAGATCAAGCCGATGTAAGTGGCCAGCGACACGGTCGAAGCAATGAATGAATCCCGCTCGCTCATGCCCATTTCACTGGACAGATAAGTCGGCATGTAGCTGAGCAGCAAATAGAACGCCACCGCGTTCAGGCAGGTGACACCAATGCCGATGGCCAGGCTGCGGCGGTGCTGGCCCAGCAGCTCGCGCAGCGGCATCGGCGTCATGCCGGCCTTGTTTTCCAGGCGCTGTTCCATCTCCAGGAACTTGGGTGTGTCCTGCAGGCTCATGCGGATATAGCGCCCTACAAGGCCGAACGGTGCCGCCAGCAGGAACGGCAGGCGCCAGCCCCATTCGTGCAGGGCCTGACTACTGAGCAGTTCGTGCAGCACCGCCACGAACGCCGCACCAAACAGCAACCCCGCCGCCGTACTGGCCGGCACGATGCTGGTGTACAGGCCACGCCGGCCGGGCGGCGCGTATTCAGCCAGAAACGCCGCAGCACCAGCGTACTCACCGGAGGCGGAAAAGCCCTGCACCAGGCGGATAAGTAGCAACAAGCCCGGCGCCCACAAGCCGATCTGCGCATAACCTGGCAACAGGCCAATGCAGAAGGTGGATACCGACATGATCAGGATCGACCACGACAGTGCGTTGCGCCGACCATGGCGGTCGCCAAAGTGCCCCCAGACGATGCCGCCCAGCGGACGTACCAGGAACGACAGGGCAAACACGGCGAAGGTTGCCAGCAGGCCAGTGGTCTTGTCGGTTTGCGGGAAGAAGGTGGCGGCGATGATGGTGGCCAGGTAGCCGTAGGCGGCGTAGTCGAACCACTCGACGAAGTTGCCCATGAAACTGGCCCGGGCGGCCTTGCGCAGGGCCTGGCGTTCGGCGTTGTATGTGGGGCCGGCGACGGCGGATGGGTCAAGTGTGGTGCTGGACATGACGGGTACCCTCTGGTTCTTTTAATTGGAGGCAGGGTCTGGTGGTCATACAGTGATGTTTTTGTTGTCCGGGCTGGGCAAAAA
>NZ_JBNRIK010000042.1:1615-28518 GCF_053557975.1 Pseudomonas sp. XP2
CTCCGGCCCATACGGGAATTTGGTGATGTTCTCGGCGCCTTTGTCGTTGACGATCAGGATGTCATGCTCGCGATACCCACCCGCCCCCGGTCGCCCTTCGGGCAGCATGATCATCGGTTCGATCGACACCACCATGCCAGGCTCCAGCACTGTGTCGATGTCTTCGCGCAGCTCCAGCCCCGCTTCGCGCCCGTAGTAGTGGCTCAGGGTGCCGAACGAATGGCCATAACCGAAGGTGCGGTACTGCAGCAGGTCATGGCGCAGGAAGATTTCGTTCAGTTCACGGGCGATGTCGCTGCAGCGCATGCCCGGGCGTACCAGTTTCAACCCCGCCTCGTGCACTTCCACGTTGGCCTGCCACAGGCGCAGGTATTCATCCGGGCAGTGGTCGAGGAACAGTGTGCGCTCCAGCGCGGTGTAGTAGCCGGCGATCATCGGGAAGCAGTTGAGGCTCAGGATTTCACCTTTGCCGACGCGGCGGCTGGTCACTGGGTTGTGTGCGCCATCGGTGTTGAGCCCGGACTGGAACCAGGTCCAGGTGTCCATCAGCTCCGCATCGGGGAAGCGCTTGGCGATTTCGCGGACCATTGCCTGGGTGGCATGCAGCGCCACCTCGTACTCAGGCACCTGGTCGCGCAGCGCCTCTACAATTGCCGCGCCGCCAATGTCCGCGACCTGTGCACCATGGCGGATCAGCGCCTGTTCCTCGGCCGATTTGATCATGCGCATACGCATGCAAGGCGCGCCAATGTCCAGCAGCTCGGCTTTGGGGTAGCAGGCGGCCAGCTTGGCATGGTTTTGCAGGTTGAGGTGGTCGTATTCGACGCCAATACGCGAGGCCAGCGGCAGCGCCTGCTGGATGGCAACGAAGTAGTTGTCGCGTTGCCAGTCGGTGTAGACGATGTTGTCAGTGCCGACGGTACGCCGCCATGGCTGGCCGCCATCAATGTTGGCGCTGATAGAGACAACCTTGTCCTGGGTGATTACCAGCGCATAGGGACGGCCAAACGAGCAGTAGAGGAAATCACTGTAGTAATTGACGTTATGGTACGAGGTGAAGATCGCCGCCTCAATGTCCTGGTCTGCCATGTAGGCCCGCAGCCGCGCATGGCGAGCCGCATACTCCTGCGCCGAAAAGGTCGGCTGCACCTTGTCACCATTGCGGATTTTGAGGGTCTTTGGCATTTGCATGGTCGGGGTTCCTTGTCGTTGTAAGCACGCTGTTCAGGCTGGCTGCCTGAGAAGCATTGCAACAGAACCGACGAGGACGCTTTTGTACCTATCCGACCTGGAATTGGCGGGATCACCAGGGCCAAGGGGGCGCTTTGCGCCCCCCATAACACCTTTACTTCAGGTCAAAACGGTCCAGCTCCATGACCTTCTGCCAGGCGGCCACAAAGTCCCGAACGAACTTGTCACCCCCGTCACTGCTGCCATACACCTCGCTCAGCGCCCGCAGCTGGGCATGCGAACCAAACACCAGGTCAACCCGGCTAGCGTTCCATTTAACCTGCCCGGTCTTGCGGTCGCGGCCTTCGAAGGTTTCGTCGTCCGGCGACGTCGACTTCCATTCCACGCCCATGTCCAGCAGGTTGCGGAAGAAGTCGTTGCTCAAGGTGCCGGGCTTGTCGGTGAACACGCCCTGCTGGCTGCCGCCATGGTTGGCACCCAGCACCCGCAGGCCGCCGATCAGCACGGTCAGTTCCGGCGCAGTCAGGGTCAGCAACTGGGCCTTGTCCAGCAACAGCTTTTCGGCCTTGACGCTGTAGCGAGCCTTGGCGAAATTGCGGAAGCCATCGGCCAACGGCTCCAGCACGGCGAACGACTCGACGTCGGTCTGCGCCTGGGACGCATCGACGCGGCCCGGGCGGAACCCGACGCTGCCACTGTAGCCAGCATCCCGGGCAGCTTTTTCAACGGCTGCAGTACCGGCCAGTACGATCAGGTCGGCCAGGGAGACCTTTTTGCCGCCGCTATTGAACTCGCCCTGTATCTTCTCCAGCGCCGCCAGCACCTTGTCTACACCCTGGTTGGCAGCCCAGTCTTTCTGCGGCGCCAGGCGCAAACGTGCGCCATTGGCCCCCCCGCGCTTGTCGGAGCCACGGAAGGTCGACGCGGATGCCCACGCGGTGGAGACCAGCTCACCCACAGTCAAGCCCGAAGCCAGAATCCTGGTTTTGAGGTCTGCGATGTCTTGCTCGCTGATCGTGGCTGGATCGGCCTTGGGCAACGGGTCTTGCCACAGCAACTCTTCATTGGGCATTTCCGGGCCCAGGTAGCGCGCCAGTGGGCCCATGTCGCGGTGGATGAGCTTGTACCAGGCGCGGGCGAAGGCATCCGCCAGCTGGTCAGGGTTGTCCTTGAAGCGGCGAGCGATCGGCTCGTAGATGGGGTCGAAGCGCAGCGCCAGGTCAGAGGTCAACATGGACGGTGCATGTTTTTTACCTGGATCGTGGGCATCTGGCACTGTGCCTGCGCCTTTGCCCTCTTTCGGCTGCCACTGATGCGCGCCGGCCGGGCTTTTGGTCAGCTCCCACTCAAAGTTGAAGAGGTTGTTCAGGTACTCGTTGCTCCACTTGGTCGGGGTGGAGGTCCAGGTCACTTCCAGGCCACTGGTGATGGTATCCCCACCTTTGCCCGAACCAAACTTGTTGGGCCAACCCAGGCCCTGCAACTCCAGGCCTGCCGCTTCGGGTTCGGGGCCGACGTTGTCGGCGGGGCCGGCACCGTGGGTCTTGCCGAAGGCGTGGCCACCGGCGATCAGCGCCACGGTTTCTTCATCGTTCATGGCCATGCGGCCAAAGGTTTCACGGATGTCCCGGCCAGAGGCCACCGGGTCTGGGTTGCCTTCCGGGCCTTCCGGGTTCACGTAGATCAGGCCCATCTGTACGGCGGCCAGCGGGTTTTCCAGGTTACGCTCAGCCGACAGGTCGCGGTTCTGCTCTTCACCATGCTTGGCCGGCTCGGCCACCAGGTCACCCTGCCCGGGTGGCTGCGCCTTGACCTGTTCCTTGCCGTAGCGGGTATCGCCACCCAGCCAGACCTTTTCCGAACCCCAGTACACATCTTCGTCCGGCTCCCATACATCAGCGCGCCCGCCCGAGAAGCCGAAAGTCTTGAAGCCCATGGATTCGAGAGCAACGTTGCCGGTGAGCACGATCAGGTCGGCCCAGGAAATCTTGTTGCCGTACTTCTGCTTGATCGGCCACAGCAGCCGCCGGGCCTTGTCCAGGCTGACGTTGTCCGGCCAGCTGTTGAGCGGGGCGAAACGTTGCTGCCCCGAGCCCGCGCCGCCGCGGCCATCGCCAATGCGGTAGGTGCCGGCGCTGTGCCAGGCCATGCGGATGAACAGCGGGCCATAGTGGCCGAAGTCGGCAGGCCACCAGTCCTGCGAGTCGGTCATCAGGGCAGTCAGGTCGTTCTTCAGGGCCTGGAAGTCGAGGCTTTTGAACGCCTTGGCATAGTCGAAGTCCGGATCGGGGCTGGACTTCGACGAATGCTGGTGAAGAATTCGAAGGTTGAGCTGGTCAGGCCACCAGTCACGGTTGGTGGTGCCGCCACCTGCGGTTTGATGGAACGGGCATTTCGATTCGTTCGACATCTGCGGGTACCTTTGGGTCGGTTATCCAGATTTCCGGTCTATGCCAGGTGTTCTTTCAGCCGAGCGTGGGGGGGCGTGCTACCCCTCATCAGGTCTACACGGGGCCACGGGAAAGACTAGACGAGCTTGGGCAGAGTTCTAATAGAGTGGCTGTTAGAGGGTGATAGGCTGGCTCTGTCAGGTTTGCTTGTGCCGGCCTCTTCGCAGGTAAACCCGTGCATCAATCCGAACAGGCGGTACAGGTTTTACTTGCGCCGCTGCATCCACGCCGCCCCCAGCCCACTGAGGCAGATCACCGAAATCCCCACCAGGCTCAAGGTATCCGGCACCTGGCTATAGAATACAAGCCCAAGCAAACCGGCAAACACGATCTGGCAGTAGCTGAACGGCGCCAGCAACGCCGGTGCCGCATGGCGGAAGGCCTGGGTCAGCAGCAGGTGCGCAGTCATGCCAAAGCCGCCCAGTGCCAGCATCAGCAGGGCATGGTCCCACCGCGGCACCTCCCAGAAGAACGGCACCAGTGCACTCATTGCCAGGGTATTGCACAGCCCTGCATAGAAGTTGCTGGTAGTCGGGCTGTCATGTGCAGCCAGAATGCGCGTCAGCAGCTGATAGAAGCAGAAGCCCAACGCCGAACCGAACGGGTACAGAATGGCCGGGGTAAACATCGCTCCACCCGGGTGCACCACCACCAGCACGCCGATGAAACCCAGCACTACCGCCACCCACTGCCCCACCGTCACCCGCTCTTTGAGCAGCGGCGCCGACAACGCGGTGACCAGCACCGGGGCAAGGAAGTTGACCGCCGTCGCCTCAGCCAGCGGCAGGTACTGAAGGCCGCTGGTGAACAGCAAGCTGGTGCTCAGCAGGCTCAGGGCCCGCAAGGTCTGCAATACCGGCCGGCGGGTGCGCAATACGTTGAGGCCAGACTTGGGCAGAAAAATGCCGGCCATCAGCAGCGTATGCACCACATAACGTGCCCACACCACCATCACGATCGGGTAAAGGCCGCCGAGGAATTTGGACAGGGCATCGTGGCTGGCGAACAGGAACGTCGCTCCCACCACCAGTGCGATACCCCGCAAGGGTTGGTTGACGCCGGACAGCGGTGTGCTGGAACTCATGGCTCTCTCGATGACGGCGCGGCGGCATGCCACGCCCAGGGAAGGCCGCGCAGGCGTGGCCCGGCGGATGCAACAGCTCGAATTCTAGAAGAGATGCCGCAGGATAAGGAAGTTCAATTGCCGCTTGCCCACGCTGACGGCAAATACTGTTCGCTGATCGACCAGTTTGTGCCTCGAACGCATGGCCCGCGCTTCGCTGATCGCCGACCATCGAGTGCGAACCCTGCACACCCTACAAGGAATTTACATGCAAAGGCTCACCACCCGAAACGGTCTGGACCTGCCTGCAATCGGCCTGGGCACCTGGCCGATGACCGGCACCGAATGCACCCAGGCCGTGCACCAGGCGCTGGACCTGGGTTACCGGCACATCGACACTGCCACAGCCTACGAAAACGAAGCGGCCGTTGGCCAGGCCCTGCGCGACAGCGACGTACCACGCGAACAGATCCACCTCACCACCAAGGTGTGGTGGGACCGCCTGGAGCCCAAGGCCATGCGCCAGTCGCTGGAAGACAGCCTGCGCGCATTGGGCACCGAGCAGGTCGACCTGTTCCATATCCACTGGCCCGGCAAGGATTGGGACCTGGCGCGCAGTATCGACACCCTGGTTGCGCTGCGTGACGAGGGCAAGGCACGGCATATTGGCGTGGCCAACTTCCCGCTGGGCCTGCTGCGCCAGGTGGTGGAAACCCTGGGTGCGCCGTTGTCGGCGATTCAGGTGGAATACCACGTGCTGCTCGGCCAGCAACCGCTGCTCGACTACGCCCGCCGCCATGACCTGTTGCTCACCGCCTACACCCCGCTGGCCCGGGGCCAGGCGGCGGCGCAGCCAGTGATCCAGGCGATTGCCCGCAAGCATGGCGTGCTGCCCAGCCAGGTGGCACTGAAGTGGTTGCTGGACCAGGACGGTGTGGCGGCGATCCCCAAAGCCAGCAGCCGCGAGAACCAGTTGGCCAACCTGGCTGCATTGAACGTGCAACTGGACGACGAAGACCGCACGGCGATTGCCCAATTGCCGAAAGACCAGCGCGTGGTAAGCCCGCCGTTTGCGCCAGACTGGAATAGCTGAAATTCGTAAGCGCGACACGGACCTTGTGGGCGCGGGCGTGCCCGCGAAGAAGCCAACTCGGTGGCTGGCACCGGCTGCGCCGGTGTTCGCGGGCATGCCCGCTCCCACAAGGATTGCACAAGCTCTTGAAATTTGAGCAAGCCAATTACCCCCACAATCGGCTGCGTGAGCCGTCAGCCTGGCGTAATGACCTGCTTCAACCGCTCGCTCGCCGGTGCCGGCCGCCCGTACAGGTAGCCCTGGAAATGCGAGCACCCCTCCGCCGCCAGCCGGCGCATCTGCTCTTGCGACTCCACCCCTTCGGCCGTGGTCTTGATCATCAGGCTGTTGGACAGGTCGGTAATGGCGCGGATGATCGACATTGCTTCACGGCTGTCGCACATGTCATGCACGAACGACTTGTCGATCTTGATCCGGTCGAACGGGAACGAGCGCAAGTAGCCGAGCGATGAATAGCCGGTTCCAAAATCGTCCAGCGAAATCGATACCCCCAAGTCCTTCAGCGCGCGCAAGGTGCGCACGTTTTCGTCGCTGTTACCCAGCAACACCGACTCGGTTATTTCCAGCTCCAGGCGCTGCGCCGGCAGGCCCGAGTCGGCCAGGGCCAAGGCGACAAGCTGCACCAGGTTGGCATTTTTGAACTGCACCGGCGACAGGTTGACCGACACCGTCTGCTCACTGTCCCAGCTGGCCGCTTCCTGGCAGGCCAGGTTCAAGGCCCGGATACCCAGTTCATGAATCAGCCCGGTTTCCTCGGCGATAGGGATGAAGTCCATGGGCATGACCATGCCCCGGGTCGGGTGCTCCCAGCGCAGCAATGCCTCATAACCGGTCACGCTACTGGTTTTCTGGTCCACCACGGGTTGGTAATGCAGCTGCAACTGGCCCAGGTGCAGCGCTGTGCGCAAGTCGGTTTCCACCAGGCGGCGCTGGCGGGCAGCGACGTCAAGCTCCACGTCGAAGCATTCGTAGCGATTGCGGCCGTTGCGCTTGGCCTCGTACAACGCCATGTCGGCGTAGCCCAGCAGCTGCTCGGCCTGATCATTGTCATCCGGGGCGATGGCGATGCCGATACTTACCCCCACGGAGAACTGGTGCCCTTCGATCCGGAACGGCGGGCTGATCGCGTTGATCAGCCGCTGCGCAGTGTTGCACGCAGCATCGCGGCCATCGAGCCCGGTCAGTACCACGGCAAACTCGTCACCACCCAGCCGGGCCAGGGTGTCGTGCTCGCGCAGCTCGCGGCGCAGGCGTTTGCCCAGCTCGCGCAGCAGCTTGTCGCCGAAGGCATGGCCAAGGGAGTCATTGATGTTCTTGAAGTTGTCCAGGTCCAGGCACAGGGCGGCGGTCAGCTTGGCGTTCTCGCTGCCACGCACCAGCGCCTGGCGCAGGCGTTCGTGGAACAAGGTGCGGTTGGGTAGCCCGGTAAGCGCATCATGGTGCGCCATGTGGTGAATCTGTGCGTGGGCCGCCAGTTCCTCGGTGGCATCTTCGGCGACAAACAGCACGTAATCCGCCTGGCCCTCGGAGTGCTGGCTGAGCAAGGTACGGCTGCGCAGGGTCCGTGGACCACGGGCGGTCTCGACCCGGGTCTCGGCAGCATGGCCTTTGGTGTTACGGGCACCACGGGCCAGCTGCTGCTCAAGGTAGTCGGCGGCCGCCGGGCTCAGGCATTCGCCAGGCAGTTGGCCGATCATGCTGCGCCCTGGGCCGCCGAACAGGCGCTCGGCCTGCTGGTTGGCCAACAGGATGCGCTGGCTTTCCAGGTCCTGGACAATGACGCTGGCGGGAATATTGGCAATGACCGAGTCCAGGAATTGCGACAGCTTGGCCATTTCCTGGCTGTACTGCTCGGCCAGCTCCTTGGCCTGCAGCAGCTCCAGTTCCTGGCGGCGGCGTTCGGAAATGTCGCGGGTGACCTTGGCGAACCCCACCAGTTGCCCGGCATCGTCGTACACGGCTTCAATCACTACATGGGCGTGGAACGCCGTGCCGTCCTTGCGCAGGCGGGAGCCTGTTTCTTCAAAACGCCCCGTGCGCCGCGCCTGTTCAAGGTTTAGCGCTGGCCGCCCGGCTGCACGCTCGGCATCGGGGTAGAACAACGAGTAATGCTGGCCGACGATTTCATCGGCAAGGTAGCCCTTGGCGCGCTGGGCACCGGGGTTCCAGTTGGCGACGATACCCTCGGGGGTGAGCAGGTAGATGGCGTAATCCACCACGCTCTGAATCAACAGCCGGTACATGATGTCGGGGTTTGCAGCTAGCGACATGAACTTTACCTGAACCTTCGAAGCGCAAGAAAAAGGACCCCGGCAAGCGGTTGCCAGGTCTAGGGAGGCGTTAATGGCATTATGCCGCCCATGACGATTTTGTGAAGTAGCTCACAAAAATGTCGCTATCCCGCTTCAACGCCGCACAACAGCCGGCCAATCCTCAATGCCGGGCGCCGCTCACCAGGAAACTGAGCAGGTCCGGTTCATCCGTCAGCGTAATGGCCTGTGCCGGGCGCGACAGGTTCGCCAGTACGGCGCTGCAGAACGCCACGGCCGGTGCGTCGTGTGCGTAGCACCGCAGCAACCAGTCGCCCTCGCCGCCCAGCAGCTGCAACGCTACCGCCTGGCCGATGCCCTGGCGGCGGTACTTTTTCAGGATGAACAGGTCAGCCAGTTCAAGCGCGTGAATGCCCGGCAGCTCACTGCGTTCCACCAGCACGAAACCGGCGATAAAGCCGTCCGCCAGCACCAGGTACGCGCCCCAGCCCTCGTCCTGCCAGTAGCGTTGCAGGTGCTCGTCGTGGATGTAGAAACGACCATCCACTTCGACGTCTTCCTGCTCCCAGTCGGAGGACTCGTAGGCATAGAACTGGTAGAGGTTGCGGACCAGCGGAGCCTGGTCAGCGGTGGTTGGCAGCAGCGCGATGGGCAGCATGGGCGGGGCTCGGGCAAAAGATCGATTCTAGATCACCGGCCCCTGCAGCAAAAAGCCCGGGCCCTCCCCGCACGGAAAGGCCCAGGCAAAAAAACAGCGAAAAATGGTCAGCATTGTGGGGGCGCTACGCGCCCCATTCGCGGCGCAAGGCCGCTCCCACAGGGATTGCACGATGGCACTGTCGCGCGCGATCCCTGTGGGAGCGGCCTTGTGCCGCGAATGGGCTGCGCAGCAGCCCCAAAGGTCTCAGCCTTCCTGCAACGCACGCGGCCGGTGGCTGCGGGCCTCGGCCTCCGGCGCCGTGGTGCCCTGCAGGTGGAAGTCGAACGCCAGCTCGGCAAAACGCTCGCCTTGCACGCCGCGATCACGCGCCGCAGCAGCGTCCTCGACAAACCGCAGCTCGCCGATCAAACCGTCGCGGGTGGCGTAGGCAAAGTCGTCCCACAGGTACTTGTCACCCTCGAAGTTGATCTGCGTGGTCAGGTGGCGGTGCCCCGGTGCCGAGATGAAGAAGTGCACGTGCGCCGGTCGCTGACCATGACGGCCGAGCAGGTCAAGGCACTCCTGGGTCGGGCCCTGCGGGTCGCAGCCATAACCCGACGGCACGATGGAGCGCGCACGGTAGCGCCCCTCGGCGTCGGTAATGATGCGGCGGCGCAGGTTGTACTCGGACTGGGTCGAGTCGAAGTACGAATAGGTACCTTGGGTGTTGGCGTGCCACAGGTCGACGGTGGCGCCGGCCAGCGGCTTGCCGTCGGCATCGAACACCTGCCCCTGCAGGAACATCACCACGCCGGGGTCGGTACCGTCGTCCATGCGCGCTTCGCCTTGTGCCAACGGCGCCCCGGCGACGTACAGCGGGCCTTCGATGGTACGCGGGGTGCCACCGCTCAGGCCGGCCTCAGCATCCTTGGCGTCCTGCAGCAGGTCGAGGAAGTGCTCGATACCCAGGCCTGCGGCCAGCAGGCCAGCCTCGTTACGGCCCCCCAGGCGGTTGAGGTAATCAATGGCGTGCCAGAACTCGTCTTCGGTGATTTCCAGGTCTTCGACCAGGCGCGCGGTGTCCTGCAGCACACGCAGAATGATCTGCTTGAAGCGCGGGTTGCCATCGGCGTGGTCCAGGCCAGCCACTTTGTTGAAGAAGGCTTGAATGTCGGCAGTGTGGGAAATTTTCACGGTCATCGTGCGTACCTCATATTGTTCTTGTCAGGCAGACAGGTGCGGATCAGCGGTCGTCGCTGTGAATCGACGAGGGATGCCGGCACAGGCCGTCGACCTCGATGTCCATGTACGGGAACAGCGGCAGCTGCATCAGTGTGTCGTGCAGCGCCTCGACGCTGGGCACGTCGAACACGCTGTAGTTGGCGTAGTGCCCGGCAATGCGCCACAAGTGGCGCCAGGTCCCTTCACGTTGCAGGCGCTGGGCCAGTTCCTTTTCATCAGCCTTGAGCTGGGTGGCCTTGGCCGGGTCCATGTCGACCGGCAGTTTCACGGTCATCTTCACGTGGAACAGCATGATTATCTCCTTGTTGGCTGATCAGCGACGGGCGAAGCGCGCCAGGCGCTGTTCGTCCAGGGTCAGGCCCAGGCCTGGGGTGCGGGGGATGTGCAGTTGGAAGTCGCGGTACTGCGGCGGCTCGTTGACGATTTCTTCGGTCAGCAGCAGCGGGCCGAACAGCTCGGTGCCCCAGGTCAGTTGGCGCAGGGTAAGGAAGGCATGGGCCGAGGCCAGGGTGCCGATAGAGCCTTCGAGCATGGTGCCGCCATACAGCGCTATACCGGCGGCCTCGGCGATTTGCGCAGTGCGCAACACAGCTCGCGGGCCACCGTTCTTGGCGATTTTCAGGGCGAAGATGCTGGCCGCGCCTTCGGCGGCCAGGCTGAAGGCGTCCTCGACGCTTTCGATCGACTCATCGGCCATGATCGGGGCCGGGCTGCGCTGGTTCAGGCGCACCTGGCCGCCACGGTTGATGCGCGAGATCGGTTGCTCGATCAGGTCAATACCGTTGTCGCCAAGCACCTGGCAAGCACGCACGGCCTGGGACTCGTCCCAGTACTGGTTGACGTCGACCCGCACGCTGGCACTGTCGCCCAGTTCGCGTTTTATCGTCACCACGTGCTTGATGTCCTGCTCCACCGGGTTGGCGCCAATCTTCAGCTTGAACACCCGGTGACGGCGAATTTCCAGCATGTGCTGCGCTTCGGCGATATCACGGGCGGTGTCGCCGCTGGCCAGGGTCCAGGCCACTTCCAGGCTGTCACGCACTCGGCCGCCCAGCAGCTCGCTCACCGGCAGCCCCAGGCGTTTGCCTTGGGCGTCGAGCAAGGCGCTTTCAATACCCGATTTGGCAAAAGTGTTGCCCTTGGCCAGCTTGTCCAGCTTGAGCATGGCCGCATTGATGTTGTCTGCCGCCAGGCCAATCAGCGCCGGAGCCAGGTGCGCGTCGATGTTGGCCTTGATGCCCTCGGGGCTTTCGTAGCCATAGGCCAGGCCACCGATGGTGGTGGCCTCGCCGATACCTTCCACGCCATCGCTGCAGCGCACGCGCAATACCACCAAGGTCTGCTGCTGCATGGTGTGCATTGCCAGCTTGTGCGGGCGAATGGTCGGCAGGTCGACGATAATTGCATCAATACGTTCAATCAGCGCGCTTGTCATTGTGGCCAGGTCCCGTCAGGTCGGGCTGCCAGCTGCAGGCCCGAATGGTGCATTTACTTGATTGCTCAAGGATTGCGCGAGACCCTGATGACCGTCCAATATCAAATGAATCTCCCACCATACCCTGGAGGTCTGATGGAGCTGCGCCACCTGCGTTATTTCAAAGTCTTGGCCGAGACCCTGAACTTCACCCGCGCCGCCGAGCTGCTGCACATTGCCCAACCCCCCTTGAGCCGGCAGATCAGCCAGCTGGAGGACCAGCTCGGCACCCTGCTGGTCGTGCGCGAACGCCCGCTGCGGCTGACCGAGGCCGGTCGTTTTTTTTACGAACAGACCTGCACCGTGCTGCAGCAACTGCAGAACATCAGCGACAACACCCGCCGCATTGGCCAGGGCCAGCGCCAGTGGCTGGGCATCGGGTTTGCCCCCTCGACCCTGTACAACGTGTTGCCAGAGCTGATCCGCGAGCTGCGCCAGGACAGCGAGCTGGAACTGGGCCTGAGCGAGATGACCACGCTGCAGCAGGTGGAAGCCTTGAAGAGCGGGCGCATCGACATCGCCTTCGGGCGCATTCGCATCGACGACGCGGCCATCCACCAAGAGGTTCTGCGGGAGGACCCGCTGGTGGCCGTGCTGCCCAAGGGCCACCCGCTGGCGGGCAGCCCGGTCAGCCTGGCGCAGCTGGCTGGCGAGGCGTTCATCCTCTACCCGGCCAACCCCCGGCCCAGTTATGCCGACCACGTGCTGGCGCTGTTTGCCCAGCATGGCATGAGCATCCGCGTCAGCCAGTGGGCCAACGAATTGCAGACGGCCATCGGCCTGGTGGCCGTCGGCGTGGGGGTAACGCTGGTGCCGGCGTCGGTACAACAGCAACACCGCACCGATATCGAATATGTCGGCTTGCTCGATAGCAGCGCCGTCAGCCCGATCATTCTGAGCCGGCGCAAGGGTGATGTGAGCCCGATCGTGCAGCGGTGCCTGGGGTTGATCGAGCAACAGGCACTATGAACAAAACTTGCACCCTGTGGGAGCGGGCGCGCCCGCGATCACGGGCAGAGCCCGTGCCATCCACCGCGTCGCCTGCTTCGCGGGCATGCCCGCTCCCACAGGGTATGTGTTGTGCTCAGGAATGCGCTTGAGCGCGGCGGCGGTAGGCCAGCAACAGGAACACGAACCACAACGGCATCACGCACAGTGCCAGGCGGGTATCCGGCTGCAGTGCCAGCAACACCAGCACAAAGCCGAGAAAGCCCAGGGTCGTGACCGCCACCGGCACCCCGCCCGGCAACTTGAACACCGAAGCATTGTGCGCAGCCGGGTTGCGTTTGCGATAGGCGAGGTACGCAGCAAGGATCATCGACCAGGTAAAGATCACCAGGATTGCCGACACGGTCGAAATCAGCGTGAACACCGTCATCACCTCCGGGATGATGAACAGCAGGCTCAACCCGATCAGCATGCACACGCCGGAAAACATCAGGCTGTACACCGGCACGCTCAGTGCCGAAAGCCTGGCGAACAGGGCCGGCGCGTTACGCCGCTCGGCCAGCCCGAACAGCATCCGGCAGCCCGAGTAGACACCGCTGTTGGCCGAAGAGGCAGCCGAGGTCAATACCACAAAGTTGATCATGCCGGCCGCCGCCGGAAAGCCGGCCAGCAGGAACAGTTCGACGAAGGGGCTGCGGTTGGCCGGCACCTCGGCCCACGACACCACGCTGATGATGCACACCAGCGCCAGGATGTAGAACAGCAGAATGCGCAAGGGGATGGTGTTGATGGCCTTGGGCAGCGAGCGATGAGGGTTCTTCGCTTCCGCTGCGGTGGTGCCGATCAGCTCGGTACCGGCAAAGGAAAACACGGCAATCTGGAACCCGGCAAAGAAACCGCTGATGCCATGGGGCAGCACCGCACCCGGCGCGACCACGTGCGACAGCGAGGCAACCACGCCATTGGGCGAGGTATAGGACGTGGCGATCATGACCGCTGCCGTGATGATCAACAGCACGATGGCGACGATCTTGATGATGCCGAACCAGAACTCTACCTCGCCAAAAATCCTCACCGCCAGCATGTTCAGCCCCAGCAGCACGAACAGGGTGAAGAACGCGGGTAGCCAGGCCGGTGCATCGGGGTACCAGTACTGGAAAAAACCGGCCACCACGACCACGTCCCCCACCACCGCCACGCTCCAGCTCAGCCAGTACGACCAGCTCAGCACAAAGCCGGCGCGCGAGCCCAGGTAATGGGCAACGATATCGGCGAACGACTTGAAGCGCAGGTCGGACAACAGCAACTCGCCCATGGCGCGCATGACGAAGAACACGAAGAACCCGAGGATGGCGTAGACCAACAGGATCGAGGTGCCGGACAGCGCGATCACCTTGCCCGAGCCCATGAACAGGCCGGTGCCAATGGCGCCCCCTATGGAAATCAGCTGGATGTGGCGGTTTTCCAGCGTGCGTTGCAGGTGCCCGTCACGGTCGGGCGTTACCGGTTTGCTTTGCTCAAGGCTTGCGGGCATGTCTTGCATGGCGACCTCTTGTTATTGTTGGCCTGTCACATGTCGCGGTGCCGTGGCGACGCCCATAACTGGCTTCGTCACGGCTTCTCAGGCGGGTTAGCGCGCGCTTTCAAAACCTTGCAAGGTGTTCACTGCATTGATGCCGATTTCGTCGACCATGTAACCGCCCTCCATCACGAACAGGGTCGGGATACCGGCACTGGCGATCTCGGCGCCCATGCGCAGGAAGTCGTCGCTGGTAAGCTTGAAGTGGCTGATCGGGTCATCCTCGAAGGTGTCGACCCCCAGCGACACAACCAGAAACTGCGGCTTGTGCGCGACAATGCGCTTGAGTGCATCCTGCAAAGCCGGCTGGTACTGGGCCCAGCGGGTGCCCTTGCCCATCGGGTAGTTGGCGTTGAAACCTTCGCCAGCGCCTGCGCCTTGTTCATGGGCGAAGCCGGAAAAATACGGGTAGGACACGTGCGGGTCGCCATGCAGGGAGGCAAAGAACACATCGGGGCGATCGTAGAAGATGTTCTGTGTGCCGTTACCGTGGTGGAAGTCCACATCCAGCACAGCCACGCGCCTGGCGCCCTGGCTCAGGCAGCGCTCGGCGGCGATGGCGGCGTTGTTCAGGTAGCAATAGCCGCCCATGTATTCCCGGGCCGCATGGTGCCCCGGTGGGCGGCACAGGGCGAAGGCACTGTCGGCACCGTCGATGATGCGCTGCATGCCGGTCAAGGCAACGTCGGCGCTGCTGCGCACCGCCTCCCAGGTGCCGGCGGTGATCGGGGCCCCCGCGTCCATGGCATAAAAGCCCAGCTTGCCGTCGATGAAGCCGGGCTCACGGTCGATGGCCAGGTCGCGCACTGGCCACACCAGCGGCAGCGCATCGTGGGTTTTGCCGGTGGCGGCCCATTCCGACCAGGCGTTTTCCAGGAAGCTTACGTAGCGCTCGCTGTGCGCCGCCACGTAGCAGGCCCGGTCGAAGGCCTGTTCGGCAATGACATCGCCAAGGCCCGTGCTGCGCACCCGGGCCAGTACGGTGTCGGCACGCTGGGGGGTTTCGAACGATGGCGTAATGGCGCCGTCCTTGAGTTCCGAGCCATGGTGCAAGCGGTGATTGTTGCTAAAAACTGTCAGCACACGAATGTCCTTTTTCAAGGGGTTACCGGATAACCAATTTTCGCGCCTGAACCGTGAAAATGCTTTGCTTTATGCTCAGCCAAACCGGATGCTTGAGGAAATTAATCACAGAATTGGCCGGCAATGAGCAAAGCCTTTGCTATCGAACATTTGGACGACACCGACCGCGAGCTGCTGCGCCTTTTGCAGGAGGACGGCACCCTGTCGAGCGCTGCGCTGGGCGAGCGTTTGTCGATGACCGTGACGCCCTGCTGGCGCAGGCGCAAACGGCTGGAAGAGCTGGGCATCATCAAGGATTACCAGGCCAACCTCGACCGCAGGAAGCTGGGCTACGACGTGATGGCGTTTGCCCAGGTGCGCTTTGGCAACCATTCGGCCAACGCACCGGATGAGTTCGAGCAGGTGATATTGAAACTGCCGCAGGTGCTGTCCTGCCACAAGGTAACCGGCGAGGCTGACTATGTGCTGACGGTGTTGGCAAATGACCTGGAGAGTTATGGGCGATTCGTGGAAGAGGTGTTGCGCCGTCAGCCAGGCATTGCCTCGATCCAGTCAAGCCTGGCGCTGCGCGAAGTGAAGGCGGTTTCCCGTATCCCCGTGCCCTGAAACCCACCGCGCTGCGCTTTTGATTGTTGTAGGAGCAGCCTTGTGCTGCTCCTGCAGGGTGATGCGGTAGCCTGATTGATGGTGCGAGACAGTTGATCCCACAAAAAATCAAAAGCGGAGCGCACATGATCTGGGTTCGGCCTACTCCGGCAAGCTGTAGCGCTCGGCAAAGTACTGCCGGAAAAAGTCCACCGCCACCCGCACCTTGGCCGAGCTGGCCAGCGGCGAGGTGTATACCGCCCAGATATCCGCCGGCTGGTGATAGGCCTCCAGCACCTGCACCAGGCGCCCGTCCTGCAGGCTGTCATGCACATCCCACCATGAACGCAGCAGTATCCCTCGGCCATCCAGGCACCACTGGTGCGCCACTTCACCATGGTTGGTCGACAGGCCGCCCGTCACACGCACGCTTTCTTCACCCATCGGCCCCATCAGTTGCCACACACCAAACGGGTGGTCACGTTCCTTGATCACCAGGCAGTCGTGGCTGCCCAGGTCGCCCAGCACCTTGGGCGAACCCCGCCGCGCCAGGTAAGCCGGCGCAGCACAGAGCACCCGGCGGTTACGCGCCAGCGGCTTGGCGATCAGGTTGGGGGCAATGGCGTTGCCCACGCGGATGTCCAGGTCGACACCTTCGGCGATCAGGTCCACCAGGCGATCGTGCACATCCAGGCGAATGTCCAGCCGCGGGTAGCGCTCGGCCAGCTCCGACAAAGCCGGCGCCACGAAGCGCCGCCCCAGCCCCAGGCTGCTGGCGATGCGCAACTGCCCGGCCGGCTCGCGGTGCTGGGCGCTGATGTCATCACCCATGCGCTGTACGGCATCGAATATCTGCAAAGCCCACTGATACACCCGCTCGCCTTCCTCACTCACCGTCACCCGCCGCGTGGTGCGGTGCAACAAGCGCACTTCCAGTGTTTGCTCGAGCATGCGGATGCGTTTGCTGATATACGCCGCCGACATGCCCAGCTCATCGGCCACGGCCGCAAAGCTGGCGCGCTTGGCCACTTGCAGGAAGATGTTGAGGTCGTCGAGGTTGGGCAGATTATTCACGTATCGTGTTCCAAGAATCCATGATTGGCGAGATTATCTCCGGCTCAAGCCCTTATAGCATGACCAGCACCTGTTCCCTAGACAACGAGTGCACCCCATGAGCAAGACGTTCAGAATCGCGGCAATCCCAGGCGACGGCATCGGCAACGAAGTACTGCCTGAAGGTATTCGGGTCGTCGAGGCCGCCGCGCGCAAGCACGGCCTGGACATCAGCTTCGAGTTCTTCGAGTGGGCCAGCTGCGACTACTACCTGGCCCACGGCAAGATGATGCCGGATGACTGGTTCGAACAGCTCAAAGGTTTCGACGCCCTGTACTTTGGTGCCGTGGGCTGGCCAGACAAAGTGCCGGACCACATCTCGCTGTGGGGTTCGCTGCTCAAGTTCCGCCGCGACTTCGACCAGTACGTGAACATTCGCCCGGT
Organism: Pseudomonas sp. XP2; assembly: GCF_053557975.1. Lineage (NCBI taxonomy): Bacteria > Pseudomonadati > Pseudomonadota > Gammaproteobacteria > Pseudomonadales > Pseudomonadaceae > Pseudomonas > Pseudomonas sp. XP2. The sequence continues at coordinate 18,731 of NZ_JBNRIK010000042.1, forward strand.
GCGCCTGTTCCCCGGCGTACCCTGCCCGCTGGCGGGTCGTGAACCCGGCGATATCGACTTCGTGGTTATCCGCGAAAACACCGAAGGCGAGTACTCGTCGCTGGGCGGGCGCATGTTCGAAGGCACCGAAAACGAGTTTGTGCTGCAGGAATCGGTGTTCACCCGCCGTGGCGTCGACCGCATTCTCAAGTACGCCTTCGAGGTGGCCCAGACCCGCGAGCGCAAGCACGTCACCTCGGCCACCAAGTCCAACGGCATGGCCGTGAGCATGCCGTACTGGGACGAGCGCACCGCAGCAATGGCAGCCAATTATCCGGAAATCAGCTGGGACAAGCAGCACATTGATATCCTCTGCGCCCGCTTTGTACTGCAACCGGACCGCTTCGACGTGGTCGTGGCCTCGAACCTGTTCGGCGATATCCTGTCCGACCTGGGCCCGGCGTGCGCCGGCACCATCGGCATCGCGCCTTCGGCCAACCTGAACCCCGAACGCAAATTCCCGTCGCTGTTCGAGCCGGTGCACGGCTCGGCGCCAGACATCTACGGCAAGAACATCGCCAACCCGATCGCGATGATCTGGTCCGGTGCACTGATGCTCGACTTCCTCGGCAACGAAGGCGCCGACCCACGCTACCGCGCCGCCCACGACGACATCCTCAAAGCCATCGAGCAGGTCATCGCCGCCGGTGACGTGACCCGCGACATGGGTGGCCAGCAGTCTACCCAGCAGGTGGGCCAGGCCATCACCGCGCTGATCGAAGCCTGATAACACCCGGGCCGATTGTCAGAAGTGTCTGACAATCGGCCCTTTGCCTCTTGCGAGCGACGTGGATTGTATGCAAAATCTGTTAACCATTAGATATTGGTTAACCACTGGTTAACGACCAAGGAAGGAGTGGTACCGCAACACCCCGGATGCCTGCCGGGTATAACAAGTACGCCAACGTCCAGGAGACGATGATGTCGCACAAGAATAAAAAGATTGATGTGTTCCTGATTACCGTGAGCCTGATCGCCGTATTGCTCACCGTGATCGGCCTTGCAGCCTTCCCCGCCCAGGCTGAAAGCGCCGCCAACCAGTTGTTCGAGCTGTCCACCCGCACCTTCGGTACCAGCGTGCAGGTGCTGGTGTTTGGCAGTACCCTGGCCGTGCTGTACCTGGCCTTCAGCAAGTACGGCAACATCCGCCTGGGCAGTGGCAAGCCTGAATATGCCACCGCCACCTGGGTGTTCATGTTCATCTGTGCCGGCATGGGTTCGTCGACCCTCTACTGGGGCGTGATGGAATGGGCCTACTACTACCAGACCCCAGGCCTGAACATCGCTGCTGCCACCCCCAAGGCACTCGAGTACAGCGTGGGCTACTCGTTCTTCCACTGGGGCATCAGCGCCTGGTCGATCTACGCCCTGGCATCACTGGCCATGGCCTACCACTTCCATGTACGCAAGAAGAGCGGCCTGAACCTGGCTTCGGTTATCGAAGCGGTGACGGGCTTCAAGGCCACTGGGCCGGTAGGCCGGAGCGTCGACCTGATCTTCCTGCTGACCATGATGGGCGCACTGACTGTGTCGCTGGCCCTCACCGCCTCGACCCTGACCCGCGGCCTGCATGACCTGACCGGCACCCCGGATACCTTCACCGTGCAATTGATGGTGATCGGTGGCGTCGCAGTGATGTTCTCGCTCAGCTCTTACATCGGTATCGATGGTGGCCTGCAGCGCCTGAGCAAGATGGTGTGCATCGGCGCGCTGGTGTTTGCCGCTGTCGTCCTGCTGGTGGGCCCGACCCAGTTCACCCTCAACAACACCGCCAACTCGATTGGCCTGATGATCCAGAACTACGTGCACATGAGCCTGTTCACCGACCCGGCGGGCGACGGCGCCTTCACCCGCAACTGGACAGTATTCTACTGGCTGTGGTGGGTGTCGTACGCCCCGGGTGTGGCCATGTTCGTCACCCGCGTTTCGCGCGGTCGGCAGATCAAGGACGTGGTCCTGGCCCTGCTGCTGGGGGGCAGTTTCGGTTGCTGGTTCTTCTTCGGCGCGCTGGAAAGCTACAGCATGCACCAGTTCATCACCGGCGCCGTGGATGTACCGAAAATGCTCGCCGAACAAGGCGGCGAATCGGCCGTGACGCACCTGCTGCTGGCCTTGCCGTGGGGCCAGGTGTTCCTCGGTGTGTACCTGTTCATCATGGCCATCTTCTGTGCCTCGCACATGGATGCCGCGGCCTATGCGGTGGCTGCCACCAGCACCCGCAACCTGCGTGAAGGTGACGACCCGACACCCACCCACCGCCTGTTCTGGTGCGTGGTGCTGACCCTGGTGCCACTGGCCATGCTGTTCGCCAAGGCCTCGCTGTCGACCATGAAGACCGCCGTGGTGCTCACTGCAATCCCGTTCATGGTGATTCTGCTGGTGAAGATCTATGGCTTTTTCAAGTGGATGATCGCCGACTACGGCCAGGTACCGGCCCACGTCATCGAGGAAGAGGCAGCACGGATGGCCGGTGAAGCCCCTGCCGAACACGCCCCGCGCAGTGCAGCTGCGGTGCACTGATTAACCCTGTAAGAGCGAGCTTGCCCGCGATGGGCTGCCTAGCAGCCCCCTTGCTGTCTGCAATTTTTTTTGCCTGGCCTGTTAACCGGCAGGTACGCGTTAACCAACAACTATAAACCGAGCTTGTGAGAAACCTGTCATGAACGACTTCAAACGCCTGCCCGCCGATTTCTGTGCGAACGCCGACGAGGCCTTCACCATCCCGGCCAATTTCTACACCAAGGCCGCAGTGTTCGAACACGAGAAAGAAGCCATCTTCGCCCGCAGCTGGATCTGCGTGGGCCACCGCAGCGAAGTGGCAGACAACAATGCCTACATCACCCGCGAAGTGATCGGCGAAAGCATCATCGTCGTACGCGGCCGTGACAGCGTGCTGCGTGCGTTCTACAACGTCTGCCCGCACCGTGGCCACCAGCTGCTCAGCGGTAGCGGCAAGGCCAAAAACGTCATCACCTGCCCGTACCACGCCTGGACCTTCAAACTCGACGGCGAACTGGCCCACGCCCGCAATTGCGACAACGTGGTCAACTTCGACAAAGAGAACTCCACCCTGGTGCAGCTGCGCGTCGAGGAATACGCCGGCTTCATCTTCATCAACATGGACATGGAGGCCGGCTCCGTCGAAGATCAGCTGCCAGGCATGCAAGCACGCATGCGTGAAGCCTGCGCGGTCATCGACGACCTGCACCTGGCGGCGCGCTTCGTCAGTGACACCCCGGCCAACTGGAAGTCGATCGTCGACAACTACCTGGAATGCTACCACTGCGCCCCGGCGCATCCAGGCTTCTCCGACTCGGTCGACGTCGGCCAGTACAGCCACACCATGCACGGTAACTGGACCCTGCAATATGGCCTGGCCAAGCCTTCGGAGCAGTCGTTCAAGTTCGACGAAACCGTGAAAGACCCGTCGTTCGCCGGCTTCTGGGCCTGGCCGTGCACCATGTTCAACGTGCCGCCAGGGGCCAACTTCATGACCGTGATCTATGAGTTCCCGGTCGATGCCGAAACCACCCTGCAGCACTACGACATCTACTTCCTGAACAAGGACATCACCGAAGAGCAGCAGAAGTTGATCGACTGGTACCGCGAAGTGTTCCGCCCAGAAGACCTGCGCCTGGTCGAAAGCGTGCAGAAGGGCTTGAAGTCGCGTGGCTACCGTGGCCAGGGCCGCATCATGGCCGACCGCGAGCGCAGTGGCATGAGCGAACACGGCATTGCCCACTTCCACAACCTGATCGCCGTGGCCCACCTCGACGATTGATGGCAACCGCTCCACGTTTATTGGCACGTAAAGGTGCGCGGCAGGGCCTGCCGCGCACCCAGGCAGTCGAGGTGAACCATGGCCAACACTTATGAAATGTTCAGCGTGCGCGTGACCGACGTGGAACACGCCACACCGCTGATCAAGCGCTTTACCCTGGCCCGCGAAGACGGCGCGGCGATGCCCGCCTTCACCGGCGGCAGCCACGTCATCGTGCAGATGCAAGGCGCTGACGGCAACCAGTTCAGTAACGCCTACTCGTTGATGAGCGACCCGCGTGACACCCGCAGCTACCAGATCGGCGTGCGCCTGGAAGAACAGTCCAAGGGGGGCTCGGCGTTCATGCACCAACAGGTGGAAGTCGGCACCCGCCTGACCATCTCCTCGCCCAACAACCTCTTCGCCCTGGACCCTTCGGCCGGCCGGCACGTGCTGATTGCCGGCGGCATCGGCATTACCCCGTTCCTGGCGCAACTGCATGAGCTGGAAGGCGGCAGCGCCGACTACGAGCTCCACTATGCTTTCCGCGCGCCAGAGCACGGCGCGTTCCAGGACCAGTTGGCCAACGGCCCGCACGCTGCACGCACCCAGTTCTACATCGACAGCCTCGACCGCAAGCTTGACCTGGCCGCCCTGTGCGCGGGGCTGGACGAGCAAGCGCACCTGTACGTGTGCGGACCAAAACCGCTGATCGATGCGGTCATCGCCTGCGCCGCCAAGGCCGGCATTGCCGAGCAGCGCGTGCATTGGGAACAGTTTGCCGCCACCCCGGTCACCGGCAGTGCCTTTACCGTGGTGCTGGCGCAATCGGGCGTGGAACTGCAGGTGGAAGAAGGCATGACCATTCTGCAAGCCATCGAGAAGTCCAAGGCTGCCAAGGTCGAGTGCCTGTGCCGCGAAGGTGTGTGCGGTACGTGCGAGACGGCCATCCTCGAGGGTGAAGCCGAGCATTACGACCAGTACCTGAGCGATGAAGAGAAAGCGGCGCAGCAGAGCATCATGCTGTGCGTTTCCCGCGCCCGTACGGCGCGGCTGGTGCTGGACCTTTAACAACCGCCCGGCTGATGTTGCCTGTGCCGGCGATGAGGCCAGTGCAGGCAGCACAAGGTTCTCCCCAAAAGAGGCAGCGTGAGGACCCGTCAACCAAAAGTTGACAGCTTGGGTATACTGGCAGGCTCTTGGCCCAGATCAGGACACCCTGCCGATGTTGGAAAACAGCTTCGCCTTCCGCCTCAAGGAACTGCTCGAGCATCACAAGCTGACCCTGCAAGCCGTGGGCACGGCCTTGGGCATCTCGCGCACCGCCGTGCACAAGTGGACCCGCGGCGGCGAGATCGACTACGACAACCTGCGCAAGCTGGCCGACTTTCTCAAGGTCAACTGGATCTGGTTGCGCTATGGCGACGAAGCACTGCAGAACATCCAGCAACCGCAGGTGGTCGAGCTGCCGATGACGGATGTGCGTCGGCGCCTGACCGCCGAGATCATGGAAAGCGAAACGCGCATGAAGCTCGCCCAGGAAGGCGCACGCATCGTCACCTGGGAATGGAACCTGATCAGCGACGAAGTCACCTACTCGCCCAACGTCGAGCAGGTCTATGGCTGGCCGGTGCGGCACAACGAAGACTTCTGGAAGCACCTGCCCGACGAAGACGTGCAGCGCATGCAGCTGATGTACGCCGACGCGGTGGCAGACGGCGGTGGCTGTGAATGTGACTTCCGCATTGCCCGCCCGGACGGTGAAGTGCGCTGGATTTCTTCCCGCGCCACGGTGGTACGCGACAGCGCCGGGCGGTCGGTGAAGATGGTCGGCATCAGCATGGACAACACCGAACGCCAAGTGGCCCAGCAGGCGCTAAGCCAGAGCGAGGAACGCTTCCGGGCAATCTTCGAGCTGGCCTGGGGCGCCCTGGCCTACATCGACCCGGACGGCACCTGGCAGCGGGTCAACAACAGCCTGTGCGAGTTGCTGGGCTACCGCGCCGAAGAGCTTTACGGCATGACCTTCCAGCAGATCACCCACGCTGACGATCTGGCGCAGAACCTGCAGTTGCTGCAACGCATGCTGGCCGGTGAAACCGAGCGTTACGAAGTGGAAAAACGCGTGCGCCGCAAGAATGGCGAGTACATCTGGGTACGCGCCCGCACCTCACTGCAGCGCCGGGACAGCGGCGAACCGGAACACCTGATCAGCGTGTTCGAAGACATCAGCGCCGAGCGCCAGGAGCATGAGCGGCTACAGGCGCACATCGCCGCGCTGGAGGCCCGCCTGGCCGCTTCGTGAACTACCCGAAATTTCAAAACTGACGCGATTCCTGCGGGAGCGGGCGTGCCCGCTCCCACAGGGACCGCAAAAACTTCTAGATTTTCAGCTGATCGCCGCGCAACCAGTCGATAAACCGTGCAAACAACTCGGACTGCGAGTTGATCTCCAGCTTCAGGTACAGGTTCTTGCGGTGCATGCGCACCGTCTCCGGTGAGATGCCCAGCGCCAGCGCGGTCGACTTCACCGAGTGCCCGCGCAAGATCATGTGTGCCACCTCCCGCTCACGGTCGGTCAGCACCTGGCAACCAAAGCTGTCGAACGCTGCCTGCAGGCTGCCGTGTTCGGCCGATGCTGCGCCGGGCTCCAGGTTATGCCGGGCATAACGCCCCAACAGTTCCCGCACCATCGGCTCCAGCGCCCGCAGCAAGTCGACCTGCCCGGCACTCAGAGGCGTGCCGCTGCAACCCTGGAACAGGCTCAGCGACAGCTTGCGCCCAGCGCTGAGATCGACGATGTAGTAGCTGTCTTCGCTGCAACCGGTACCCAGGTAATAGGCCTTGTAATAGTCGCTGTCGAAGAAGTTGTCCGGGGCGATTTCCTGCAGGTGGTAAAAGCCTTCGGCCAGGCCGCTTTGCACGGCGAGGCAGAACGGGTCGAGCAAGTAGCCGGCACTGAAATAACGCTCCAGCACCGCAGCGCGGTGCAGCTCGGGAATGCCCTGCTGGTAGAGCAGCTGCGGCGCGCGCCCCTGGCACTCAAGGCTGATCATCATCGATTCCACCTGCACCAGCTGGCCAATGGCAGCGGCCACATACTCCAACGCCTCGGGCGTTTCGCTATTGGCCAAAGCACGCTGCAGCGCCGCATGCCATTGCTGCAGCGCGCCCATTGTCAGGGTAAGCGGGGTGTCGGGAGTGGCCTGGGTCATGCCCGGCAGTCTAGCCTGCCGGGTACGCCCGCGCACAGCCCTTTGCGCCAGGTTCATCGGCCTTGGTACAGGCCAAGCGCCGTGAGTTCACGCGCGGTTTCGAGGATGCACTGGCGCAAGGTTTCGACAATCTCGTCCACCTGCGCATGGGTGATGATCAGCGGTGGCGACATCACGTTCAGGTGCATGATCGGACGCACCAGCAAGCCGCGGGCCTGGGCCTTGCTGTGGATGCGCTCGCCGATGTTTACCTCATCCGCGAACAGCGCCTTGCTGGCTTTGTCGGCGACAAACTCGACGCAGGCCATCAGCTTCATGCAACGCACATCACCCACCAGCGGCAACTCGCGCAGGCTTTGCAGGCGCTGCTCCAAGTAGCCACCCACGTCCTTGACGTGATCGAGCAGTTGTTCGCGCTCGATAATCTCGATGTTCTTCAGCGCCGCCGTGCAGCACACCGGGTGACCGCTGTAGGTGAAGCCATGGGTGAAGCAGCGGCCCTTGCCCGGCTCGGCAATCACTTCCCAGATACGCTCGGAGAAGATACACGCGCCCAGCGGCAGATAGGCCGAGGTCAGGCCCTTGGCGGTGGTGATGATGTCGGGGGTGACGCCAAACAGTTCTTCACTGGCGAAGAAGGTGCCCAGGCGCCCGAACGAGGTCACCACCTCGTCGGCGACGAACAGGATGTCGTAGGTCTGGCACAGTTGCCACATGCGCTGGAAGTAGCCCTTGGGCGGGATGATCACCCCGCCCGAGCCCATGATCGGTTCGGCAAAGAACGCGGCCACGTTGTCGGCGCCCAGCGACAGGATCTTGTCCTCGAACTCGGCCACCAGGAAGTCGAGGAACTCGGCCTCGTCCATGTCGTGCGGGGCGCGGTACGGGTTGGGGTTGGAGACGTGGTGGATCAGGTCGTGGTGATAGTCGAACTCCGGCACCCGGTCGGCGGCCTTGTTGCCAATCGACATGGTCAGGGTAGTAGAGCCGTGGTAGGCGTTGTAGCGGGCGATGATGTGCTTCTTGTGTGGTTTGCCGCGGCAGTTCTGGTAGTACTGGATCAGCCGGTAGGCGGTGTCGACAGCAGTCGAGCCGCCGGTGGTGAGGAACACGTGGTTCAGGTCGCCCGGTGCCAGCTGCGCAAGCTTCTGGCACAGCTCGATGGCCACAGCGTTGGCCATGTCGGAGAACGGGTTCGAATACGCCAGCTGACGCACCTGGTCGGCGATGGCCAGGGCCATTTCCTCGCGACCCAGGCCGATGTTGGTGCACCACATGCCGCCGACGGCATCGAGGAAACGGTTGCCGTGGCTGTCACGAATGTAGGCGCCCTCGCCGGCGACGATGTTCAGCGCGCCTTGCTCGCGGTGCTCGTCGAACACATGGTAGCCGTGCATGTAGTGGGCCTTGTCGGCTTCCACCAGCGTGTCGTGGGCGATAGCGAATGCTTTGCTTGGGGTGGCCATGGGCAGCTCCTTGGCGGGAAACGTTAGGCAGTGTTCAGAAACCGGTCTTGACCGTGCTCCAGACCCGGGTGATGGCGCGCATGTCCTTGGGGCTCTGGGTTTTCTGCGCGAACAGGCGCTCACGGGTTTGTGCGTCGGGGTAGATGGCCGGGTCCTGGCGGATATCGTCACGCACCAGCGCGGTGGCGGCGGCGTTGCTGTTGGCGTAGTGGATGTAGTCAGTGACCTTGGCCATGGTCTGCGGCTGCAGCAGGAACTCGATGAAGCGGTGGGCGTTGGCCGCGTGCGGCGCATCCTTGGGGATGTACAGGTTGTCGAACCAGATCAGTGAACCTTCCTGGGGGATGAAGAACGACAGCTTGATGTCCTTCTTCGCCTCCACCGCACGGGCCTGGGCGGTGGCGTAGTCACCGGACCAGGTCAGCGCCAGGCAGACATCGCCGTTGGGCAGGCTGGTGAGGTAGTTGACCGAGTCGAACTTGCGAATGTAGGGGCGGATGCCCAGCAGCAGTTGTTCGGCTGCCTTGAGGTCGGCGGCCGACGCACTGCGCGGGTCCTTGCCCAGGTACTGCAGGGCCAGCGGGATGACCTCGGTGGGCGCGTCCATCAGGGTGACGCCGCAGTCAGCGAAACGCGAGACGATCTTGGGGTCGAACAGCATGGCCAGCGAACCGATCGGCGCATCGGGCATGCGCGCGGTGATCTTGTCGACGTTGTAAGTGACCCCCGAGCTGCCCCAGGTGTAGGGCGCCGAGTACTTCAGGCCAGGGTCGTAACCCTGCAGGTTGTTGACCACCTGCTGATCGAGGTTTTGCCAGCTGGGCAGTTGCTGCTTGTCCAGTGCCTGGAACACGCCGGCGCTGATCAGCGGGGGGACCAGCGAGGCGTTGAGCATGACCAGGTCGTAGCCGGAGCGGCCGGTCAGCAGTTTGGTCTGTACCGTTTCGTAGCCGTCGAAGGTGTCGTAGATGACCTTGATGCCGGTGGCCTTCTCGAAGTCGGCCAGGGTGGTTTCGCCGATGTAGTCGGTCCAGTTGTACAGCCGTAGCGTGTTGGCGCTGTCTACCTCTGTCGCCTGGGCCAGGCTGGCACCAGACGCCAGCAGCAGACCACCAATCACCTTCAGTACCTTGCGCATGGCAACTCCATCGTGTGAGTGCTCCGGATCGAGCCGATGGGTTCACTATCGAGGGATTTGCCGAGGGGCAACATACCCCGAATGTGTGGGTGGTCGTTTTTAGTGCTTCACTGAGTGCGCGCTTTTTTGTAGGAGCGGGGGGGGGGGGGGGGGGGGGGGGGGGGGGGGAG
>NZ_JBNRIK010000043.1:0-23485 GCF_053557975.1 Pseudomonas sp. XP2
CACCGGCGAAGCCGGTGCCAGGCACCGCGTGCCCCCCTTCGCGGGGCAAGCCCGCTCCCACAATATTCAACACCCCCTCAGCGCCCCATCATCTCCCGAACCATACGCTGTTGTTCCAGGATCTCGCGCTGGCGCTGGTCAATTTGCGAGGCCAGCGGGAAGTTGCCGCCCGCCCGGCGCTTGGCGTAGTCCAGTTGCTGGATCGCCTGGTCAAAGTCCCCCACCAGGGTGAAGTATTCGGCACGCGCCCGGTGCAAGCCGATGGTATTGCCCGACAAACCCCGCACTTCGGCCATGTCGTACCACACGTCCGGGTCATCCGGCCGGCTCTTGATCAACTCGTTCAACACCTTCTCCGCTTCGGCAGGCTTGTTCTGCTTCACCAGCAGGTCGGCACGCACTTGTTTGAGCGGGTAGTTGCCCGGGTACAGCCCCTGCATCCGTTCGGCCCGCTGCTGCGCGTCGGCCAGGCGGTTGTTGGTGATGTCCAGGTCGATCTGCGCCAGGTTGTAGGTGATGTCGTTGGGCGCCTTGGCCAGTAGCGGCTTGAGCAGTTCACGTGCTTCGTTCAGCTGGCCACCCTTGATTTGCGCCAGGGCCAGGCCGTAACGCGCGGCGTCCATCTTGGGGTCTTCGTCCAGCTGGGCGCGGAAGCGCTTGGCGGCAAGCCCCGGGGTGCCTTCATAGGTCAGTGCCACCCGTGCGCGGATCAGCTGGTAGCGCATGCTGTCTTCCACGCCACCTTTGGGCGCCTGTTCGGCGCGGTTGCGGGTATCGGCGATACGTGATTCGGTCACCGGGTGAGTCAGCAGAAATTCCGGTGGCTTGGCGCCGTAGCGGTATTGCTGCGCCAGGCGTTCGAACATGGTGGGCATGTTGCGAGGGTCGTAACCGGCCTTTTCCAGGTTCTGGATGCCGATGCGGTCGGCTTCCTGTTCGTTCTGCCGCGAGAAGCGCCGTTGTTCCTGGATCGCCGCGGCCTGGGTGCCGGCAATCATGCCGATACCCGCATCGCCGGCGCCACCGGCGGCCAACACGATACCCGCGAGCAAAGCCGCCATCATCGGCAGTTGCATGCGTTGCTGGGCTTCGACGCCGCGGGCGAAGTGGCGTTGCGACAAGTGCGCCAGTTCGTGCGCCAGCACCGAGGCGTACTCGCCTTCGGTGCGGGCATTGAGAAACAGGCCGCCGTTGACCCCGACGATGCCGCCAGGGGCAGCGAAGGCGTTGAGCTCACGGCTGTCGATCAGGATGAATTCCAGGCGCCGGTCCTGCAACTGGCTGGTTTCGGCCAGGCGGTACACGGTAGTTTCGACATAGTCCTTGAGCTGCGGGTCGTTCAACTGGTTGACCTGGCCGCGCAGCAGGCTCAGCCAGGCACGGCCCAGCTGGTGCTCCTGTTGCGGCGAGACGATCGCGGAACTGGCGTCACCCAGTGATGGCAGGTCGTCAGCATGGCCGGGAAGGGCCATCAGGCAGGCCAGCGTCAGCAGGGTAGGGCGCAGTAGATTCATGCACGAAGCTCGCGTCGATCAAAGATACCTACTGTAGCGGGCTCACACGTTGGCGACCAGTGGCGCTATCCTAGCCGACCCTGTCAAGCAGCAACCTGGCAATGCCTTTGGAGAGCCCCGCGATGAGTGACACCCTGACCTGCGACGCCGAACTGGACGCCAGCGGGCTGAATTGCCCTTTGCCGCTGCTCAAGGCCAAGATGGAACTCAATCGCCTGGCCAGCGGCGCGGTGCTCAAAGTGATCGCCACTGACGCCGGTTCCCAGCGCGACTTCCGCACTTTCGCCAAGCTGGCCGGTCATACCCTGCTGCAGGAAACGGCTGACGCCGGCACCTATACCTACTGGCTGCGCAAGGCCTGAGTCTTTTCCAAGGATCGTCAATGTTCAAAGTGCTTCGCGACTGGATGCAGCGCTACTTCTCCGATGAAGAAGCGGTGGTGCTGGCGGTCCTGCTGTTCCTGGCTTTTACCGCCGTGCTCACCCTGGGCGGCATGCTCGCGCCGGTGCTGGCGGGCATGGTGCTGGCGTTCCTGATGCAGGGGCTGGTCAACGCCCTGGAGCGGCTGCGGGTACCGACCCGGCTGGCGGTGATGCTGGTCTTCGCCTTGTTCATGGGCGCGCTGGCGGTGTTCATGCTGGTGTTGGTGCCGCTGTTGTGGCACCAGCTGATTACCCTGTTCAACGAGCTGCCGGGCATGCTCGGCAAGTGGCAGTCGTTGCTGTTGCTGCTGCCCGAGCGTTACCCGCACCTGGTGTCGGACGAGCAGGTATTGCACGCGATCGAATCGGTGCGCGGGGAAATCGGCAAGTTTGGCCAGTGGGCGCTGACCTTCTCGCTGTCCAGCCTGCCGTTGCTGGTCAACGCCATGATTTACCTGGTGCTGGTGCCGATCCTGGTGTTCTTCTTCCTCAAGGACCGCGAACTGATCGGCCGTTGGGTCAGTGGCTACCTGCCCAGGCAGCGCGCCTTGCTGAACCGGGTAGGCAGTGAGATGAACCGGCAGATTGCCAACTACATTCGCGGCAAGGGCATCGAAATCCTGATCTGCGGCATTGCCACCTACATCGCGTTTATCAGCCTGGGGCTCAACTACGCCGCGCTGTTGGCGCTACTGGTGGGCCTGTCGGTGGTGGTGCCCTATGTGGGGGCAGTGGTGGTGACGGTACCGGTGACGCTGATTGCGCTGTTCCAGTGGGGCTGGGGCGACCAGTTCATATACCTGATGACGGTGTATGCGATCATCCAGGCGCTGGACGGCAACGTGCTGGTGCCGCTGCTGTTCTCGGAGGCCGTTAGCCTGCACCCGGTGGCGATCATTTGCGCGGTGTTGCTGTTTGGCGGGCTGTGGGGGTTCTGGGGGATCTTCTTCGCGATCCCGCTGGCGACGCTGATCAAGGCCGTGCTGGATGCCTGGCCGCGGCAGGAGCCTAGCGTGTCACCGATGCTTTGATGCAACTGGGGCTGCAAAGCAGCCCCCATCAATTTCAAGCCTTGTTCAAGGCCTGGGCAGCCGCCAGCACGGCATCCACATGCCCGGGCACCTTCACCCCACGCCATTCCTGGCGCAGCACACCGTCCTTGTCGATCAGGAAGGTGCTGCGATCAACGCCCATGTATTCCTTGCCATACAGCTTTTTCAGCTTGATCACGTCGAACAGCTGGCACAGGGCCTCGTCTTTGTCGCTGATCAGCTCGAACGGGAAGCCTTGCTTGGCCTTGAAGTTCTCGTGCGACTTGAGGCCATCGCGCGATACCCCGAACACCACGGTGTTGGCTGCGGCAAAGGCATCATGCTGGTCGCGGAACCCCTGGCCTTGGGTGGTGCAGCCCGGCGTGCTGTCCTTCGGGTAGAAGTACAGCACCACTTGCCGGCCCTTGAGCTCGGCCAGGCTGACGGTTTGCCCGCTGGTGGCCTGGGCCTGGAAGTCGGCAACGGGTTGGTCGAGTGCTACGGCCATGGTCGGTTTCCTTACATTGGGTTCTGTGGGCGCCATGGCTCGATCAGCGCATCGAGGTTCAGGGCGTCGGCAAAGTCCAGGAACTGGTCACGCAGCCAGCTGATCTGGGTGCCGGCCGGCAGGATCACGGTGAACTGGGCGTTGAGCATGCTGCTGCCGGTCTGCGGTGCCAGGTAGGTGTCGCAAGTCATGGCTTCCAGCTCGACACGGTGATCGAGGAAGAACTGGCACAGCTCGTTGATGATGTCCGGGCGGTAAGCGGCGCTCACATAAGCCACGTAGGGCAGGGCCTGCGGGCGCACCTCCTGGTCGGCGCTGCGCACCACGTCCAGGGTCAGGCCGTGCTTCTTGCCCAGGCCCGGCAGGGTGGATTCGAGGCGCGCCAGGGCGTCCCAGCTGCCGCCCACCTGCAGCACCAGGGCGCTGGTCTCGCCGTGGCGGCTCAGGCGCGAGGTGACCACCGCGCAGCGGTTTTCGAAGGCAGCGCGGCTGAGGACGTTGGCCAGTTCCATGGGATTCGGGCCCAAGGCACTGATGACAAGGAATTGTTCGCGAACAGTGGTGGGGGTGGACATGCAGCATTCCTAAAGCGATGAGCGGTCGGTGCAGGACGGTCTGAAGCCTCCTGTCGGCAGGGCCCGGGGCTCGCATGCGAGGTCTTGGACGCTGGCGGGGAGCAAGGTCGACGGCCCGGCGGGCCGCGCTGCACCGATCAAAGGGTCAAGGGTAGCGAAATAAGGCGCCGAGGGGAATGCTCCGCCCGCCTGCTTCGCTTGTGCAAGGTCGATGCCCCCAGTACCATTACCGCTCTCTTTTTCCGGCAGGAGCAGTTACATGATTGCGGGCAGTATGGTGGCATTGGTCACACCCATGGATGCACAAGGGCGTGTTGACTGGGGCAGCCTCGACAAACTTGTAGACTTCCACCTGGAAAACGGCACCCATGCGATCGTCGCTGTCGGCACCACCGGTGAGTCGGCCACGCTGGATGTCGAAGAACACATTCTGGTCATCAAGCACGTGGTCGAGCGCGTCAAGCGCAGCGCCAAGCCGATTCCGGTCATCGCCGGCACCGGTGCCAACTCCACCACCGAAGCGGTGCACCTGACGCAAAACGCCAAGAACGCCGGCGCCGATGCCTGCCTGCTGGTTGTGCCGTACTACAACAAGCCGACCCAGGAAGGCCTGTACCAGCACTTCAAGCACATCGCCGAAGCCGTCGACATCCCGCAAATCCTCTACAACGTACCCGGCCGCACCTCCTGCGACATGCAGGCCGAGACCGTGATCCGCCTGTCGACCGTGCCGAACATCATCGGCATCAAGGAAGCCACCGGCGACCTGGTGCGCGCCAAGGCCATCCTCGATGGCGTCAGCAAGGACTTCATCGTCCTGTCCGGCGACGACCCAACTGCCGTCGAGCTGATCCTGATGGGTGGCAAGGGCAACATCTCTGTTACGGCCAACGTCGCCCCGCGCGAAATGGCCGACCTGTGCGAGGCCGCCCTTGAGGGCAATGCCGAGAAGGCCCGCGCAATCAACGAAAAACTCATGCCGCTGCACAAAGACCTGTTCTGCGAAGCCAACCCGATCCCGGTGAAGTGGGCGCTCGTCGAAATGGGCCTGATGCAAAAAGGCATTCGCCTGCCACTGACCTGGCTGAGCGAAGGCTGCCACGAAAAAGTCCGTACTGCCTTGCGCCAGTCCGGCGTACTGGTTTAAGAGGAAGTGCACCGCATGAAGCGACTGGCTGGTCTTTCCGCCCTTGCCCTGATTATCTCCAGCACCAGTGGGTGTGGCTGGCTGTGGGGCGAGGATGGCTATTTCCGCGACCGCGGCAGCGATTACCTGCAGGCGCACCCGACCGCGCCGATGCAGCTGCCGCAGGACGTCAGCAACGTCAAGCGCCTTGACCCGTTGCTGCCCATTCCACGTAACGTCGCCGATGACAACGTCGCTGGCGAGTTCGAGGTGCCGCGCCCGCAACCGCTGACCGGTGGCGCCGCCCAGGTTACCGATTACAGCCTGCAACGCAGCGGCAGCAGCCGTTGGGTGCTGGCCCAGCATTCGCCTGCCGAGGTGTGGCCAGTGGCCCGCCAGTTCTTCGAGGACAACGGCTTCCGTATTGCCGAAGAGCGCCCGCAGACCGGTGAATTCAACACCACCTGGCAGCGTTTCGACGAGCTGTCGGCATCGCTTGGCCAGCGCCTGGCCAGCACTGCCAGCAGCGGTGACAGCGAAGTGCGTGTACGTGTGCGCATGGAGCCCGGCGTGCAGCGCAACACCTCCGAGGTGTACGTGGTGAGCGTCGAGCGCCCGGCCGGCAGCACTGCCGAGCCTGCATTCCCGTCCACGTCTGCCAACACCGGCGCCGATGCCCTGCTGGTCGACGAAATGCTTGCCAGCATGAACCGCAGCGCCGAGAAGGGCGGTTCGGTGTCGCTGCTGGCCGCGCGCGATTTCGACGCGCCAAGCCGCGTCAGCCTCAGCGAAGACGGCAGCGGCAACCCGGTGCTGTACCTGGGCTCCGACCTGGACCGCGCCTGGTCTGGCGTGGGCCGTGCCCTGGAGCAGGGTGGCGAGTGGCGTGTCGAAGACATCAACCGCAGCCTGGGCCTGTACTACATCAACCTGTCGGAAAAGCCTGACGACAAGCAGAACCAGCCTGGCTTCTTCAGCCGCATGTTCGGCAGCGAGCCGACCAAGGAAGAGCGTGAAGCCCGCGCCGAGCGCTACCAGGTTCGCCTGAGCAAGGTGGGTGAGAGCGTGCAGGTCACGGTCGAGAAAAACATCAACACCGTGGCTCCGGCCGATGTCGCCCGCCGCGTGCTGAGCGCCATTCAGGACCACCTGGGTTAAGTGCGCTTCGCGGTACTCGGAAGCGGTAGCCAAGGGAACGGCACGCTGATCGCCAGTGGTGACACGTTCATCCTGGTCGATTGCGGCTTTTCCCTGCGTGAAACCGAGCGGCGCCTGGCGCTGCTCGGCGTCTCGGCGGCCCAGCTCAGCGCAGTATTGGTCACCCATGAACATGCCGACCACGTGCATGGGGTCGGCTTGCTGTCACGGCGCTACAATGTACCGGTCTACCTCAGCCAAGGGACCTTGCGCGGCATGCGCAAGCCGGTGGAGGTGGCCGGTTTTCTCGCTTGTGGCCAAAGCCTGCGTATCGGCAGCCTTGAAGTGACCGCGGCGCGGGTAGAGCACGACGCCTACGAGCCGTTGCAGTACGTGATCAGCGACGGCCAGCGGCGCTTCGGCATGCTGACCGACCTGGGCTCGTACGACGCGCTGTTGCTGGAACGTTACCAAGGCCTGGATGCACTGCTGATCGAGGCCAACCACTGCCGCGACCTGCTGGCACGCGGTCACTACCCGGTCTTCCTGAAGCAGCGGGTAGGTGGCATGCAAGGGCATTTGAACAATCACCAGGCCGCGCGCCTGGTGCACGAGTTGGGCTGGAGCAACCTGCAACACCTGGTGCTGGCCCACCTCAGCAGCAAGAACAACCTGCCACACTTGGCCCGCCAGTGCTTTGTCGACACCTTAGGGTGCGACCCGGACTGGCTCCAGGTGGCGAATCAGGAACACGGGCTCGACTGGCGCGAAATCGCCTAGCCCAACACCTCAAGCAAGCGGAGCCCAATCATGGAAAAACGCGACGAACTCTACCGCGGCAAGGCCAAATCGGTTTACAAGACCGACGACGCCGACCGCTTGATCCTGCTGTTCCGTAACGACACTTCGGCGTTCGACGGCAAGCGCATCGAACAACTCGACCGCAAAGGCATGGTGAACAACAAGTTCAACGCCTTCATCATGCAGAAACTGGAAGAAGCCGGCGTGCCAACCCAGTTTGACAAGCTGCTGGGTGACAACGAGTGCCTGGTGAAGAAGCTGGACATGATCCCGGTCGAATGCGTAGTGCGCAACTACGCCGCCGGTAGCCTGGTCAAGCGCCTGGGCGTGGAGGAGGGCATCAAGCTGGAGCCGTCCACCTTCGAACTGTTCCTGAAAAACGACGAGAAGGGCGACCCCTTCATCAACGAATCCCACGTTGTCGCGTTCGGCTGGGGCACCGCCGAGCAGCTGGTCGAAATGAAAAAGCTGTCGCTGAAGGTTAACGAAGTGCTGAGCAAGCTGTTCGATGACGCCGGCCTGCTGCTGGTCGACTTCAAGCTGGAGTTCGGCGTATTCCACGGCCAGATCGTGCTGGGCGACGAGTTCAGCCCGGACGGCTGCCGCCTGTGGGACAAAGAAACCCGCAAGAAGATGGACAAGGACCGCTTCCGTCAGGGCCTGGGCGACGTAATCGAAGCCTATGAAGAAGTTGCCAAGCGCCTGGGCGTGCCGCTGTAAGCGGCCCGTTCACGCAAGCGCCTGATACCACGCGATTTTTTTTAAAAAAAGGTTTGCGTTTTAAAAGAACGCTGGTATGATGCGCGGCATTGGAGAGATGCCGGAGTGGTCGAACGGGACGGATTCGAAATCCGTTGTACTGGCAACAGTACCTAGGGTTCAAATCCCTATCTCTCCGCCATACAAGATCAAGCCCCTGAAAGCGAAAGCTTCAGGGGCTTTTTCGTTGTGCGTCGCTAAAGTGGTTGAAGTCAGCAGCCCCAATTGCGCGGGGCGAGCCTATGAGGAGGCGGGGAGTTTCTTGAGCGGTCTGACCGTGAGCTCTACACCCAAGGCAAGCATGAGCTTCTGAATAGTAGTGAAACGGGTTTTATCGCCGCCCTTCAACGTTTTGTAAAGCGACTCACGATTCACGCCTGCGTCTTGCGCAAACTGATTCACGCCCTTGGCTTTTGCCACTTCCCCCAAGGCATGCATCAGGGTTTGCGCATCGTTAGCCTTCATTGCCTCTGCCAGGAAAGCCGCGATGGTTTCGGGACTGTTCAGAAACCGGGAGGCCTCGAAGCGTTTGGTACTGCTCAAATCGAGTTCAAGGATGGGCATGTCTTCGGCGGTGAATGTGTCGCTCATCGTTGTTTACCTCGTATAACATCAAGGATTTGCTTGGCGCGCTTAATGGCTCTGAGCTGGTCCGCTTTATCGCTACCGTAGAGCATCAGGTAGCGGGTCGAGCCCGTTATAACCGGGGCCGACAAACACTCGCATCTCACTGACGCCATCGCCAACAGACTCGATATCGCCAAAGCTGCCATTTTCCGCTCGTGCGAGTCTTGCGGTGACTGCACCTTTGCCGATCGGATCTTTCACGCCATCCAGCCAATCGTCAAATTCCGACGTAGTGTCGATCTGATTCGGCATGCATTAAATGTAGCCTAGTGGCTACTCCTTGTATATGAGAGATCGACGGAGTGGCGTTGCAGTCCAGTGTGGACGTGGTAACCGCCACGAAAAGGGGCGCATAGAAGTGATGGCCGCCTGTCATCGTCAGTCGTTGAATGGCCATGACGTGATGAGGCTGACGTGATGAGGCTAAGGCGCAAGTTGAGCACTGGCAACGGTTGGAGCGGGATTGGTCTGGGTTTGGGAAATGGACTACATCGCCGTGGAAGATGTCGCAGCCCTGCCGTCGACCGATGGCGCTTTTGGGGTCCGTTTGCGCTGAGACGCGATAAATGAAACCCCTGGGTGCATCGCGTCTCCAGGGGCTTTTCCGTTCCGGCCTTACTTTTTCATCATCCCCAATTCAGCATCATCCAGCAGCGCCTTGGCCATGGCACTCAGGTAGTGCGAGGCCCAGATCAGTTTCTGGTCGCCGTCCATCAGGCCGGTGATGATCAGGTCGCGCACGTAACCCATCAGTTCGGATGCTTGTTCGCGGGCGTCCTGGCAGGGGATGCCGGGTTCGATGCGGAACAGCGGGTGGGTGTTGTTTTCGCCTTGGTAGAAGCAGGTCTTGCCGACTGTGGTGGGTTCTTGTGTGTTGTCGGTGGGCATTGATTTGTTTCCCGGTTCTGGTTGCCTGGGCTGGCCTCTTCGCGGGTGAACCCGCTCCCACAGGTGGTGTGCAGTGCCTGAGGGCGGAGATAACCCTGCGGGAGCGGCTTTAGCCGCGAAGAGGCCAGGCCTGCTAGTGCAGCGTGTACGGCTCACTGGGTAAGTGCGGCCGCATCTGCAATTGCATCAATGCCGACTCGACCAGGCTCTGGACTGCCTCCATTTCATGGATCACGGCCTGCATCACAATCGAGCTGTGGGCGGTAGGCTTGAGTTGCACGGACTGGCGGGCGACGGACAGGGCGCAGAGTACGTACTCTGAGGACTGGACCAGGGTGTCTTGCAGGACCTGGGTGGAATCGAGGGAGTAGGGTGGATCAGGGACCATCTTGCGCATACACATCTCCAGGATCATGGGAGCTGCCGCAAGCTTGCTGTCAAACAAGAGGGTGGCAGCTGTACATGGGTTGACAGACCGAGGATCCCGGAGTAACTCGGCGCACACGACGGTGCCCCACGTACAGCCGCCATAAACAGTGCACGTGTGCGGGAAATCGTCGGCCTGTCAAAGCCGGCCGTTGATTTTGCAACGACAAGCCGAGACTAGAGCGTGACCGAGTCCGTCGCAACAGTTAGAGCGGGTTGCCAGTATGTTTGGGAAACGCCCTACAAGGAAGGGAATAATTCTGAGTTCAAGTTGTAGAACATGGTCTGGCCACGCTCAGCGCATCGCCGCCAACTTGATACCAAACCCTACCAGACAAGCCCCCGCCAGCCGTTCGAACAGGTTGCTGATGCGCGGGTTTGCACGCATGCGTTCAGCCAACTGGTGCGTCAGCACCACGGCAATCAGCCCATACGCGAAGGTCACCACCGCCACCGTCGCAGCCATGAAACCGAACGTCACCAGCCCTTGGTGCTTCACCGGGTCGACGAACAGCGGGAAAAACGCCATGTAGAACATGATCGCCTTGGGGTTGAGCAGGGTGATCATCATGGTCTGGCGCAAGTACTGGCCGTTGTCCATGCGGCAGCTGTGTGCGGAGCCACCGGGTTTGCTCAGTAGCATGCGCAGGCCCAGGTACGCCAGGTACGCAGCACCGGCCCATTGCACCATATGGAAGGCCGTGGGGTAGGTGGCCAGCAAGGTGGCGACGCCGGCTACCGCCAGCCACAGCAGCACCTGGTCACCCACGATCACCCCAAGTGTCGCGGCCAGGCCAGCCTTGATACCGCCCTTGCCGGTGGCGGTGATCAGGGCGAAATTGCCCGGGCCGGGGATGGCCAGAAGAATAATGAAGGCGATGACGAATGCGCCGTAGTCGGTGACGCCGAGCATGGTGAGTTCCTGTTGGGCAATACGAAGGCAGTGCCCTGAACTATCGTCGGCAAAGGCTCGCTTTACAACCCAGTCGAGCAGCTTTGCTGGCCTCTTCGCGGGTGAACCCGCTCCCACAGGGACTGTGCAGTGCCTGATGGCGGCGAGGCCGGAGTGCAAACGCTGCCGGCTTGTACTCGTAGATCACACCGGCTTCTCGCAACATTTTGTCTTGAACTGTCAATGGCACCTTGCGCTACAATGCGCCCCCTACAAGCCCCTCACGCCCAGGCCAAACGCCGTAATGATTACGTGCGCTGGGCGGTGACCTCTTCCTGACATGGATTCGTTGGATGCTTCGCGCCGTACTGGTATGCCTCTGCGCCCTTCGCTCGACGGTTGAATTGCCGTTCGTGGCCAGTGCTGCTCTCTCACCCCAAAAACTGCACAACTCTGAATGCTGCCGCCAACTGTTGGCTGCGGTACGCGGCTGTGCGCCCCACCGAAAATGGAGTGCTCCACTTGCGTAAGAAATTCGTCGCGTCCCTTCTGGCGGTCGCCATCGCCTCTACCACGGCCTGTGCACAGCTCGGGATCAGCAAAGAGCAAGCGGGCACCGTGATCGGCGGCCTGGCCGGTGTGGCCATCGGCTCGACCATGGGCAGCGGCAACGGCAAGATCGCCGCAGCCCTGATTGCCGGCGGCATCGGTGCCTACGTGGGTAACCGCATCGGCCACATGCTGGACGAGAAGGACCAGCAGGCCCTGGCGCTGCGTACCCAGGAAGTACTGAGCCAGCAGCAGACCACTGCCAGTACCCAGCCAGTGACCTGGAAGTCTGACCACTCGGGCGCCACCGCCCAGATCGTGCCGGGCAAGGAATACACCCAGACCAAAAAGGTTGAGGTCAAGCGTGCGCCGAAGATTCAGGCGGTGCCGTCGATGAAGCTGATCAACGAGCCATACGTGACCATCAGCGACAACCTTAACGTGCGCGCCGCTCCGAACCAGACGGGTGAAAAAGTCGGCAGCCTGAAGAACCATACCGAGTTCACCGCCGTCGGCGCCACTGGCGACTGGATCCTGGTCGGGCGCAAGGGCGTGACCGTGGGTTACGTGCACAAGAACTACGTCGAGCCCAAGGCGCAGGCCTTGGCCAAGCGCGTGACGCCAGCGGTGAACCTGGACGAGCTGGACGTTGCCGCCAACAAGGAAACCCAAGGCTTCGACCTGGATTCGGTGCAGTCGCTGCCGACCGAAACGGTCGCCGCCGAAGCTGCCTGCCGCCCGGTCACTGTCAGCCTGAAGTCGCAAAGCGGCAAGACCGAGCAAGAGCAGAACACCTTCTGCAAACAAGCCAACGGCACCTGGGAACTGATCTGAGGAACTCCATGAACAAGCACGCGCTCGCGCTGGCTGTGGTCGGCGCTTGTGGTCTGGTACCGCAGGCGTTCGCCCACGAGCTGGCCTTCTCGAAGAAAGAAAACATCAAGGTCGAAGTGCCAGGGGATGCCACCACGTGGTGCAAACCCGAGGTTGAACTGACCATCACCCGCCCGGCGTGGGACAACCAGGAACTGCTGTCGGGGCTGCTGACCAAGCTGCCGTTCGTGTTTGCCAAGGACTGCTCGACTGCCAAGGTAAGCTGGAAGGCGGTTGATGCCAAGGGTAACCTCTACGCCAGCGGCTCGGGCAATGCCGGCAACCTGGGCCTGGTGACCTTGGCTGCCGCGCCTGCTGCACCTGCCGCCGCCGCCCCGGCGCCCGCCCAGGCAGCACCTGTTGCAACTGCCCCGGCACCTGCTGCCCCGGCACCTGCTGCTTCGGCACAAGCCCCGGCCGCCGCGGCCGCTGCGCCAGCCCCAACCGCTGAGCCGGCCCCCGCGGTCGTTGAAGCAGCGCCGGCGAAAGCAGAAGTTGCCCCAGCCCCTGAAGTTGCCGCAGCACCTGCGCCAGCACCGGCTGCCGAAGCCCCGGCAGCAGCCCCCGTCGTTCCGCCCGTGCCTGCACCTGCCGCTGCAGTAGCCGCTGCCCCCACGTCGGACTTCGGTCGCGCCGTGGTGCTGGAGAACCGCAACCTGATGCAGGTAACGGACGGCGCGGGCTGCAAATGGGTGCTCAGCCGCGAGATCATCGGCAATGGTGACACCCTGTCGTTCGGCACCACCCCGGCCATGCCCTGCCCGGCGTCCGGCTTTGGTGAAGGCAGCTTCGAAAAAATCACCTGGAAGGCCGTGGGTACCTACCGTGGCGATAACTGGAACCGCGTTTACGCCCACCCGAGCGGCTTGATCTTCAACAAGAACCTCGAGCCTGCGGTAAAGGACAAAGCCGTTTCCTACCTCACGGCGCAAGCCGACCAGGCCGCATTCCTGGTTGGCGAAATCCCCAGCCGGCAGATGAAGGTGTACCTGACGTTCACCCGTTCCAGCTACGGCGTGCTGCGCCCGTTTAGCAGCGACCCTTACTACGTGGCGGTCACCCCTGACGAGTCGTTCGCCCTGGACGCGGCCAAGTACAAGGAAGCCGCGCTGGAAATCTTCGACCTGATCAAGGCCACCTCGCCGACCACCACCGATGTGGCCAACCTGTTCATCGTCAAGGACCTGTCGGCGATTTCGAACAACATCTGGGGTAACGATGCCCAGAAGATCACCCGCAACCGCATCGGCATCAACCGCCAAGGCCTGTTCTTCGATGTGCGCGATGGTGCGAACTGGGCGGTTCAGCGAGAGCAGCAGCGTGTGCGTGAAGAGCGTCAGCGCCAGCAGGAACTGGCCCGCGTGCACACCCGGGTGCTGGAGCGTTACCAGCAGTTGCAAGACGGCATGAGCGACTTCAAGGGGCGCGAAACCGAGGCCCTCGCGCAGATGGCCGGCATCAAGGTGCGCTTCGCTTCGCCGCTGGCGCAGCAAGACCCTGCGACGTCGGCCCGGGTGGCGCCGATGATGGTGCACGTGACCGGCAAGAAGGGCGACTTCTACACCATCGACTTCCCGAGCACCGGCCGTCTGGTCGCCGACGAGGAATACAGCGAAGGCTGGTACGTGACCCAGGTGGCGAACGCCACGCCGTACTACCCGCTGGACGATGGCCGCGCCGTGCCAACCTACCGCGCCTACAGCGTGGGTGAGCCTGAGGCCTGCAAGCAGGACCACTGTGCCGACCGTGTGTCGTTCGGCGCCGTGCTGGCCAAGGAATTCCCCAACGCCGGTATCGATTTCAGCTGGACCCCCGAGGTCTCCCAAAAGTACGTGAACGACTGGAACAACGCTTCCGCGATGGTCCAGTGAGGCAAACACCATGATCAAACAGATGAACAAGAAGCAGCTGCTGATTGGCGGTGTTGCCGCGGCGGTGCTGGTGCTCGGCGGTGGCTATGCAATGGTTGCCAGCTCGGGCAAGAAGGCTGCGCTGGCCTATTACGAGGACTTCAAGGAGCGCTACTTCCTTGAGGATGTGCTGTCCGAAGGCGATATTTCCTACTCGGCGTTCTCTGGCAACCTGACTGTTGCCGACCCCGAGATCCGCAAGGCAGCCGCGCAGACCAATGGCGCGCAGCAGTTCATGCGCGGGCTGACCAGCCTGGTGGAGTCCGCTCGCGGTGGTTCGCCGGAAGAAGGCCTGGCGGGTTGGGCCAAGTACCAGCTCAACGTCAGCCGTAATGTTGCCGGCATTTACCTGAAGGCTGACGCGCTGAAGCTGTCCCACGACGGTGATAGCAAAGACGGTAGCATTCACATCCAGCTGGTGGGCATGCAGATGGGCAACCCCTTCGTTGCCAGCAAGGGCGCTGAGGTGGTGCTGGTGGCTGATGTCAGCGACGAGATCCAGCCCCGCGCAGAGCTGGCCGCCAATGGCCGCGCCACTGAGTCGAATTTCGACTGGGGTGCCAACATGGCGGTGCGCCAGCCCTTGACTGGCGCGTTCCTGGTCAGCAGCACGGGCGATTTTGGCACCACGGTTGACCTGGACTTCACCATCAAGCGTTCCAGTGACGGTGAAGGCTCGATGGAGTTTGTCGTGACCCACCGTAACGACGGCTCCAAGGTGGGTGAGATCGTGCGCAAGGCCGACTTCGAGTCGCTGCCGGAGCTGGACGATGTCGAAACCCAGCTCAAGAGCGCGCTTAGCGCCATGCTGATTGGTGCATACAGCCCGTACACCGGTCAGGCGGTATTGGCCGAAGCGGTGAGCGGTTTTGCCCGCAAAGCCAAGGTTGAGAACTACTCGGTGAGCTACAGCGGCTTCAAACCGCTGAAAGAGGCTTACAATGCCTTCCAGCAGCATGTACCGAAGGCGAAGTTCGCTGCCTTCTGTGAAGAGGTTGGCCTGTCGTCGTGGAGCAGCGATTTCGGCGCCAAGGGCAAGAACCACAGCGACTCGGAATGTGCCATCGGGCAGAAACTGGTCGAGGAAGGCAAGTTCGAAGAGCAGTACACTTTCAAGCAAGGCAAGAGCCTGTTTGCAGCGTTGTTCGTAAGCAAGGCGTATCAGCTGGAAACCAATTGACTGGGTGATCGCTGATTGAGGAAGCCCTCGGGAACCATGAGTTGCCGGGGGCTTTTTATTGTAACTAACTATTGGGCAGCCACCTGTCAGTTGCACGCTTGCAACGAAGTTGTGCCACGCACAGCTTGGATCCAAAGCTGGGAGTCTGTATGATCCCGCAGCCATCAGACGATGGTCGAAGATGATTCATTTAAAGGACTTAGTATGAAAAAGCTGTTCAAGGCCACCGTAGCCGTTGCCGTTGTTTCGGGTGTTGCCCTGCTGTCGGGTTGCACTGGCCAAGTTTACAACCAACCGAAAAACTGCACTTACGACTACCTGTTCCACCCTTCGGTTTCCATCTCCAAGATCATCGGTGGCTGCGGCCCGATCGATAAACTGCCTCAGCAGCAGTAATCTTGGCGGTACCCTGATCGCGACGCTTGCGGCGTGATCCAAAGCCCCCGGTCATGTAAATGTCCCGGGGGCTTTTGTTTGAGGGCGGTTTACCAGCGCAGCGACACGGTTCCCAGCAGTGTGCGCTCTTCACCCCAATAGCAGCGCCCGGCGTTGTTGCAGCCTGCCACGTACTCTTTGTCGAACAGGTTGCGGGCATTGACCTCCACCGACCAGTTTTCGTCGATCTCATACCCGACCTTGGCATCCACCAGCGTGACATCGCCGGTATCCAGCTTGCCGTACAGGCTCGCCGGGGTGTACGCGAATGTGCTGTCGAAATGGCGCACGCCGCCCCCGATCTGCAGGCCCTTGAACAGCCCGTCCCGGAAGCGGTAAGTGCTCCATACTGAAGCCTGGTTGCGTGGTACGCCGGTCATTTGGTGGTCTTCATACAGCGACCCGGCCACGTCCTTGGTAATACGCGAATCGGTGTAGGTGTAGGCGGCGGTGAGGTTGAGGTTTTCGCTCAGGTCGCTGTTCAATTCCAGCTCCACGCCCTTGGCCCGGCTGGCACCGATCTGGCGGTAGTCACCCACGGCGGAATCGAACAGTACATCGTCCTTCTTGCGCAGGTCGTACACCGACGCGGTGAAGGCGGTGTTCCAGCCTTTGGGTTCGTACTTGATGCCCACTTCGTACTGCTCGCTGGTGGTGGGGTCCAGCGGGCCGTTCCTGCTTTCGGTCTGCTGGGTCGGGGCAAAGGCCGTGGAGTAGCTGAAGTACGGCGACAGGCCGTTTTCGAACTGATACATCACCCCGGTCTGCCAGGTGAACTTGCTGTCCCAGCTGTCCATGTCGGCTTGCGCGTTAAGGGTACCGGCCTTGTTGCGGAACTGGCTGTTGACCCAGTCCAGGCGCCCGCCCAGCAGCAGTACCCAGTTGTCGACCTTGGTTTGCAGCTGGCTGTAGAGGCCGTACATGGTCTGTTCGAGCAAGGCGTTCTGCACATGCAGGGGCGTACTCGGCTTGCCGTTCCACACCGGGTCGAACACATTGATGGTGCCGCCGTTGCCTGCGTCCCAATCCTGGTTGAACGAGGTGCGGTCCAGGCTCGCACCGATCAGGAAGGTGTGGTCGAACGCGCCGCGGGTAAAGTGGCCTTCGAACTGGTTGTCCAGCGAGTAGGCGATGGACTTGTTGTAGCGGTCGTAGGCCGTGTTGCCCAGGGTGGTGCCGAAGCCGCCATTGTTCAGGTTACCTGGCCACATTTCCTGGCGGTCGATGCGCGACTGCATGTAGCGCGAGTTCTGGCGGAACTGCCAAGTGTCGTTGAAACGGTGGCTGAACGCGTAGCCCAGGCTCCAGGTTTCCCGTTCGAAGTTGTCCCAGTCCGGGTTGCCGGACAACTGGTCTTTGTCGATCTTGCCGTTGGGGTTGTGCAGCAGTGTGCCTGCGGCCGGGTAACCGAGCTCCATCAAGGTGCGGTCGCGCTGGTAGGTCGCCAGCACGGTCAGGCTGTTGAAGTCGTCGAAGTTCAACGTCAGCGACGGCGCGATGTACATGCGGTCGTCGGGTTGATGGTCGACCTGGGTGTCAGACTTGCGGCCCATCATCACCAGGCGGCCGAGCACATTCCCCTCATCGGTCAGCGGGCCGGAAACGTCGACGCCCAACTGGCGCCGGTTGTGCGAGCCGTAGCTCAGTTGCACTTCGCCGCGCGCGTCGGCAGTAGGCCGCTTGCTGACCAGGTTGACCACGCCACCTGGGGCGTTTTCGCCATACAGGATCGAAGTGGGGCCGCGGAACACTTCCACCCGCTCCAGGCCGTAGGGTTCGCTGCTGGTGTCGTAGCGGTTGCCCTGCACCCGCAGGCCATCGCGCAACAGGCCGTAGCCATAGTCGGTGGCATTGAAGCCGCGGATGAAGAACAGGTCACCCGCCTGGCCATCACCGCCGGCAAACGGCGGCGAGAAAATGCCTGGTACATAGCCCAGCACCTCGGTGAGGGTTTGCGATTGCTGGTCATCCATGCGCTGGCGGGTTACCACCGAAACCGAGCGCGGGGTGTCGGCCAGGGCGCTGCTGGTTTTGCTGGCAGTGGCACTGGCTACGGCGCGGTAACCGCTGTCGCCCTGGCCGTCGCTGGCGACCAGGGTAGCGGCGTTGATCGACGTGGCATCCAGTTGCAGGGCGGTGCCATCGGCAAGCGGTTGCAGCACATAGCCCGCGCTGCCTTGGGGCACGGCTTGCAGGCCGCTACCCTGCAGCAGCCGGGCCAGGCCTTGGGCGACGCTGTAGCGGCCCTGCAGCCCCTGGCTGGTCTTGCCGGCGGCCAGTTCGTTGCTGCCGGCCAGGTAGATGCCGGCCTGGCTGCTGAACTGGTTGAGGGCGCTGGTGAGCGAGCCGGGGGCGATGTTGAAGCGGGTTTCGGCGCTGGCCGCCTGTTCGGCGTGGGCCAGGGTTGCCGGCAACATCAGTGGCGCGGCAGCAAAAAGCGAAAGTGGCGCGGCAAGCGCCAGGCGGAACGCGGGGTGGAAGGGCGTCGGCATGCTGGTCTCTGGAATCGGTAGGGTGAGTTGGAAGCGCTATGCCGGGTTAACCGAACGAGATTGGAAAAAGGGAACCGGGTTGGAAGATTTTTTGACCGGCTCCAACGAATTTGCCAGCACCGGCACAGCGGGATCCAACTACCGTGTCGCCTGCTTCGCGGGCTTGCCCGCTCCCACAGGTACTACGCAGGCTGCGGGTTCACACCGCATCTGTGGGAGCGGGCATGCCCGCGAAGAACCCAGCGCGATGTACCGGTATCAAACCGGCTCGACTGTGACCCACCAAGGCGTCAGCCGCTGCACCCGCACCGGTAATGCCGCTTGCAACAAGGCCAGTGCGCGATCGGTATCGTTGAGCGGGAAGGCACCCATCACCGACAGCTTGGCGACATCCGGGTGCCAACCCAGGTGCCCGTGGCGATAGCGTCCCAGCGTTTGCAGCAAATGCCCCAATGGCATGTCTTCGGCATTGAGACGGTGATAAATCCACGACTCGCCGGCGCTTTGGGCCGGGCGGGTGGTGCTGATTGCCTGAGCGCTAAAGTCCACCTGCTGGCCCGCTGGCACGATGCAGCGCTCGCCGCTTTGCGCCGTGCATACCTCAACAGCGCCGGCGTATACATCCAGCCGGGTATTTTCGCCCAGCTGGCACACTGCAATGCGTGTTCCCAGGGCCTGCATGCGGCCTTGCGCAGTGTCGACGAAGAAAGGGCGGCGCGGGTCGTGGGCGGTTTCCACCAGCAGCTCGCCAAAGCGCAGCCGCAGTACCCGGCTGAATGTGGAGAACTGCGTGTCCACGGCACTCTGCGCCCCTAGCCACAACTGGCTGCCATCGGCCAGACGGGTTTCGCGCACTTCACCAATGCCGGTGGCCATGTCGGCACCCCAGCCCGACAACGGCGCGCCGTGCCACGCCCGCCAGCCAAGCAGGGAGCCTGCGCCAAGCACCAGCAGCGACTTGAGCCCGGTGCGCCGGGTGAAGCGACGCGCATCGTGCTCACGCAGTGCCCGGCCCGCAGCCGCACCTTCGGCCTGCAACGGGGCAAAACGCTGGCCGACCCGTTGCACATAGTGCCAGGCCGCCTGATGGTCGCCGTGCTGGTCAAACCAGTGTTGCCATTGCGTGCGCAACTGCGGTGCGGCGTTTTCGTCCTGCAACTGCACGTACCAGTGTGCGGCTTGCTGCAGGCTGGCGTGGCTGAGTTTGTGCACGGGCGAGGTCATGGCGTCACTCCACCAGCAAGCCGTCGAGTTCGGCTTCAAGAATCGCGCAATGCACAAACGCCTGGGCCAGGTACTTTTTGATCATGCGTTCGCTTACCCCGACGTGCGCGGCAATATCGCGGTAGGCCAGGCCATCGATCTGCGCCAGCAGGAATGCCTGGCGCACTTTGCCCGGCAAACGCTGCAACATTGCGTCCACCTCGTGCAGGGTCTCGACAATGATCGCGCGCTGTTCGGGGGAGGGCTGCAGGGCCTCGGGCTGCAAGGCCAACTGCTGCAACCAGGCTTGTTCCAGCTTCTGCCGGCGCCAGTGGTCCACGCACAGGCCGCGGGCGATGGTGGCCAGGTACGAGCGTTCGCCACGTTCGCCGTCGAACTGCCGTGGGCGCTTGAGGATGCGCACGAAGGTGTCCTGCACCAGGTCGGCCGCATCGCAGCGGCTGCCCAGCCGGCGATACAGAAAGCCGAGCAACCAGCGTGAGTGGCTGTGGTACAGGCTATGGAGCGAGGTGTTCAACTCTGGGATCGAAACCACGGCGGCATCCGGCGCAAGCGCATACTGGTGCGAATGAGAAATGATCTCAATATTAGGGGCGCCAGAAAAATACTGCAATCACTGCAAAGCTTGCGGGCATCCCCTGGGACAACCCGTCACCTTGACGCGAGGACCGGCAATTTGTTTGCGCTGGCATTTCGGATACAATCAGAAAAACGATTCAGCCCTGTCGGTCAATTCGACAAAAGGCCGAGTCGTTTTCTGGTTCTCTGGCTGCCGAACAATGATCAACAACAAGCCTGCGCTGAAGAACACGGAACACCTGGGCCAGCCACAGGCCCTCCCTCCGTTCTCCTGACTGGAATAGATCAATGTTCAAGAAAGCTGGCAAGACCTTGCTGGGTCTGGCTGTCGCTGCGAGCTTCATGCAAGCGCACGCCGCAGAAACCAAAAAAGTAGACGTGCTGCTGGTCGGCGGCGGCATCATGAGCTCCACCCTGGCCGTGTGGCTGCACGAGCTGGAGCCAAGCTGGTCGATGGAAATGGTCGAGCGCCTGGACGGCGTGGCTGAAGAAAGCTCCAACGGCTGGAACAACGCCGGTACCGGCCACTCCGCGTTGGCCGAGCTGAACTACACCCCGGAAGACAAAGACGGCAACGTCAACATCTCCAAGGCTATCGAAATCAACGAAGCCTTCCAGATTTCCCGTCAGTTCTGGGCCTGGCAGGTCCGTCAGGGCGTGCTGAAGAACCCGCACTCGTTCATCAACACCACACCGCACATGAGCTTTGTGTGGGGCGATGACAACATCAAATTCCTGAAAAAGCGCTACGACGCGCTGCAGGCAAGCCCGCTGTTCCGCCCGATGCAGTACTCCGAGGACCACGCGCAGATCGCCAAGTGGGTCCCGCTGATGATGGAAGGCCGCGACCCGAACCAGAAGCTGGCCGTGACCTGGACGCCAATCGGCACCGACGTCAACTTTGGCGAGATCACCCGCCAGATGGTTGGCCACCTGAAGACCCAGGACAACTTTGACCTGAAGCTCTCCAGCGAAGTGCAAGACATCACCCGCAACAAGGACGGCTCCTGGCACGTCGAGTACAAGAACCTGAAGGACGGTACTGAATCGGCTACCGATGCCAAGTTCCTGTTCATCGGTGCCGGCGGTGGCGCACTGAAGCTGCTGCAGAAGTCGGGTATTCCTGAAGCCAAGGAATACGCAGGCTTCCCGGTGGGCGGCTCGTTCCTGGTGACCGAGAACCCGACCGTGGCCATGCAGCACATGGCCAAGGCTTACGGCATTGCCTCGACCGGCGCGCCACCCATGTCGGTACCGCACCTGGACACCCGCGTGCTGGACGGCAAGCGCGTGATCCTGTTTGGCCCATTCGCCACGTTCTCGACCAAGTTCCTGAAGAATGGCTCGTACCTGGACCTGCTGAGCAGCACCACCACCCACAACGTGTGGCCGATGACCAAGGTCGGTATCGACCAGTACCCGCTGGTGGAATACCTCGCTGGCCAGCTGATGCTGTCTGACGATGACCGTTTCGAAGCCCTGCGCACCTACTTCCCGAATGCCAAGAAGGAAGACTGGCGCCTGTGGCAGGCCGGCCAGCGTGTGCAGATCATCAAGCGTGATGCCGACAAGGGCGGCGTGCTGAAGCTGGGTACCGAAGTGGTTGCGTCCGAAGACCGTACCATTGCCGGCCTGCTGGGCGCCTCGCCCGGTGCTTCGACTGCTGCGCCGATCATGCTCACCGTGCTGGAAACCGTGTTCAAGGAGAAGGTCGCTACCCCAGAGTGGCAGGCCAAGATCAAACAGATCGTGCCGAGCTACGGCACCAAGCTGAACGACTCGGCAGCGGCCACCCAGAAAGAGTGGAACTACACCGCTGAAGTGTTGCAGCTGGAGAAACCGCCGGTGATCGACGCCAGCGTTGACTTCGGTGGCGCGGCAAGCCAGCCGGTTGAAAGCAAGCCTGAGAACGACATGGCGCTGTAATCGGCCATTGTTGTGAAAGAAGCCACGGGGGTGACCTCGTGGTTTTTTTTTGGCGCTTCACTAACCGCCGGGGCGTGCGGCAAACATCATCGCTGGCGCAGGATGCATTCCAGCAGCCCGGGAAACCGCTCGCCCAGCATTTCGCTGCGCAGCGAATTCATGTGGGTGGTCCCCACATTGCGGGTATGTACCAACCCCGCATCACGTAGCACGCGGAAATGGTGGGACATGCTCGACTTGGGCCGCCCCCCGTCCAGCTCGCCACAGCTGGCTTCGGCGACGCCGGCCAGATGGCGGACGATTTCCAGGCGCACGGGGTCGCTGAGCGCATAGAGCAGGCGTTCAAGAATCAGGTCTTCAGCGTTGGGATGTTTATAGGCTCGCATGGCCGACATGATAACGGGGGTTTCACTAATTGCCATAGTTCGATTATGATCGAACAACAGTATTCAGATGAACCCGGAGTTTCCCATGTCCGCACTGTTCGAACCCTATACCCTCAAAGACGTTACCCTGCGTAACCGCATCGCCATTCCGCCGATGTGCCAATACATGGCCGAAGACGGCATGATCAACGACTGGCACCACGTGCACCTGGCCGGCCTGGCCCGTGGGGGGGCCGGCCTGCTGGTGGTCGAGGCCACTGCGGTGGCACCAGAAGGGCGCATCACCCCCGGGTGTGCCGGTATCTGGAGCGATGCTCACGCCCAGGCGTTCGTACCCGTGGTGCAGGCCATCAAGGCTGCTGGTGCCGTGCCGGGCATCCAGATCGCCCACGCCGGGCGCAAGGCCAGCGCCAACCGCCCATGGGAAGGTGACGACCACATCGCTGCCGACGACGCCCGCGGCTGGGAGACCATTGCGCCGTCCGCCATCGCCTTTGGCGCGAACCTGCCGAAAGTGCCACGCGAAATGACGCTGGGCGACATCGCCCGGGTCAAGCAAGATTTCGTCGATGCCGCCCGCCGAGCGCGTGATGCCGGCTTCGAGTGGATCGAGCTGCATTTTGCCCACGGTTACCTGGGCCAGAGCTTCTTCTCCGAGCACTCCAACAAGCGTACCGACGCCTACGGTGGCAGCTTCGACAACCGCAGCCGCTTCCTGCTGGAAACCCTGGCTGCGGTGCGTGAAGTGTGGCCAGAGAACCTGCCTTTGACCGCGCGTTTTGGTGTGCTGGAATACGATGGCCGTGACGAGCAGACCCTGGAAGAGTCGATCGAACTGGCGCGCCGCTTCAAGGCCGGTGGCCTTGACCTGCTGAGCGTGAGTGTCGGTTTCACCATTCCCGAGACCAACATCCCGTGGGGCCCGGCGTTCATGGGGCCGATTGCCGAGCGTGTGCGCCGTGAGGCGAAGCTGCCGGTGACTTCGGCGTGGGGCTTTGGCACGCCGCAACTGGCGGAAGGGGCACTGCAGGCCAACCAGCTGGACCTGGTGTCAGTGGGGCGCGCACACCTGGCCGACCCGCACTGGGCGTACTTTGCGGCCAAGGAACTGGGGGTGGAGAAAGCTTCCTGGACCTTGCCGGCGCCGTATGCGCACTGGCTTGAGCGTTATCGCTGAGGCTTGTAGGGGCTGCCATGCAGCCCATTCGCGGCACAAGGCCGCTCC
>NZ_JBNRIK010000043.1:23636-26604 GCF_053557975.1 Pseudomonas sp. XP2
GCGGCCCGCTCAGCCAACCGCCCCACCCATTCCGCCGTCACCGCCGCCTGGGTCAACCCCAGGTGCTGATGCCCAAACGCCAACAGCACCCGCCCATCGCACACCCTGTCGATCACCGGCAAAGAGTCCGGCAACGAAGGCCTGAAACCCATCCACGGCGTTGCCCCGTCGATGCTCAAGTCGTGCCGGAACAACCCCTTGCTCAACCGGTGCAACTGCCACGCCCGCTGCATGCTCGGCGGTGCTTCCAGCCCGGCAAACTCCACCGTGCCAGCCAGGCGCAAGCCTTCGGCCATGGGCGTCATGATGAACTTGCGCTCCAGCGAGGTGACTGCAAACGGCAGGCGCTGGTGCTCACCCGGCAACATCAGGTGGTAGCCACGTTCTGTGTCCAGCGGCACCCGCTTGCCTGTCAGCGCAGCGGTCAGTTTCGCAGAATGGGCACCACAGCTGACAAGCACCTGGCGGGCATTGAGCGTGCCCTGGTCGCTGGCCAGGCTCACGCCGGCACTGTGCAACTGCCCGCCATCGACCTGCGCCTGGACAAAGCGCACGCCGCTGGCCTTGGCCGCCTCGAACAGTTCGCACACTACCCGGTAAGGGTCGATGAAGTGCCCGGTGCGCGGAAAGAACAGCCCGCCCAGCAGTGACGGGCTCAGTTGCGGCGCTGCTTCGCGCACGGTTTCAGCCGACCAGAAGTCCACCGGAACCGCCTGCTGTTGCATGCGGGTGCGCAACGCCTCCAGTGCCTGGCGTGACTCAGGCTTCTCGAACACCAGCAGTGAGCCATCCTCTTGAAACAGTTCGCTGCGCCCGATCGAGCCCAGCAGCCGCTGCCAGGCACCCAGGCTGCCTTCGTTCAGCGTGCGTATGCCGGCCACACTGCGCTGGAACGGCGCCGGGCGCAGGTTGAGCAGCAGGCGGGTGAACCAGGGCAAGGCCTTGGGCAGGTACTTCCAGTCCAGGCGCAGCGGGCCCATCGGGTCTAGCAACATGCGTGGCAGGCGCTTGAGGATCGACAGGTCGGCAATCGGGAACACCTGCTCGGTGGCCAGGTGCCCGGCGTTGCCCCAGGACGCGCCCAGGCCGGGCGCCTGGCGGTCTACCAGCAGTACCCGGCGGCCCTGGCGGGCCAGTTGCAGGGCACAGGCGACGCCGACAATGCCGGCGCCAACCACGGCAATATCGGCTTCAGGGGTTTGGACCATGCTCAGCCTTCCCGTTTGCCGTCAAGCAGGCGCCGCAGCTGCAGCGGGTTGCCGTGCTTCAGCGCCTGCGGCAGCAGCGCATCGGGGAAGTCCTGGTAGCACACCGGGCGCAGGAAACGCATGATCGCCGCCGTGCCCACCGAGGTGGTGCGGGCATCGGAGGTGGCCGGGAACGGCCCGCCGTGGACCATGGCATCGCACACCTCGACACCGGTCG
This sequence comes from Pseudomonas sp. XP2, assembly GCF_053557975.1. NCBI lineage: Bacteria > Pseudomonadati > Pseudomonadota > Gammaproteobacteria > Pseudomonadales > Pseudomonadaceae > Pseudomonas > Pseudomonas sp. XP2. The sequence continues at coordinate 25,062 of NZ_JBNRIK010000043.1, forward strand.
GCCAGCCGTTGACCAGAATGCGCCCGGCCTTGCGTTCAAGGGTTGGCAGCAGCGCGCGGGCGCTGTCGATGTCGGCATCGTCCAGTTGCAAGGTCGCGGTCAACTGGCCCTCCAGATGCTCGGCCACTCGGCGTACCTGTTCATCGCTCGCGCAGGCCACCACCAGCGACGCTGCGCCGAACACTTCGGCCTGCAAGGTCGGGTCGGCCAGGAAGGCTTCGGCCTCGGTCACGAACAATTGCGCCTGGCATTGGTTGGGGCCTTGTCCGGCCTGGCCACTGGCCGCCACCCGGGCATTGGCGTTTTCCGCCAGGTCACCGACACCGGCCTGGTAAGCACTGAAGATGCCAGGGGTGAGCATGGTCTGCGCGGCAGCCTGGCGAACGTGCTTGCAGGCGGCGTCGATAAACCGCTGTAACGCCGGGCCTTGGCGGGCGATCACCAGGCCGGGGTTGGTGCAGAACTGGCCGGCACCTTGGGTCAGCGAGGCGACGAAGCCTTGTGCCAGCGCATCACCGCGGGCCTGCAGTGCGGCCTCGAACAGGAACACCGGGTTGATCGAGCTCATTTCGGCGTACACCGGGATCGGTTCCGGGCGTGCCTGGGCCGCCTGGCACAGCGCGATACCCCCGCTGCGTGAGCCGGTAAAACCAACGGCCTTGATGCGCGGGTCGCTGACCAGCGCAATGCCGACTTCACGGCCGGAGCCGTACAGCAGCGAGAATACCCCGGCCGGCAAGCCGCACAGCTTCACCGCTTGCGCCACCGCCTGGCCGACCAGTTCGCTGGTGCCCGGGTGGGCGCTGTGGGCCTTGACCACCACTGGGCAGCCAGCAGCCAATGCCGACGCGGTGTCGCCACCGGCCACCGAGAAGGCCAGCGGGAAATTGCTGGCGCCGAATACGGCTACCGGCCCCAGGGCAACCTGGCGCTGGCGCAGGTCGGCGCGCGGCAAGGGCTGGCGGTCTGGCTGGGCGTTGTCCACCCGCACATCCAGCCATTCACCGGCCCGCACTACCCGGGCGAAGGTACGCAGCTGGGTGCAGGTGCGGCCACGCTCACCCTGAATGCGAGCCTTGGGCAGGCCGCTTTCGGCCACGGCGCGGTCGATCAGGGTATCGCCCAGCGCTTCGACCTGCGTGGCGATGGTTTCGAGGAACTGGGCCCGTTGTTCGAGCGTGGTTTCGCGGTAGGCATCGAACGCCGCCCAGGCCAGGGCGCAGGCTTGCGCCACCTGTTCGCCAGTGCCGCCGAGGTAGGCGGGTTCCAGCGCCTGGCCGGTGGCCGGGTCGATGGCGTGGATGGCTTCGCGGCTGCCGGTTACCGGCGTCTGGCCAATCAGCAGGTTGCCTGTGAGGGTCATGTAGCCTCCTTGTGAATCGAATTCGGGTATCAAGGGCGTTGTGGGAGCAACTGTCTTGCTCAATAGCTGGAAGCTTGCGCGATCATTGGGGGAGCGGGCTTGTGCCGCGAACACCGGCAAAGCCGGTGCCAGGCACCGCGTCGCCTGCTTCGCGGGCCAAGCCCGCTCCCACAGAGAACG
>NZ_JBNRIK010000044.1:0-13666 GCF_053557975.1 Pseudomonas sp. XP2
GAGTAGGTCATCGTCAAGATTCATTTCGCAAAACCCCTATCTGCGCATGCAGGTAGGGGTTTTGTCTTTGTGGGCAGAAAAATTCTGCCCAGCTCGAATCCCTGTAGGAGCGGGCTTGTCCCGCGAACACGGGCGAAGCCCGTGCCATTCACCTCGCTGCTTGTTTCGCGGGCACGCCCGCTCCCACAGCGACCGCGTATGCTTTCATAGTCGCTGCGACAATATTGCACTCACATTAACGTGACTTTCCCGTACCTACCCTACGTCAAGACTTTGATTCAGGGCACTCCTGCCCCTGAACCTGGTGATGCCAGCGCACCGTGCTGCGCATTTCCGGACTTCCACCGTCCCATCACTTGAGGTAGCAAGCAAGATGGCCAAGGCCGCCGATGTCGTTGTGCAATGCCTGGAAAACGAAGGTGTCGAGTATGTGTTCGGCATTCCCGGTGAGGAAAACCTCGACCTGCTCGAATCCCTGCGCAAGTCGAAGATCAAGCTGGTACTGACCCGCCATGAGCAGTCTGCAGGCTTCATGGCTGCCACCTACGGCCGCCTGACTGGCAAGACCGGCGTCAGCCTGTCCACCCTCGGCCCCGGCGCCACCAACCTGGTCACCGCCAGCGCCTACGCCTACCTGGGCGGCATGCCGATGATGATGATCACCGGCCAGAAGCCGATCAAGAAGTCCAAGCAGGGCCGCTTCCAGATCATTGACGTGTGCGGCATGATGGACCCCATCACCAAGTACACCCACCAGTTCGCCTCGGCCGACAACATCCCGGCCCGCATGCGTGAAGCCTTCCGCCTGGCCGAAGAAGAAAAGCCGGGTGCGGTACACCTGGAACTGCCGGAAGACATCGCCGCCGAGCAGACCGATGCACTGCCGATCCCGCGTAGCCTGCACCGCCGCCCGCTGGCCGAACACAAGGCTGTCGAAGCGGCGGTGGAGAAATTGCAGAACGCCCGTAACCCGATTCTGGTGATCGGTGCCGGTGCCAACCGCAAGATGACCGCCAAGGTCCTCAAGCAGCTGATCGACAAGACCGGTATCCCGTTCATCACCACCCAGATGGGTAAAGGCGTGGTCGACGAGCGCCACCCGCGCTTCCTGGGCAACGCTGCGCTGTCGTCGGGTGACTTTGTTCACCGCGCCGTCGAAGCCGCCGACCTGATCATCAACATCGGCCACGACGTGATCGAAAAGCCGCCGTTCTTCATGGTCCGTGGTGGTACCGAAGTCATCCACATCAACTTCCGCTCCGCCGAAGTCGATGCCGTGTACTTCCCGCAGGTCGAAGTGATTGGTGACATCGCCAACGCCGTGTGGCAGATCAGCGAAGCGCTGAACGACACGTCGCACTGGGACTTCACCCGCCTGCTGGCCATCCGTGAAGCCAACGAAGCGCAGATCGCCGAAGGGGCTGACGACAACCGCTTCCCGGTCTACCCGCAGCGCCTGGTGGCCGACATCCGTCGTGTACTGCCGTCCGAAGGCATCGTTGCCCTGGACAACGGCATCTACAAGATCTGGTTCGCCCGTAACTACAAGGCGCACAAGCCGAACACGGTGCTGCTGGACAACGCCCTGGCGACCATGGGCGCCGGCCTGCCATCGGCCATGGCGGCACACCTAGTGCACCCTGACCGCCCGGTGATCTCGGTGTGCGGGGACGGCGGCTTCATGATGAACAGCCAGGAACTGGAAACCGCAGTCCGCCTGGGCATGCACATCACCGTGGTGATCCTGCGTGACGATGGCTACGGCATGATCCGCTGGAAGCAGGCCAACATGGGCTTCACCGATTTTGGCCTGGACTACGGCAACCCGGACTTCGTCAAATACGCCGAAGCCTACGGTGCCAACGGTCACCGCGTGGAAAGTGCCGAAGGCCTGCTGCCGCTGCTGGAACACTGCATCAAGACCCCGGGCGTGCACGTGATCGACTGCCCGGTCGATTACAGCGAGAACGACCGCATCCTCAACAGCGAGCTGCGTGAGCGTGCGCTGGCGGTGTAAGGCATAACGCCCGCATCGTAACTTCAAGCTGGCATCCACATGAGCCTTGCGGTTCTGTGGGTGTTGGCGGGTGGTGCATAACCACCCCTGAACTGATCTCGCAATTGGTCATTCTCAGGTTCTTCAACTCATGGAGAACACCAGAACATCACAGTTGGTTCTATAAGATTGCAGGGGATTGCCGTTTCAAGGACCTGCCTATCTGGGGCTTGCGGCCCTGGACGAAAGCTTCTTGTATCTGGACGTCGGCATGGGAGGGATCTCGCTTTATGACCACCTTCTGAAAAGAGCTGACGGGCTGCTGACAGATACGTCCGTGTGCGCGGTGCAGAGGCTGGAAAATGGCCGGGTCAGGGTCGGATATCGCCTTCTCAGTTGACGCCGGGTGGATCGAGCCGTGTTTGCGCACGGCAATTGATACGGTCATCAACCTCTGCAACAACACTTCAGCGCAATTCAATGGTGGCTTTACCCTTAAGCACTACCCACATTATCAGGTTGGGAAATAGCGGCGTACGGGGCATTTTGTAGGGGGAGTCCTACTGCGATCATGCGATTGCCCTACGGTCCCATAGGACCCTCCTGACTGTCCCTCCCAAGCCCAACATCGCTTTACTGGTGTCCTTCCAAAACAATCACAAAAAGGAAGCCGCCATGTCTGAGTCCTGTTCCCCCGTCAGCCCTGTACGTATCGCTGTCATCCAGTACGACCCCCAGGTCGGTCTTGAGCATTGTGAGCGCAACTTGGGTAATGGTCTGGCACTGGCCCGGCGCGCAGCACGCGAAGGCGCCAACCTGATAGTGCTGCCTGAGCTGGCCAATACCGGCTACACCTTCAACTCCCGCGCCGAAGCCTATGCCCATGCAGAGACGCTGCAGGACGGCCCCAGTCTGAAAGCCTGGGCAGACTTCGCCAGGGAATACCAGGTTTACCTGGCCGCAGGTTTTTCCGAGCGCGACGGGCTGAAGCTCTATGACAGCGCCGTACTGTTTGGCCCTGAAGGCCGGCTCGGGCACTACCGTAAGGCGCACCTCTGGAACCAGGAAAAACTTTGGTTCACCCCCGGCGATCTGGGGTTCCCGGTATTCGAGACGCCGATTGGCCGTATCGGCCTGCTGATATGCTGGGACATATGGTTCCCGGAAGTCCCGCGTCTGATGGCGGGGCAAGGCGCCGACATCATCTGCAGCCTCAACAACTGGGTATGGACCCCGCCACCCTTGTTCGATGAAGCAGGGCGCTGCATGGCCTCGTACCTGACCATGACCGCAGCGCATGTCAACAACGTTTATATCGCCGCCGCGAACCGTGTCGGGAGCGAGCGGGGCGGGCGCTTCCTGGGGGGCTCGCTGATCGCCGGTACCAATGGCTGGCCGATCGGCGAAGTGGGCAGTGCAGAGGCCGAAGAAATTCTCTATGCCGATGTAGATCTGAGCAGTGCACGCTCGGCGCCGATCTGGAACAACCTCAACGACCTGCCGCGGGACCGGCGTATCGACCTCTACGATGCCAATCTTGGTTACCGCTTGCACGCGCCAATGCCACGTTGAGGAGTCGCAAATGAACACGCTACTCTTCTCAGGACAGCAGCGTTGGCCTGTGTTGATTTTTGCCTGTCTGCTGCCGGTGCTCGTTGCGAGCCTTGCCCATGGGCAATGGCCGGATTATGCAGTAATGGTGGCGACGCTCGATCAGCCCCTGAGCCGCTTGCGCTGGATCGTCGGTGATATCAGTGAGGTGGCATTCTACAAGCATGAGCTGCCCGCACTGGGCCTGCTGCTGGGCGCTTGCCTGGCGCACTGGGCCCACGTGCGAGGGTACCGCTGGCAGGGCTTTGCGATTTGCTATGGCAGCGGGTTATGGCCATGGGTGTTCACCAGTTCGTTCCTGGGCTTGCTGCTCAGCCACGCGTTGTGGGGGTGGACCTTGGCCAGTGGCAACTGGCAACCCACCTTCGTCGCCTTCGTGTCATTGCCGGCCGCCATGGTGTTGCTGTTTGGTGCGGGCTGGCGGGTGACGATCACGGGGGCGGTACTGGGGGCTCTTCTGGTCACACCGGCCAGCCTGCTGATAGTCAACTACCTGTGCTATCCCCTGCAATTGCCAGTGGTAGTTGGCAATGTGAGTGGCATGGCAGTGGCAAGTGTCGTGGCTTTCATCCTGTGCAAGCGCTTCCCTTCATGGGTACGCCAATGCCGTGAACCCACCCCAGTGGAGCCGGTCGTCAACAAGCCAGACTACGGTGTGGTCTGGACGCTGCGGCGCGTGCTGGCCGATTTCAGCGAAGCGCCTTTTTTTGGCAATGAACTGGCCAGCCTCGGGCTGCTGCTGGGCGTGTTGCTGGCGTACCTGTTGGCCCCGGCTGCACCGTCATACGGTTCGATGCTGGTAATGCAGATAGTGGCCGGGCAGGCCCTGGCATCGCTGGTTGGGGTCGTAACCTGGCGAGGCCAGTGGCAAGCCCGCGGGTGGTACCCTACTTACATTCCGATCGTATCGGTCGTCCCGGCCGCATTGCTGACGCATGGCGGCGGCTGGCAAGTGGTGATGGCCAGCGCGGTGCTGGGTGCGCTGGTGGCTCCGCCGCTGGCGGTGGCGATCACGCAGCGCTTGCCTGCTTATGTGCATGGCTACATAGGAAACGTGGTATCGATGGCCATCAGCACCTTGGGGATCGTACCTCTGGTTGGGTTACTTGTGGGGGGAGAAGCATGAGTGAACATTCGAGCCTGCCCAGGCTGTCGATCGCCAGCCTGGGGGGCACAGTCAGTATGCAGGCGGGGGCTGTTGGGTGTGGTGTAACGCCAAGCCTCGACTGCGAGCAGCAATTGCTTAAAGTCCCCCAGTTGCGCGAGATGGCGCAGTTGAACGTAGCTTCACTGTGCCTGGTCCCGAGTGCATCGCTGGCCTTCGCGACGTTGCTGCAAGTGCTGGCATGGGCCCGGTGCGAGGTGGAGCGCGGAGCCCAGGCTGTGGTAGTGAGTCAAGGGACCGACACCCTTGAGGAAACGGCCTATTTTCTGGATCTGCTCTGGCCGTTCGATGCGCCATTGGTGATGACCGGTGCCATGCGCTCGGCCAGCCAGCCGGGCAACGATGGCCCGGCCAACCTGTTGGCTGCGGCTCAGGTTGCATTGGCACCGGGCAGCTGCGGGCGAGGTGTGCTTGTGGTGATGAATGACCAGGTCCACTGCGCGGCAAGGGTTCGCAAGACCGCCAGCATGGCGATAGCGGCATTCGAATCGCCGGGGTGTGGCCCATTGGGCGAAGTGGTGGAGGGGGCTGTGCTGTATCACCATTCGCCAGGGCGCCGGGAAGTGCTGCCGTTACCGCATCGCACCGACCAGCGCGTTGCCCTGCTGGAAGCCTGCCTGGACGCAGACACGGCGCTGCTGCACGCGGTGGCCACATCGGGTTATGAAGGCTTGGTCATCGCCGGCTTCGGCGCTGGGCATGTCAGCGCGAGTTGGTCCGATGTGCTGGAACACGTGGCGCCCACCTTGCCGGTAGTGGTGGCCACACGCACAGGTAATGGGCCAACCGCCCGGGCAACCTATGGATTTGCCGGTGCAGAGATCGATCTGCAGAAAAAAGGCGTGCACATGGCCGGGCAACTCTGCCCGCGCAAGTGCCGCATCTTGCTGTGGCTGCTGATCGGCACCGACCGGCGACATGAGCTGCAGGACTGGTTGCACGCCTGACCGATCTGCCCGCGCCATGTATCACGCGGGCAGCCCTTGCGGCCTTGCTGTGCTAGGGTGCACACACTTTTGCTTCCCAGGATTCTGACCCATGCTCCCCGTACTCAGCGAAAAAGAACTCGACCGTCTCGAAGACCTGTTGATCACCTACGGCAACGACTATTCCGTGCTGAACCTGGCCGAGCTCAATGGCTTTTTCACAGCACTGGCCAGCTCGCCGGTGACCGTTTTCCCCGAGCAATGGCTGCCCGCAGTGGCCGGTGGCAAGGTACCGAAGTTCAAGAAGCCAGCGCACGAGGAAGCGTACACCGCGTTGATGTTGCGCTATGCCAATCAGGTGAATGAGGAACTGTCTGACAACGTCGACCATTTCGAGCCGCTGTTCGAGGAAACCGAGGGCGAGGCAGGCACGGTGATCGTTCTGGAGGAGTGGTGCTTCGGCTATATGCGCGGCACCCAGGTTGCCGGTTGGGGCGAGTTGCCGCCAGAGCAGGACCCATTGCTCAAGGCCATTTCCCTGCATGGGCTTGAAGATAACTTCGAGCTGCTAGACCAGATGAGCGAAGCCGATATCCAGGACTGTGTTCCGCAGGTGGTCGAGGCTGCACGTGGATTGTTCCGGCATTTCAAGAAGTTGCACTGACCTGATGTTTGTTTGCTAGCGCTGGCCTGCCCGTACTTGCGCAGAGGAAACCATTATTCCGCCCCGCGAAATTATGGTTTCCCTTGCGCGCTGATTCTGCTGCCAGCCGATCCAGTGCAGCATAGGCTCCACCAGCCCATCCCGGTGCTGACCAGGAGCAAAACCCATGTCGAACCCGATCAAGCTCTACAACTTCCCCAAGTCTGGCCATGCCCATCGCATCGAATTGATGCTCTCGCTGCTCAACCTGCCCACCGAGCTGGTGTTCGTCGACCTGGCCAAAGGCGCGCACAAGCAGCCGGATTTTCTGGCCCTCAACCCGTTCGGCCAAGTCCCGGTCATCGATGACAACGGCACGGTGATCGCCGATTCCAATGCCATCCTCGTCTACCTGGCCAAAAAGTACGACAACGGCACCTGGTTGCCCGAAGAACCCGCTGCCGCCGCCCGTGTGCAGCGCTGGTTGTCGGTGGCTGCCGGCCCGCTGGCCTTTGGCCCCGCTGCTGCGCGCCTGGTGACCGTGTTCGGCGCTGCGTTCAACACCGACGAAGTCATTGCCCGTGCCCATACCCTGCTCAAGGTGATCGACGCCGAGCTGGTCAAGGCGCCATTCCTGGCGGGCAGCACGCCCACCATCGCCGACATCGCCAACTACTCGTACATCGCCCACGCCCCCGAAGGCAACGTGTCGCTGGAGCCCTATGCCAACGTGCGCAGTTGGCTGGCACGGATCGAGTCGCTGCCGGGCTTCGTGCCCATGCCACGTACTGTGATCGGGCTGCAGACCAGCGCCTGATACCTCGCCTTCGAGAGGAACGCCACCATGCAACAGCCCCCGGACCATCGCCCCTCGCCCTGGCATGCGGGCGAGAAAACCCTGCAGGAAAAGGCCGGTGTAGCAGAGCGCATGGAGGCGTTCGGGCAAAAGGTCATTCGTGACTACATGCCCGACCAGCACCGTAGTTTCTATCACCAGTTGCCGTTCATGGTCGCCGCCAGTGTGGACGCCTTGGGTCGGCCTTGGGCCACCCTGCTGGAAGGGCCGGAAGGGTTCGTCAGTTCGCCCGACCCTCGCGTGCTGACGATCGACACCACGCTGCCAGCAGATGACCCCGCCACGCCGGGGCTGGTAGCCGGGCAGGCGGTCGGCCTGCTGGGTATCGAACTGCACACCCGTCGGCGCAATCGCATCAACGGGCAGATCCGCCAGGCTGCCGAAGGGCAACTGCAGGTGAGGGTGGAGCAGTCGTTCGGCAACTGCCCGCAGTACATCCAGTTGCGTGACTACACCCGTGTCGCCGAGCCCGCCCAGGCGCGTGTCGATGCGACAACGCTGGACGCCAAAAGCGTCAGCATGATCCAGGCCGCCGACACGTTCTTTGTCGCCAGCTACGTCGAGCAGGGTGACAGCCAGCGCTCTGTGGATGTCTCTCACCGTGGCGGCCGGCCAGGGTTCGTCAAGGTCGAGGGTAATCGGCTGATCATTCCCGACTACGCGGGCAACCTGCACTTCAACACCTTGGGCAACTTGTTGGTGAACCCGCGGGCCGGCTTGCTGTTCATCGACTTCAGCAACGGCAACGTGCTGCAGCTGTGCGGGCGTGCCGAGGTGCTGCTGGACAGCCCGGCCATCCAGGCCTTCGAAGGTGCCGAGCGGCTGTGGACGCTGGAAGTGGAGCAGGTAGTGTGGCGCCAGGCGGCGGTTTCCCTGCGTTGGGCGTTCAAGGAGTACGCACCGACCAGCCTGATGACGGGCACCTGGGCCGAGGCAGATGCACGCCTGCAGCAACGCCAGCGACAGCGTCAATGGCAGGCCTGGCGTGTGCTGCGGGTGGAGCAGGAGAGCCGCGATATCCGCTCGTTCTACCTTGAACCGCCGAGTGATGGCAGTGTGGCCTTTGCGCCGGGGCAACACATTCCGGTGCACGTGCAGATCGACGGTGAGGCCGCGATGATCCGGACCTACAGCTTGTCGAGCGCACCGTCCGATGGCTACCTGCGTATCAGCGTAAAAGCGCAGGGGCCCGCCTCTCGGCACCTGCATGAGCGCGTCAAGCCAGGTGATGTGCTGGATGTGCGCGCGCCTATGGGCAGTTTCACACTGGATGAGCAGAGTACGCGCCCGCTTGTGCTGATTGGCGCGGGTGTGGGGATCACGCCGTTGCTGGCCATGCTGCGTGAGCAATTGCGCAAAGGTCAGGCACGGCGAATTCATTTGTTCCATGGTGCTCGCAGCCTCGCCGACTTGCCATTCGGGCGGGAACTGGCGGGCCTGCGCCAACAGGCCGGGGGCTTGCTACACGTTCATCGCGCCCTGAGTCAGCCAGAAGACCATGCCGTGGTCGGGCAGGATTATGAGTTTGTCGGCCGGCTGGGTATCGAGCAGGTCAAGGCGACGCTGGCGCTGGACGACTACGATTTCTACCTATGCGGCCCGGGCAGTTTCACTCAGGACCTGTATGAAGGGCTGCGTTCGGTGCATGTGCCCGATGCGCGCATTCACGCTGAAGCCTTTGGGCCGTCGACGCTGCGGCGGCACACGGATGCAGGCCAACCTACCTTGCAACAGCCGCCCTCGGCAAGCGAGCCAGTACCGGTGTACTTCGCAGCGTCGGCCAAGGAAGCGCGATGGGTACCGGGCAGCGGCACCCTGCTGGAGCTGGCCGAGGCACGGGGGCTTGCGCCCGAGTTCAGTTGCCGGGGTGGGTCGTGCGGTACCTGCAAGACCAGGCTGGTAAGCGGCCAGGTGCATTATCCGAACCCGCCGGCAGAGCTGCCGGAGGCGGGATCGGTGCTGATCTGTTGTGCGGTGCCGGCGCAGGTGGAGGAGGGGGTACAGGCGCTGGTGCTGGATATCTGATATGCCTGTCCTGGCCTCATCGCCGGCAGGCAGCACAGAACAGCCGAATATCCGATAATCCTGGCACCCCAAATACTCAGGAGCCCGCATGGACCAGATCCACCTGATGAAGGTGTTCGTCGCGGTAGGTGAGCTGGAAAGCTTCGCCGCTGCTGCCCGGCGCCTGGACATTTCCCCGGCCGCCGTCACCCGCGCCGTCAGTGCCCTGGAAGACCAGCTTGGGGTCAAGTTGCTGCTGCGCACTACCCGTAGTGTGCGGTTGACCGAAGCTGGCGGCCGCTACCTGGAGGACACCCGGCATATTCTGGCCAGTATCCATGAGGCCAACGAAGCGGCCGCCGGCATTAACGCCACCCCCAAAGGCGACCTGGCAGTAACCGCCCCGATTCTGTTCGGCAAGAAGTTTGTCATGCTGTGTATCGTCCGCTACCTGCAGCAGTACCCGGACGTCGATGTTTCTGCCTACTTCCTCGACCGCGTGGTGAACATGGTCGAGGAGGGCATGGACGTGGCCGTGCGCATCGGCCCATTGCCCGACTCCGGGTTGAAGGCGTTGCGGGTCGGCAGGGTACGGCGCATGTTGTGTGCGTCCCCCGACTACCTGGCGCGCCATGGCGTGCCGAAGCATCCCTCCGACCTGGCCGGGCATGCCGTGATCGGCACCACCAACCTGTCGCCCCGTGCCGGCTGGCGCTTTGGCGTGACTGAAGAGCCAACCCTGGTGCGCATGAAGCCGCGCCTGACGGTGACCAGCAATGACGGGGCGATCGCTGCCGCCAGCGGCGGGCTGGGGATTGCCCGCCTGTTGTCGTACCAGGTGGCAGATGAGCTGGCCAGTGGGCAGTTGCAGGTGATCCTGGCGGAGTACGAGGAGGCGCCCTGGCCGATTCATGTGTTGCATCGCGAGAGCAAGTACGGCTCTGCCAAGGTCAGGGCCTTCATCGACATGCTAGCGCAGGCGCTGCGGGCCCAACAGCTGGACTGAGATCGTACAACACGGGGCGAAACATTAAGAAATAATAAGTGTTGTACGATGACCTATGACGTGGCACTCTTTCGCCTGAAACAATTTGTCGCAAATACCGCTGCCGGTGTTCGCGCCAATCGCTCGCCAGTCTAAAAACAAGAAATTCAGGTGAACCATGAAGATGAAAGGCATCCGTTGGTGGATGGTCAGCCTTGTCACGGCTGGGCTCGTCGTCAACTACCTCGCCCGCAACACCCTCTCGGTGGCCGCCCCCACCTTGATGACCGACCTCTCCATCAGTACCGAACAATACGCCAAGATCGTCGCCAGTTGGCAGGTGTGCTACGCCCTCATGCAGCCGGTAGCCGGCTGGTTCATTGATTTCATTGGCACCAAGCTGGGCTTTGCCGTGTTCGCCATGGCCTGGTCGCTGGCCTGTGCTGGCGCGGCCCTGGCCACCGGCTGGCAGAGCATGGCCTTTATGCGCGGGCTGCTGGGCATGACCGAAGCCGCCGGCTTGCCGGCCGGGGTCAAGGCAACCACCGAGTGGTTCCCGGCCAAGGAGCGCTCGGTGGCGATCGGCTGGTTCAATATCGGCTCATCGCTGGGCGCCTTGCTGGCACCGCCGCTGGTGGTGTGGGCGATTCTGCACAGTGGCTGGCAGCTGGCATTCGTGATTGTTGGCGTCTCCGGCATCGTCTGGACCCTGCTGTGGATGCTGTTGTACAAGCACCCGCGCGACCAGAAACGCCTGAGTGATGAGGAGCGCGACTACATCCTGGCCGGGCAGGAAGCGCACTTCAAACAGGACAGCCGCGAGAAGGGCGCGTGGAAGCGCATCTTCAAGGCGCGCAACTTCTACGCCATCGCATCGGCGCGGATCCTCTCCGAGCCGGCCTGGCAAACCTTCAATGCCTGGATTCCACTGTACCTGATGACCGAGCGGCACATGAACATCAAGGAAGTGGCGATGTTCGCCTGGCTGCCGTTCCTGGCTGCCGATATAGGTTGTGTGCTGGGTGGGTATCTGAGCCCGCTGTTCCACCGCTACTTCAAGGTGTCGTTGTTCACCTCGCGCAAGATGGTCCTGGTGTTTGGGGCCAGTTGCATGATCGGCCCGGCCTGCATCGGCCTGGTGGAAAGCCCTTACACGGCGATCCTGTTGCTGTGCATTGGCGGGTTTGCCCACCAGACGCTGTCAGGGGCGCTGTACTCCATCACTTCCGACTCGTTCAGCAAGGACCAGGTGGCCACGGCGACCGGCATGGGCGGCATGTGCGGTTACCTGGGGGCAGCAGCGTTTACCCTGGTGTTCGGGGTGCTTGTCACGCAGATTGGCTACAGCCCGCTGTTCGTGGTGCTGGCGGCGTTCGATATTGTGGCGGCAGTGCTGGTGTGGAAGGTGGCGCGGGAGGTGCGGGGAGATGTATCCAGCAAGCCAATGGTGAGGGCTACCGAGGCATTGGCTTAAGGCGTGAGAATTTGGGGCCGCTTTGCGGCCCATCGCTGGCAAGCCAGGCTCCCACAGGTACTGCGCATCCGGTCGGGTGGGAGCTGGCTTGCCGGCGATGGGCTGCGCAGCAGCCCCCATCAAGGCAACACAATCAAAGGGGTCGATACTGCATCCTGAACCCCAGGCTCATTCCTTCCCCCCGCTGCAACAACCGCAACCCCGGCCGCCCTGGCAGGTGATGCGCATTGACCGGGTGGCTTACCGGTTCAAAGCAGAAAAAACCTTGCCCCTGCGGGCAAAACAGCAAGAATTGCTCAGCCCCGCTGGCACTGCACGCCAGTCGATAACCCGCGCTTGGCTGTTCGATCACACACTCTCCGGGCCAGCCACTGAAGGCATGATCGACCACCGTCTCGGGCAAACGGCCCAAGGCATTGAAGCACCACTGCTCGGGCACCTGGGCCTGGTACGACGGCAAACGCCCGGGCTCGGCCAGCCACACCTTGCGTGCCGTGGCATACAGCTGGGTATCGGGATACCGCGGAAAGTAAGGGTGCAACCCCAAGCCATACCAGGTTGCCGCCTCATCCAGATGGGTGACATGCAGGTCCAGGTTCAGGCCCCCCTCGTGCAAGTGCACGTCCAGCGTGGCCAGGTAGGCAAACGGCACTTCACTGTGCAGCGTCAGGCGCGCGCGTCGCTCGCTGTGGTGCTCCACCTGCCAGGCCTGCTGCCAGGCACTGCCATGAATCGGATAAGGGTCATGCCCGGTATTCGGTGCCAGTGGCTGCCAACCCTCGGGCCGGGCAAAACCACCCTCCGCAATACGGTTGGACCAAGGCGCCAGCGGGTAGCAGGCGAGGCGTCGTGGCGTACCACTTTCCAATGCGGCCAGGTCGGAATGGCGCAGCAGCGCTTGCCCGCTCGCTTTCACTTCCCAGTTGACCAGGCTGGCGCCCAGCTCCGGAGCCAGGCTCAGGCGGGTCAGGCGGTCCTGCAGGTGCAGTTCGGTCACAGCCATTCAAGGCTCCTTTCAGATGAACAATCAACTGGCCCGACGGTAGGTGAGCAGCACGATGCCGCACACCACCACGGCGCCGCCGAGTAATTGCAGGGTGCCGAGCTGCTGGTCGAGCAAGGCCCAGCCCAGCAGCAGTGTGGCGATGGGCTCGACGTTCATCACCGGTGCGTTCTGCGCCATGTTCAGCTTTGGTACGCAGACGAACAGCAAGGTGAAGGCCAGGCCATACAGCACCACCAGGCAGGCCAGAGCCACCCAGCCACTGCTGCTGCCCGGCAGTGACAAGCCTGACGGCATCACGCCGCTTGCGCCTGCAACCAGCATGCTGGAGAACACGATCAGCAAGGTCAGCAGGCTGCGCACGGGGCCGCGCACGCTGGCCAGCTTGTGGTCGGTGATCCACAAGGCGCAGGCAAAGGCACAGGCGGCGCCAAAGGCCAGGCTGACCCCAGGCACCCAGTGCGGGTTGGCCACGCTGCTGTCGGCCAGGCGTGCCGGCACATCCAGCGCCAGCACCAGGCCGCACAGGATCAGGCCCATGAACAGCACGGTGCGGCCCGTGGGGCGAGCGCCGCCCAGCGCCCAGGTGAGCAGCGCCAGCAGCATCGGGAAGGTGTTGCCCACCAGCAGCGCCAGGGCTACCGGAATGCGCGCCACCGCCGAGTACAGGCACAGGCTTTGGGTGGCGATCAGCAGGCCGAGCAGCAGTTGCCAGTGCCGGGTGCCTGCTGGCAGGCCCAGCGCCTGGCGTTGCCACAACAGCAGGCAGGCCAGCACCAGCAAGGTGATGCCTGAGCGGCAGAGAATCGCCAGCAGCACGCCGGTGCCGTCATCGAAGGCAATGCGCGCGGCGATGTGGTTGCCGGCGAATGAACAGGCCAGCAGGGCGAGCAGGGCGATGGCCAGTTTGCGCGGGAATAGAGGTACAGCCGAGGAGGGAACAGCCATGTGCAGGATCCATTTGCAGAAAGAACCAGAGGGCTGCTTTGCAGCCCATCGCCGG
>NZ_JBNRIK010000044.1:13807-25001 GCF_053557975.1 Pseudomonas sp. XP2
GTAAGTCACCGCCATCAGCACCAGGAACAGCGCCAGGTAGAACGGCAGCAGCGCCTTCACCGTCGACTCGATGCTCACCTTGCCGATGGCCGAGCCCACGAACAGCACGGCGCCCACCGGTGGCGTTATCAGCCCGATCCCCAGGTTCACCAGCATGATCATGCCGAAGTGCACCGGGTCTACACCAATACCGGTAATCACCGGCAGCAGGATCGGCGTAAGGATCAGGATCAGCGGCGCCATGTCCATCACCGTGCCCAGCAGCAACAGCATGAAGTTGATGCACATCAGGATCACATAGCGGTTGTCCGACAGGGTCAGGAACGCCGTGGTGATCTTCGACGGGATCTGCATCAGGGTCATCACGTAGCCGAAGCTGGCGGCGAAGCCGATCAGGATCATCACGATGGAGATGGTCCGTACCGTGCGGTGCATCAGCTTGGGCAGGTCGCGCCACTTGTAGTCGCGGTAGATGAACATGGTCACGAAGAATGACCACACCACCGCCACGGCTGCCGATTCGGTCGCGGTGAACACGCCCGACAGGATGCCGCCGAGAATGATGACCATGGCCATCAGGCCCCACAGCGCCTCACCGGCAATCTTCAACGCCTGGCGCAGCGGGATCACTTCGCCCTTGGGGTAGTTGCGCTTCTTCGCGAAGATCAGGCACAGGCCCATCATCACCGCGCTCAGCAGCAAGCCGGGCATCACGCCCGCCATGAACAGCGAGGCAATGGATACCGTGCCGCCCGCCGCCAGCGAGTACAGCACTGAGTTGTGACTGGGCGGGGTCAGCAGCGCCTGCACCGAGCCACTGACGGTCACGGCGGTTGAGAATTCACGCGGGTAACCTTTGCGCTCCATCTCCGGGATAAGCACAGAGCCCACCGAGGCGGTGTCGGCCACCGACGAGCCGGAAATTGCGCCGAAGAAGGTCGAGGCCATGATGTTGACCAGCGACAGGCCGCCACGCACGAAGCCCACCAGCACCCCGGCAAAGGCCACCAGCCGTCGTGACATGCCGCCTTCGGCCATGATTGCGCCGGCCAGCACGAAGAACGGAATGGCCAGCAGCGAGAACTTGTTAACCCCACTGGCCACCTGGATCATCATCGCTTGCAGCGGGATGTCGATCCACCAGGCGCCGATCAGCGCCGACAGGCCCAGGGCGTAGGCCACCGGCATACCGATCAGAATCAGCACGATGAAACTGCCCAACAGAATGAACGCTTCCATTTATGCAGCTCCTTCGTTTTCTTCGACCAGGTCAAAGCGCACGACCTTGCGGTTGCTCTGATCGCCCAGCAGGAGTTTTTCCAGCACGAACACCAGCGTCAGCACGCCGCCGACCGGGATCGGCGCGTAGGTCATGCCAACCCGCACACCGGGCAGCGAGGCCAGCGACTGGTTCCAGGTGGTGATGCACAGCCGGGTGCCGTAATAGGTCATGAACACGCACACCACGATCATCAGCAGTTGTACCAGCAGGGCGACCAACTGGCGCTGCAGCGGCGGCAACCGGTCGGTGATCATCCCCACCGCCATGTGCGCCCCGGCGCGATAGCTGGCGGCGGCACCAACGAAGGTGAACACCACCATCAGCAGGATCGAGACTGGCTCTGGCCAGCTGGAGCCGGTGCCCAGCACGTAGCGGGCGAAGATGCCCCACGGGATGATCAGCGTCATGGCCAGGATCGACAGGCCCGCGATCCAGATGCAGCTGCGGTACAGCGTGTCGTTCACGCTCAGGAAAAGCGATTTCATAGGCATCACCAAAGCGGCAGGGCGGCGGGCGCCGCACTGCCGAGGTCGTCTTGGAAGGGGCTGGTATTACTGGACGGCGTCGATACGCTTCATCAGGTCGGCGTACGGCGCGCCGTACTTCTCGCGTACCGAAGCGGTGGCGTCATAGAACGGCTTTTTGTCCACGGTAATGAACTCGACACCTGCGGCCTTGAGCTTCTCTTCGCTGGCGGCGGACTTGGCATCCCACAGCGCGCGTTCTTCCATCTGCGCCTCACGTGCAACCTTTTTCACCAACGCCTGCTGCTCGGGGCTGAGCTTGTTCCAGGTGGTCTTGGACATCACCACGGGTTCCGGCAGGATCAGGTGGCCGGTCAGGGTGTAGTACTTGGCGCTCTGGAAGTGGTTGTGCTCAAGCAGGGTAGGCGGGTTGTTCTCGGCGCCATCGATCACGCCGGTTTGCAGGGCGCTGAAAATTTCCCCGGTGTCCATGGCGATGCCGTTGCCGCCCATGGCGTTCATCATGTCGATGAACAGCGGGTTGCCCTGTACGCGAATTTTCATGCCCTTGAGGTCTTCCAGGCTGCGTACCGGCTTCTTCGTATAGATGCTGCGCGAGCCGCCGTCCATCCAGGCCAGGGCTACCAGGTTGAAATCGGAGTTGGTGATCTTGTCGAGGATTTCCTGGCCGATCTCGCCGTCGATGATCTTGCGCATGTGATCATGGTCGCGGAACACGAACGGCATGTTGAACACGTTCACATCCGGCACCACCGGGCCGACGATCCCCAGGCTGACGCGGGTCATCTGCACGGCACCGATCTGCGCCTGTTCGATCACTTCCTTTTCCGAACCCAGCACACCGCCGGCAAACATCTTGAAGGTGATGTCGCCATTACTGGCCTGCTCGAGCTTTTTGCCCATGTTCTGTTCGGCGACCACGGTCGGGTAGCCGGCCGGGTGAATTTCGGCGAACTTGATGTCCAGTGCCGAAGCAGGCATGGCCACGCTAAAGGCAAACGGGAGTACGGCAAGGAGTAGCTTGCGTTTGAACGTCATGATGAAACTCCGTGGTTTTTATTATCCGGTTTCGTGTGTGCAAGTGTGGGTGCGGCAAGGGGCGTCAGCCCCGGTAGGCAGGTTCCTCCAGGCCCTTGGTGCCAGGGTTGAGGGCAAATACCCCGCCAGCGAGGGGCTGGTCGCTGAGGTCTGTACCTGCTGGGCGGATGGACGTGACGTACAGGGTGTCGAAGTTGGCGCCGCCAAAGGCGCACATTGCCGGCTTTTTCACCGGTACGCTCAGCGAGCGGTCGAGGCGCCCGTCTGGGGTGAAGCGGTGGATCTGCCCAGCATCGTTGCCGCAGATCCAGTAGCAGCCGTCCTGGTCGATGGCCGCGCCATCGGGGCGCCCTGGGTAGCCGCGCATGTCGACGAACAGCCGCTTGTTGTGCGGCGTGCCGCTGTCGATGTCGTAGTCGAAAGCCCAGACCTTCTGCACGTTGGGGTGCGAGTCGGACAGGTACATGCGCGTGCCGTCGGGGCTGAAAGCCAGGCCGTTGGGCACGATCATCCCGTCTTGCTGCAGGTGCAGCTGGCCTTCTCCATCATGGCGGTACAGCGCACCCACATGGGCACCTTGCTGCATGTCCAGCAGCATGGTGCCGGCCCAGAAGCGGCCTTGGCGGTCGCAGCGGCCATCGTTGAAGCGCATGCCGGCCTGGGCGTGCGGCACGCTGCTGAGCAGGCGGCTATCAAGGCTGCCGTCGGGCTTGGCCTGGAGCTGGAAGATGCCGCTTTCCATGCCGGCGACCCAACCCTGGCCGCTGCGGGCGATGCAGGCCAGCATCTCGTCACCCTGCCAGACCTGGTGTCTGCCATCGGCCGCTTGCCAGCAGTGCAGCTGGCGGGCGGGAATGTCGACCCAGTACAGGGCCTGCTCGCCTGGGTGCCACACGGGGCTTTCGCCTGTGCTGTTACGGGCGTCAACGATCAATTCACAGTTCATGGCCGTGCCTCCTGGCGTGCGTGGGTCAGTCGAACGGGCCGGCGACGGCGAAAGCGCCGCCCTGGTAGACCATGCTCGGGTCATCTGCGGCGGGCGCCGGCTGGGCTTCTACTGCGGCGCGGAAGGGCTCGGAGCTGTCCTTGGGCACATAGCCAAGGTGCTCGGCATGGCGGTTGTCCCACCACACGGTGCGGTTGTCGGAAGCGCCGTAGACGATGGTGTGGCCAACGTTGGGGGTGAAAAGCCCGCGCTCGATCAGCTGCACCAGGTCGTCATAGCTCAGCCACGTGCAGAGCATGCGTGGGTTCTGGGGCTGCGGGAACGACGAGCCTATGCGAATGCTGACAGTCTCGATGCCGTAGCGGTCGAAGTAGAAACTGGCGACATCCTCGCCGTAGCACTTGGACAGCCCGTAGTAACTGTCGGGGCGACGCGGGGAGTGGGCGTCGATACGCTCATCCTGGCGGTAGAAGCCGATGGTGTGGTTGGAGCTGGCGAAGATGATGCGCTTCACCCCGTGCTTGCGCGCCGCCTCGTAGACGTGGAACACGCCGCAGATGTTGGGGCCGAGAATGTCTTCGAAGGAATGTTCGGTGGACACGCCGCCGAAGTGGATGATGGCATCCACGCCTTCGACCAAGGCATGTACCGCAGCCTTGTCGGCCAGGTCACAGGTGATGACTTCTTCATGCGGGCCCGCAGCGGGGGCCATGGCGCTGATGTCGGAAAGGCGCAGGACCTCGGCGTAGCCTTGCAGGCGTTCGCGAAGGACCTTGCCCAGGCCGCCTGCGGCTCCGGTGAGCAGCAGGCGATTGAGGGGGGTAGTGGTCATGGCCGGCTCTTGTTGTTAATTGTTGTAGGTTGTCGTATGACTTTGCTGATTATTGGCGGTGGGTTCGGGTGTTGTCAATGAGGCCTGCGTCTCTTTATGGCCTGTCAGGCCCCTATCGCCGGCAAGCCAGCTCCCACAGCTACTCCACTTGGCTGGAAATTACTGCGGCCTGGTGGGAGCTGGCTTGCCGGCGATAGGGGCAAAGCGGCCCCAATTTCAATCAGTGCCGGTCTTCTCGGTTACAAGAGCGACAGCGGGTAGTTGAAGATCAGCCGGTTCTCATCGAACTCGTTATTGCTGTAATCCCGCCGAATCGACGAATTTCGCCATTTCACGCTCAAGTCCTTGAACGCTCCGCTCTGGATCACGTACGCCAGTTCGGTCTCACGCACCCACTCCTTGCCATCGGTCACGCCCCCGCTATGCACGTCGCGCCCGCTGATGTAGCGGTTCATCAGGGTCAACCCCGGTACCCCGACGGTCACAAAGTTGAAGTCATGACGCACCTGCCACGAGCGCTCGTTGGCATTGTCGAAGCTGGAGTTGTAACTGTCGTTGGCCAAGGTCCCACCGCTGGTGCCGTTTACCCGCATCCAGGTATCACCATCGACTTTCTGCAGCCCCACCCAGAACGTGCTGCCGCCGTACTTGGCCGAGAACATCCCCGAGTAGGTCTTGTTGTCCAGCTGCCCGGCGCGCTCGGAGCCGTCCTCGTCGCCATGGAAGTAACTCAGGTTCGCACCTAGGGTCCAGTCACCCACCGGCTGGCTGTGGCTCAGTTGCAGGTATTGCTGCTGGTACACGTCCTTGAGCACCGCATTCCACAGCCCCACCAGCGTGCGGTCCTGGTTGAACTTGTACTCGCCACCGACGAAGTTGAAACGGTCTGATACGCCGCCGCCGTAGCTCATGTCTTCCATACTGGCGTCGTTGCGCGGGCTGTTGCCGCGGAACTGGCCGCCGTACAGGGTCAGCCCTGCGATTTCATTGGAGGTCACCTGCCCGCCACGGAAGGTCTGCGGCAACGAGCGACCGTCGTCCGAGCGTAGAATCGGCAGCACCGGCATCCACTCACCGATCTTCAGCTCGGTCTTGGAAATACGCGCCTTGCCCGCCACCGCCAGGCGCCCGTAGTCGTCTGCTGGCTTGCCATCGTCATGGCGCGGCAGCAACGCCGTGCCGTAGGTGCCGCCACCGCCATCGAGCTTGACCGACCACAGCCCCAGCACATCCACGCCAAACCCGATCGGGCCCTCGGTGAACCCCGAACGGGCATCGAGAATGAAGCTTTGCGTCCACTCCTCGGCCTTGCTCTGCGGGTTGCTGGGGTTGGTGAAGTTGCGGTTGATGTAGAAGTTGCGCAGCCCGAGGGTGGCCTTGCTGTCCTCGACAAAGCCCGCAGCCAGGCTGGTGCCCGGCAGGCCGGCGATGACCCCGGCGCCAAGCAGGGCGAAGGGCAGGGTGTGGCAGATTTTCATTATTGTTGTGCTCCCGAAGGGTGTGGCAGCCGGTCCACCGGGCACGCGCAAGCGGCCTGCGGCAGGGGCGGGTAGTTAACGGGCCGGTCAGGGCCAGGGGTGAATGCGCAGTAACCGGGCGCTACGTACCGGCAGGTGTACGCGAGCTGGCCGGGCGAAGAGGGGTATGCAACAGTTGTGGGTAGAGCGGGATGGGTGTCGACATGGGATCGTCCACTGATTGTTGTTTTTGTTATGTGTTGTCGTACAACTGTGGGCGATTATTAGCAAGTGGGAGGTGAGCTGTCAACGGCTGATAGCTGAGCAGGTAGGGTCCTGGTTGCTGCATTCCACGCGCCGTACGCGGGATATGGTTTACACATCAAATCCGATTGGCTGTGGACCCTGCCGTTAGCCTGCGCTATCTTCAGATCTGGCCTCGCCCTCGACCACGTAGACTGGCATGTCCAGTCCCGGCATCCTCGTTGGTGCCGTACCCCTCCTGTCGGCGTGGGCGGGGCTTCTTCCTTTTTCGTAATGCTCCCCGACTGATATCGAGCGCTCCCTGGCGCCACGGGCGCCAGCTACCTTGGCAAATCTCCCCTGCTACGCGATTCCCTGTAGGAGCGGCCTTGTGTCGCGAAAGGGCCGCACAGCGGCCCCGGCAAACAATCCACCATTGCAGAATCACCAAGATCAGTGCATTGTAATGACAATCGTCTTTACATGAGGGCCAAGTCATGGCTTCCATCAACATCCGCGTCGACGATGATCTCAAAGCCCGCGCCTACAAAGAGCTCGAGCGCCTCGGTGTAACCCCCTCCGAACTCATGCGGCAGGCTCTGCAATATGTCGCTGAGCGGGGCAAGCTACCCTTCAGGCCAGTCCTGATGACCGAGGAAGATGAAGACCTCATTGCTACCGTACAAGAGCGGCTTGCTTCTGCGCAGCGCGTGAGGGTCCAGCTGGATGACCTATAGCCTCGACTTCGATGCCCGCGCATTGAAAGAGTGGAAGAAGCTGGGCGATACCGTGCGTCAGCAGTTCAAGAAGAAACTGGCAGAGGTCCTGCTGAACCCTCGAATCGAGGCAAACCGCCTTCACTCGCTGCCGGATTGCTACAAGATAAAGCTTCGCAGCAGCGGGTTTAGGCTGGTCTATCAGGTCATTGACCAAGAGGTCGTGGTTTTTGTCGTCGCTGTCGATCGCCGTGAAAGAGACCAAGCTTACAAAAAGGCTGCTGAGCGACTTGAGTAGGCTTCAAGGATTTGGCGGTCCCAGGTCGCAATCTCAAGGCAAATCACCGCCTCAGAGCTAGAGCTCTACTTCTGTGGGAGCGGGCATGCCCGCGAAGAATCCGACTCGGTGTATGGCACCGGCTTCGCCGGTGTTCGCGGCGGTTCCACGCCTCGATGAACCTGCTCCCACACGTCCCCCGTCAGCCCAGATTGCTCATGGCCAAGTCGGCTGGACCGGCTTGCCAAGTAACTTCAGCAAACCGCGGTCTCTGTGGGAGCGGGTTCACCCGCGAAGAGGCCTGCACAGGCAAAATTGCTCGCTAAACCCCATGCATCCGCAGCGCCCGCTGCGCACACTCCCGCCAACTCAATTTGCGCTTCTCCAGCGGCCCCGGTAGCTCCACTTCCCCGGCCAGCACCACCGGCATATCCCGCATCCTCACCCAAGGCTCACTCTGCCAATACAACAACGTCGCGCTTCGTCCACCAGGCCAGCACATATGCCCCAGCCGCGGCCCATCGTCCACCCCTTCAGCCTGAGCATCACGCAGTACCGCCACCACCTCATGTGTCAGCCACCGGCGCAAATGACGGTTCTCCGGCACATGGTGATGCGCCAGCAAGGTATAGGCCCCGGACTCGCTGACCATGGTGGTCTCCTGGTACTTGCCATAGCGGAGCAGTTGCACACTGCGATACTGGTCCGGGTCGAGCTTACGCATGCAGTGTTCGTCGAAGAAGTGCCCGCTCAGCCGGCCGAGTTCGTGAGCGCAGAACCAGGCTTGGGATTCGAGCCAGAGGGTGTGGAGAGGGCGGTTGTGGCGGGTGAAGAGGGTAGGTGTTTGAAGGTCAGTCATGGCTGGCCTCCGTGGTCATTGGAGATCTGAGCAGGCAAGACGCATGTGCGAAGAGCTTGAAGTTGCTGGATTTGGCAGGCATTTCCATTACCTCTACGTGATTTCAGCTTTCTTAGGGCTGGGTGTCGGGAGCTAAGAAATCCCACGTAGCGGACCGGACGTATTCCCCTTACGGGTCTTGTATTAGTCCGCTCCCGACATAACACGTTTTCTGCGCGCAGGATTAGACCACAGGCAGAAAAAAGCCGCATCTGTCGGGGCGGATTGACCGCTACGTGAGGCGTTTCTTAGGCGCCGAAATCACACTACAAAATAGAGGTACCTTCGTCAAGGTTAAAACTTGTAGGAAGATTCCTTGATTTATTTTCCGTGTATTAGAGTCAATAATCCATTTGGATCATCTTTATGAATTAGTGCTGTCTTGTGCTCGCTTTGAGTAAGATTGTAGATGCCGAAGGAGGTTGGGGTGCTGGCATCATCCCAGATGAAGGTGCCGTCATCTTGCAAATCCATGACTGACTCAATTATTTCAAAGTCCATCATGCCGTACCTTCGCTCCTTATTGATCCGAACGACAAATGAGCAAACGTTTTGAAGGTATTCATCTGAAGAAGACTTGTTGAAGAAAATATTATAGCCGTCTTTATCTTTTACGCTGGGGAAGGCTATTCCGTTTGTAGGCGCTCGCTGGTAAATAAGTTTGCCCAGAGTCCGTGTGCGCAAATAGTCTTCTTGAGATGCATTAACATTCGCCAGTGTGTACGCGAGAAATTTATCGGTGTAAATAAATGCTTTAGCGATCTCTCTTGGTGTGTCATTCAACATCTTGGTGATAGCCAGCTCTGGATCCGACCCGAACAATCGCGAGCGGCCTGTCTTTTGAATATGAGCGAAGTCACCAATAGTAGAGATCATCAGCTCTTTATCAGGTTGTATCCTGAAGCCAGCTATTTGAATCAAATCTCCCGCCTTGGCGGAAATTTCAGCTAATGCTGTTTCTTGCCTGAGTGAGGTGTAGAGTACTTGCTCGCCAATATCATTCAGTCTGCCGTATCGGACGTATTCGGTAGGAGGATAAAGTAATTCCGATATTTTATTATAGCGTGTCGAGCTGATTTTTCGGGCTCGCCATAACATGCTGCCGCGCTCAATTTTGAAGGATAGGATTTTGTAGTTTGCTAACAGGTCGAGAAAGCCTTGCGTAATGTCTCTTTCCGTTTTTGCTTGGTCTATCTCATCAAAAATACTTTCTACGTAATCTAGATACATAGTGCATCCTGAAAAATGTACCGATCAACATAAAAAAGGCTGCCCTAGAGCAGCCTTTTCAGAGATGTCAGTCCCAGCTCAACGCCCCACCAGTCTGATACTCAATCACACGCGTCTCAAAGAAGTTCTTCTCTTTCTTCAAGTCCATGATCTCGCTCATCCACGGGAACGGGTTGGTAGTCCCTGGATACTCTTCCTTCAGGCCAATCTGGGTCAAACGACGGTTGGCGATGAACTTGAGGTAGTCCTCCATCATCGCCGCGTTCATGCCCAGTACGCCGCGTGGCATGGTGTCACGGGCGTATTCGATCTCCAGCTGGGTCCCTTGCAGGATCATCTGGGTCGCTTCTTCCTTCATCGCCGCGTCCCACAGGTGCGGGTTTTCGATCTTGATCTGGTTGATCACGTCGATACCGAAGTTCAGGTGCATCGACTCGTCACGCAGGATGTACTGGAACTGCTCGGCAACGCCGGTCATCTTGTTGCGGCGGCCCATGGACAGGATCTGGGTGAAGCCGCAGTAGAAGAAGATGCCTTCCAGTACGCAGTAGTAGGCGATCAGGTTGCGCAGCAGCTCTTTGTCGGTTTCGACGGTGCCGGTGTTGAATTCCGGGTCGGAGATGGCGCGGGTGTACTTCAGGCCCCAGGCGGCTTTTTTAGCGACCGACGGGATCTCGTGGTACATGTTGAAGATTTCGCCTTCATCCATGCCCAGCGACTCGATGCAGTACTGGTAGGCGTGGGTGTGGATCGCCTCTTCGAAGGCCTGGCGCAGGATGTACTGGCGGCACTCCGGGTTGGTGATCAGGCGGTACACGGCCAGGGCCAGGTTGTTGGCAACCAGCGAGTCGGCGGTGGAGAAGAAGCCCAGGTTACGCATGACGATGCGGCGCTCGTCTTCGGTCAGGCCGTCCTGGCTCTTCCACAGGGCGATGTCGGCGGTCATGTTGACCTCTTGCGGCATCCAGTGGTTGGCGCAGCCGTCCAGGTACTTCTGCCAGGCCCAGTCGTACTTGAACGGTACCAGCTGGTTGAGGTCGGCGCGGCAGTTGATCATGCGCTTTTCATCTACGGCAACGCGGGCCGAGGAGCCTTCCAGCTCGGCCAGGCCTTCGGCAACGTCGAGGGCGTCGAGGGCAGCCTTGGCACGTTTGACGGCATCGGAGTCAGAAGCGGTGGCCGCACGGGCTTCCAGGGCGGCGGCACCACCGGCGCTGTCGAGCTTGTCGAGGGTGGCGGCGGCAGCGGCCTGCGCAGGGGTGTTGCCTTTAGCGGCTACTTCGCCGTCTTCTTTGTCGAATTCGTCCCAGCTCAGCATGGTTTGGCTCCTGCTTGAGGGTCGCCCTGGGGCAACCGGTTGGATTTAAAGAATGTGATGCCTGACGCAAGGCCGTAACGGCGAATGGACAGCTCGAGAGGCTGACTCTCGTTTACATCTGAATGTGTTCTGGCTTGTACCTGGCCAGGCCTCGGGGAGGGGCCAGGACAATGAATGGCGCTCTTTTCAGAGGGCGCAAAGTATACCGGAATTCGCCTTCGATCGGGGCGCATGTCTTGCGGGCGAGGGTAACTTTTTCGACCGGGTTTGCGTGCGTCCGTTCACGAAATGGCTGTGTTCTTCTACGGGGGGAGAGTGTAGCGCCAACCCATATCTTGTGCCAGTTTAAATTTTAAGGCACACCATATAGTGTTTCGGAGGGGTTATGTTGTGTGCCCGGGCCTCATCGCCGGCAAGCCAGCGCCCACTGGCAGCGCGCCCGGCTGCAGGGCGATGCACTACCTGTGGGAGC
>NZ_JBNRIK010000045.1:0-23603 GCF_053557975.1 Pseudomonas sp. XP2
GGAGTCCCAGGCCGCAGCACCGGTCTATCAAGGCGATGCGATCGACGAGCTCGCCACCCTGGCCGGCACGATCCACACCCGGCACACTTACTACCCGCACACCGGCGAAGGCAGCGATTGCCCGGCCGATCCGCAGCTGTTCACCCGTAGCCGCAAGACCAGCACCGTGCACCCGGCCACCACCGGCGAAGGCCAGGCGCAGACCCTGCGCACCCGTTTCCGTTACCAGCACCTGCCAGCGCTGAGTGGGGCAAGTGCGGCCAAGGGCTTCCTAGCGACTGGTGGCGAAGACGTGTTGCAGGTAGACGACGAGGGTGAGAAGGTCTTGCGCACCACCACAAGCCGCTTCCTCAAGGAGAGCGAGCACAATGCTTTCCTGCATGGCCGCCTGGACCAACAGACGGTGACACTGAAAGACTTGAGCGACCCTGACAGGGAAAAAACTGCGACTTCAACGTTTTTCCATTCGCTGATCAACGATGACAACCAGCAAAAGACGTTGCTGCAGGTGCGCGAGACCTTCAAAGGTCATGACCTGGCGGAACGGGCGGTTGCCCGTGCCGTGTCGATCCATACCGGCCTGCTGCACCGCGCCCAGGATTTCAACAAGGTTGAAACTCACTACCACTACGATGCCCTCAACCGCCTGACGGTCGAAACCATCGCGCCCGGAACATCTCATGAAGCAGTCCGTAGATACACCTATGAGCTTGGCGCAAAGCCAAACCAAACGGTAAAGGATGTAAACGGGGTGGTCAGCCGAACATGGTTCGATGGTTACAATCGAGCTATCCGCGAAGAACGAGAAACCGAGGATGAGAAAACCGGTAAGCGCACCTGGCACGATGTGCAAACTACGCACTACGACAGCGCAGGCCGGGTCGAGTCGCAGACCAGCTACGATTACCTGGAGAGCGAGACACGCACCCTCACCAGTACCTTCGGCTACGACGGCTGGGGCAACCGCACCAGCACCCTGATGCCAGACGGCGTGGTGGCATGCACTGAACGCTCGCCCTTCGGCAAGGAAGGGTTCATTGTCCAGCAGTGGCAGGAGCGCTTCACAGAAGCCAGACCACGCATGCGGCGGCAGTGCGTCAGCACTGAATTCAACCGTTTCGACAAACCGCTCGAAGACCGGCGCCTGGACCTGAGCGGCCAGATGGTGGGCAGCACGCGCTACCATTATGACGGTGGCGGCCGCTGCGTGCGCCAGGTGCAGCAACTGCGTGACCCACTGGACAAGGATGCAGCGCCACTGGAGCAGACCACAAGGTTCAGCTACGACGTGTGGAACCGCATGGCCAGCACCGAGCGCCCGGATGGCAGCAGCCTGCTACGCCGCTTCGCCAGCCATAGCATCAATGAGCTCACCACCGAACTGGAGCTTGCGCCAACCGAAGGCGAGGCAGGCACCATCATCTGTAAGCGTACGTTCGATGGCCTGGAACGTCTCACCCATCTAACGGTCGGCAACAGGACAGAAAGCTTCCGCTATCAAGGCCAAATGACACTGGTCGATGAACATGAGAAGCAATCGGGGCGCATCCTCAAATATGCTTACACACCGGAACTGTCCCACCAGCCCGTCTCGATCACAATGACCCCCAAGGGTGCAACAGCCGCCAACGAAGAGTCCATCTTCGGTTACACAAGGCCCGACGCAGCGATCACTTCGGCTGGCAACGGCGCGGGTACTCGGGACTATGAGTATACCGACCAAGGCTACCTGCTGAAGGAAACCTGGACGGACAAGCAATCGGCGGGAAGCTATTTCATCGAGCATCTAGCGTCGCTGCAGGGTCGCCCGCTCACCCGCAGCAGCAGCGACGGCCCGTTGACCCGTTACGAATACGATGACAAGGGACGGCTTGAGTCCACGACACAAGGCAACCTCACCGCCACTTTCACCTATGACGACGACGGTCGCCTGCACACCACCACCACCGTTGACCGCACCAGCAAACGGCAGAGCATCAGCGCCGTTGTCTACGACGACCTGGGACGTGAATGCGAACGCAGCGTGACCCTCGATGGCGGCAGCACGCGAACGATGAAACTGGTCTGGAGAGACGACGACCTGTTGCATAGCCGGGCGACACTGCGAGACGGCCAGCAGCGCCTGCTCGAAACATTCCGCTACGATGCATTGAACCGGCTGGACAAGGTCACCTACACGGTTGAGGACGAGAACGACGCCGAGACCTACCTGCCGCGTAACCGGGCCGGACGCTCTATCGTGAGCCAGACGTTCCGCTTCGACGCCTTCAACAACCTCACACGCTGCAACACCATGTTCAGTGACGGCAGAGACGACCAAGCCCGCTTCAGCTATGGCAATGCAAGCACAGCCAACGTCCACGACATGTTCCAGTTGCGCGAGCTGACTCATTCACTGCAGCCGGATTACCCGGTAGCGCAGGCGGTCTATTATGACGATGACGGCAACCAGACCAACGATGAGTGGGGACGCCGGCTCGAGTACGATGACTTCGGGCGCCTGAAGCAGGTGTCTACCAGCGATGGCACTGCTGCCCTCGTGCGTTACCGCTACGATGGGCACAATCATCTGGTGGGCGTTACCCAGGGTGGAGATACCGAACAACTGCGCCGCTACGAAGACTACCGCCTCAGCACGGTGAGCCAGGACACAGAGCGGGTGGACTACCTGCACGGCGGCGCTCATCCGCTTGGGCTTCAGAACCCGACCAAACCACAGAATACGCGCCTGCTGCTGACCGACAATACCGCCTCGGTCACTGCCGAGTATGGGGCCGCCGGGGTCAACGAAGCGTACTTGAGCCTGTATGGCGAACGCGGTGACGATGACACACTGCAGAGTCTGCTGGCGTTCAATGGTGAAGTGCGAGAACAGCAGCTCGACTGGTACCTGCTAGGGCGCGGTTACCGGGCTTACAACCCCGGGCTGATGCGCTTCCACAGCCCAGACTCGCTGGCCCAGGAAGAGGTCGGCGTGAACCCCTACCTGTACGCCCTGGGTGACCCGGTGAACTGGCGCGACCCAACTGGCCACAGGTCCTCGCCAGTACCGAGCAGGGATCCGAAACCGCCCTACCAGGACCCGCTGCCGGAACCCGAGAAGCCAAGCATTTGGGGGGCGATCTTGCCGGTCATTGCGGGGGTTGTAGGCTTGATGGTCGGCGTTGTACTGACTGCAATTCTCCCCCCTGCGGGTGCGCTGCTTCTTGGGGTTGTGGCCCTGGGCATGGGCATCACGGCAACGGCGTTAGCAGCCAAGGAGGAAGATCCAAAGAAAGCCATGATGTGGAACAGCATAGGGGGTTTCTTCCTGGGTGCCGCTACGCCCTTGATATTTAGTGGGGGGGGCGGGACGTACAAGCAGTGGAAGGCGAACCGGCCTTCAGCGCCAGGGAGCAAACTACCAAACCCAGCCAGTAGAACAAATTTGACAGAATCGCCTGAAATGGCAGCGGCAAGCTCAGACTCGCAGATAGGCGCAATGCCCGGGCCGACTAATTCACCACAGGTTCCGGCATCTGCGGCACCTGCGGCACCTCAAGCAGGTCAGGCAGGTCAGGCAGGTCAGGCAACTCAAACAGCTGAGACACCTTCGGGGTCAAGCTGGCTGTACGAACATTTCGTGAGTCGAACAAGTAAAGGAATAAAGCAGGTTGGGCGACAACGCGAAGAAAACGTACAAGGCCGTTTATCGGGCGATCCTACACGCAGCAACATACGTAATCAAAGTGGTGCTTTCTTAAATTATAACTAAGAGAACTACCAGCATTTCGGGGCCGCAAAGCGGTCCCGATTCATTTCCCCTCAAAATCGTTCTGATGACAAGTTCATCAGATCATGCAGATATATCCTACATATCCCCGCGCACACATTCCCTATCGTGCCCCTCGTAACTCAGTAGTGCGCAACATAATCGCGCCTCACTACCTGGCCCACGTGGTCTGACCGGACCGCATCGACACGCCCTTGTCAAGGATAAGATCATGCTCCTGCCCCCCACGCGCAGGCTACTGTTATCGCGCCTGCGGATTACGACGCTCGTGGCGCTTGGTTCAGGAAGCTTGCTGATTGCCCCGCAACGCCCGGCGAGCGCCTCCCCACAATTCGACGCCAGTTTCATGCGCCAAGCCCCCGACCAGCCCGCCGACGCCGGTGCCCTTGCACTTCAGGCCCTGGCTGCCGAAACCCCACTCGCCCCTGGCCGCTACCGCCTTGAGGTTTGGGTAAACCTGGTGTTCCTGGCCGAGCAAGATGTACACCTGCAAAAAATCGACGGCCACCGCACCCTGCGCCCCTGCCTGAACGCCACCCTGCTACGCCAGGCCGGCCTGCGTGAACAAAGCCTGGCACAGCCGCTGCCCGACGATGACAGCTGCATCGACCTCGAAGCCCTCGCCCCTGGCGCCACGACCAAGCTCGACAGCGGGCGGCTGCGCCTGGAGCTGTCCATCCCCCAGGCATTCATGATCCGGCAAGCGGGGCGCATGCCCAGCGCCGAGCAGTGGGACTACGGCATAAATGCCGCCTTTATCAACTACCAGGCCTCGGCACAAATGCGCAGCCTGGCGCACGGTGGCAGCCAGAGCAGCCAGGACCTGAACCTCAGCAGCGGCCTCAACCTCGGCCCCTGGCGCTTGCGCAGCAGCCAGTCGCTGCGGGAGGACGAACACGGCAGCCGGCGCTGGACCCACACCAACACCTATGCCCAGCGCGACCTGCCCGGCAGCTTCGGCACCTTGACCCTGGGCGAAACCTTCAGCAACAGTGACGTGTTCCGCAGCCAGCCGTTCAAGGGCCTGCAGCTGGCCTCCGAGCTGGGCATGCTGCCCGATGTGATGCAAAACTACGCACCGATCATCCGTGGCGTGGCACAGACCCGCGCCAAGCTCGAAGTGCTGCACAACGGCTACCCTATCTACACCACCTATGTGGCCCCAGGCCCTTACGAAATTGATGACCTCGCCGTGGGCGGCGGCAGTGGTGAACTGGAAATCGTCCTGACTGAAGCCGACGGTCAGGTCAGGCGCTTCATCCAGCCCTATTCCAGCCTGAGCAACCTGCTGCGCGAAGGCGTATGGCGCTACAGTGCCACCTTCGGCCGCTACAACGGTGCCGAAGACCTCGACGCGCCGCTCCTGTGGCAGGCGACGCTGGCCCGCGGCACCAGCTTGAACACCACCCTGTACGGCGGCGTGCAAGGTGGCGACTACTACCGCGCAGCCACCGTGGGCGCCGCTCGCGACCTGGGCACACTCGGCGCGCTGTCGCTTGATGTAACCCGCGCCGAGACCGACCTGGGCAACACCTTGGGCCAGGTTCACGGGCACAGCTTCGCCGCCCGCTACGGCAAGGCATTCGACACCGGCACCAACCTGCGCTTCGCCGGCTACCGCTACTCCACCGAAGGCTACCGCGACTACGACGAGGCCGTGCGCGAACGCAATGCCTATAGCGCGTACCGGGGGAGCCGTCGCAGCCGCCTGGAAGCCTCTGCCCACCAGCGCCTGGGCAGCCGCAGCTCACTCAGCTTTACCATGACCCAGGACGACTACTGGCAAAGCGGCCAGCAGTTGCGTCAGTACCAACTGCAGCTCAGCACCAGCTGGCACAATGTCTCCTACAACCTGTACGCCTCACAGTCCCTGAACGAGCGCAGCCAAAATGACCGCATGTTTGGCTTGAGCGTTTCGCTACCCCTAGGCTTCGGTCGCGCCTCCAGCGCCAACATCAGCCTTCAGTCACATAACGGCGAACACAGCCAGCGGGCCAGTTTTTCCAGCAGCGCAATGGACCGCCGTCTCAGCTACCTTGCCTCGACCAGCCGCGACGCGCGGCGCAACCAGACATCCGCTTTCTCCGCCAACTATCGGGGAGCCAACGCCAGCCTTGGCGCCGGCTACACGCAAAGTGACGATTACCGTACGTTGTCGCTCAACGCCAGCGGCAGCCTGTTGCTGCACGAAAGCGGCTTGACCCTTGGCCGCTATCTTGGCGAAACCAATGCCTTGGTACACGTGCCCGATGTTGCCGGGGTTGGCGTGAAGAACAACCCTGAAAGCCGCAGCGACAGCAGCGGCCACATGCTGGTGCCGTACCTGCGGCCGTACCGCAGCAACTTGCTCGAACTGAACACCGATGACCTCGGCCCACAAGTGCACATCGACAACGGCGCCCAGCACCTGATACCGCGCCGCGGCGCGATCGTGCTGGCCGAATTCCAGGCGCGCAAGGTCAGCCGGCTGATCCTCACCCTGCTCCAGGCCAACGGCAGACCAATGCCTTTCGGCACCCAGGTCAACGATATCAGCGGCACGTCGCTGGGCGTGGTCGGCCAGGCCGGCCAGGCCTTGCTGGCTGTGGAAGACAAACCCCAGACGCTGCACGTGCGCTGGGGCGAAGCCAATGATGAGCAATGTCAGCTGCAGATCGAGCCCGCCAGCATGGAGCAAACCCAGGGCTACCACCAACAGACGCTGAATTGCCCCACGACTTGACCCTCGGCCACCCGGCACTGGAAACCATCACCATGAACGCTTCATTCATCCGCCGCGCGATCCTGCCCCTGGCGTTGACAAGCCTGTTCGCCAGCAGCAACGCGCTTGCCCTCTGCTACTGGAAAGACGCTCCGAGCGGCGAACTGCTGTACGACATTCATCTGGAGCCCCTCTTTGTACCGCGCGATGCACCGGTCGGTACGGTCATCCGCACCGCCAGCCAGATGAGGACGCCGAACGCCACCGGCGACATCCTCCTCTGCTCGGTGCCGGTGGCGGGCGAATATGCCGAAGTCAACCTGCTCAACTCCATGAAGCTCTTCCCGGGGCCTCTGCCCGTTATCCCGGGAATCGAAACCGATCGGGTGCTCGAAACCAACATCCCGGGCATCGGCATACACGTGGGACTCGGACAACAGTACGCTGGTGGAAACCAGACTCGCTGGATACCGCTGACCCCAGTTTCCATTCCCTACAAGGGGTACCAGGACCAGCCGGCAGGGCTGCCGATTACCACAAACTACCTGGACACCCTCATCACGGTCATCAAGACAGGCGACATAGATTCGGGGCCGCAGTACTTTCTCGGGGAGGAGATTTTCACCGGCAATTACACAGACGTGGGCAGGGTGCTGAGGGCCAATTTGCACGGGACAGTGACCCAGGCCGAATGCTCATTGCGAGCCGACGCGGTCAGCGACACCTCGGTAGACCTCGGCGAACACAAGCTGGAAACCTTCAACGACGAAGGCTCGGGCACCAGCCCGAGGCCATTCCATATCAACCTGACCAAGTGCACCGGGGGCAAGGCAGGGGTTTACGTCAAGTTGGAGGTGGCCAAGGGCGCAACCGTGATCGATGCCGACAAGGGCCTGTTCAGCCTGACACCCGACCCTAACAGCGCGTCCGGGATTGGCGTACAAGTGCTTCGAGCCGACGGCGAGACACCCGCCGCACTTGGCCAGGAACTGGAAATGGCCCAGATTTCCCCCGACCCCGACGACATACGCATCGACTTCAGCGCCCGCTACGTAAAGGTGGCACCCGTGGTCACGAGCGGGGACGCCAAGAGCGCACTCAGTTTCACGATCTATTACAAGTAAGGTCGAGAGGGAGCAACGGGCCAGTTCGGTCCGTTGCACGAACAGCAGACCGCTCTGCGGGATGAAAAACAGACGCACAAAACGAAGAAAGGGACTTTCGTCCCTTTCTTCGTTTTTCGATTTGGAGCGGGAAACGAGACTGTCATCCCCGCTCTATCTTCTTGAAATAACTGATCTCATCACGGGGATCCCCCATGATCAGAGCCGCGATCTGCTCTTCAGAGTAGCCACTACCAGCATGCACCACGCTGGGAATGACGTTGAAAGGCAGCGCCCGGAACGTCTTCAACTGCTTGGTGGACACGCCCAGGTCAATTACCCGCTCCCCTGCCAAAAGAATCCAGCGCTGGGTGATCTCCTATCTCCCTCTGCCGATCATCGCGCAACTCATGCACTCAGCTGCAATAGGGATAATCTCGAGACTTCTTTGAACATCTCACGGTTTGAGCTCATCCGACACAGGGAAACGCTCGCATCCGCGCAATCGAGATCCAACCGGCAATAAGCAAACATCTTCTTACATTTCAGTGCTCGACCGAGAGCACTTTCTCAATGCATGGTTTTTCTCTAGTTAGGAATAATTGCCCCAGCATCTTGTTTAACGAGTGAGCATACCGCGGTAACTATTCCTACAGAAATAAACATGCAAGGGGTAAAACTCCTGAATCCTTATTATTTGAGAACTTCACATGGACGATGAATCAGACAAACAGCACGTTCGTCGTGCGGCGGACATTGTGTTGAATGAGGCCTATCAATACTCGTACTTCCAGCTGCTGGAACTGCTGCATCAACTGCACGGCGATGACCTTGAGCAGCGACCGCCCTCTCGTGAAACGCGCCGGCGATTGCGCTTGAACGTAACCCCACGTCTCGCGTTCCCTGTCGCCGATGTGCTGCGTGCGGACCGCATAGCCGATGACCGCTACCGCATTCAGGCCACGTTCCTTGGTCTGCATGGCACCGATTCCCCCCTGCCTAGCTATTACCTTGACGATATTGCTTACGAGCACGCACAGGGCATTGGTCTGCGCCCAGCATTCCTCGACTTCTTCAACCATCGCCTGCATACCCTGCTGCATCAGGGCTGGCGCAAGTACCGCTACTACCGGCGGTTCCAGCCGGGTGCGACAGACGGTTTTTCCCGTTACATCTTCGCCATGATCGGCCTGGAGGATGCAGCGCTGCGTGGCGCCACCCCGCTGCCCTGGAGCCGGTTGCTCAGCTTTGTCGGCATGATCGCCAGCCGCAGCCGCTCACCCAGCATGGTGGCCGGGATGATCGCGCACTGTTTCGACCTGCAGCAGGTCAGCATCCGCGAGTTCGAGAAACGCAGCGTGTCGATTCCACAGTCTCAACGTAATGGCCTGGGCATGCGCAACTGCGCGCTCAACGACAACTTCCTGGTAGGCAGCAGCACCGAGTCACGCAGCAGCAAATTCACCATTGTGATCGCGGGCCTGGACCAGCAGCAGTTCCGCGCATTTCTCCCCAGTGGCGACAACTACCATCGCCTGGCCCGGCTGGTGGATTTTCTGCTTCGCGATGTCGGGGCATACGATCTTGAATTGCGCATGCGCGCCGAGGAAGCACCGCCCTTCAGCCTCAGAGCCGAGCATGGCACCCACCTGGGCTGGACCAGCTTCATTGCCGACCGCAAAGACCCCACACCTCCCCCTATTCGCATCACGGTACGTGCATGAGTACACAGGTTTTGTTACCCAGTATCACCCTCACCGTCCTCAATCCGCAAAGGTTGTTACATGGCAGCGAGCCGTTGCATCGGTTTGATCGTGCTGGCGGCACCATCGGCAGTCAAGGCACTTGGCAACTGCATGATCGCGAGGCGCGTATCCTGCCAGTGCACTGCGAGATCATTTGGCATGAAGGGCACTTCTGCGTCATCGACCACAGCGGCAACAGCTTCATGAATGGCAGTGACACCGTGCTGCTACCAGGCACGCGCATTCGCCTCAGGCACAATGACAGGCTGCAGATCGGTGACTACTACATTGCCATACGCCTGCTCAGCGTGGACGAGCAGGCGCCAGGGCAGTCAGGCGCACATAACCCGCTTTCGCCATTCGAAAGCCCGCCAGCGATGTGCCCACTTCAGGCTCTCGGCGCTCTGGTTACCCAAACAGCGAGCGTTCATCACGCCTCGGCGCCTGAGGCAGAAGATGAGCGCGATCCGCTGGCCTATCTCGACAAGGCCGCACACGCCCGGATTGACCCGGCGATCGCTGAAATCTTCGGCGAGGAGGTGCGATGAACAGGTTCATCGGTTGGCTGCTCGTCTGCCTGGCATTCAGTGGATGCACATCGATCAGCAAGATTTACCAAGTACTGGCGGACCCGACGCTACCTATCGGCGGCCCCAATCAGGACATCAGCCATCTGGGCCTGAGCCTATATGCCGTAGACCTGCCAGCGCCCTTGCCGGCAACACAGGTTGTCGCAAAAGCCCAAACTGCATCGCCAGCCCCTTCAGGGCAGCTCTCGGCAAGCTTGGATGCCACAGATGCACAAGGACTGACTGAGAAGCTGGGTTCACTGGCCGAACAGTTGCAGCAGAACTACCCCGCGTCCGTCGAGGGTGAGCGGGCCATCAACGAGGCGACGGCGCCTACACCCCTGGGTGGCTACACGGCAACTGCGCCCGGCCTGCCCTTGGAGACTAGCCAACGGCCACAGCGGCAACCCCCATCCTCCATCGCCTTCAAAGTCCTGCAACTCAGGGATGACTCGCTGTTGCTGGGTGCCACTTATGACCAAGTTGATGAAGATCTGGAAAAAGCCCTGGGTACCACGTTGATCAGCGTCGACGACTACCGCTTGATGCCAGGCCATTTCAAGTTCATCGAACATGAAGCGCTCAACGAACGCACTCGCTACATCGCGGTCATCGCTCGATTGGCCGATGGTCCCCAAGGAAACTGGAAAGACACCATTCGCATCCAGCCGCGCGGTTACAACCATACGGTACATGTTCACTTCGAAAACAACGGCGTTGAGCTTCGGCACGACAGCGAATTACGCCGTGCCCCATAACGCCATCCATTAAAGGTTGAAACTTATGAGCTCCCGCAACGCCGTCCTGTGGAAGGAAGGCCTGTTCGTCAAACCCCAACATTTTCAACAAATGGCCTACGCCGCCGAATCGGCACTGCAACAGCGTGTCTCCAGTTTGAACGATGCGTTCTATGGGTTCAGCGAGCTGGAACTGAACGCCGAATACCTGAGCTTTGGAAAGATTGCGATCACCCGTGCCCGTGGCGTTATGCCCGATGGGACGGTCTTCGACATTCCTGGTGACATGCCTGCGCCTGCACCGCTGGAGATCCCGCCTGGAGTGGCGAACAAGGTCGTGTTCCTTGCCCTGCCCTTGCATGCAACCGGGGCAGCGCAGGTACGCTGGCCCGACAATGACGTGGACGGCCGGTTCATTGCCAAGGGTGTGCCAGTCATGGATAACCACGGTGGCAGTGGCGACTCGACGATACTCGATGTCGCCGTTCCGAACCTGCAGATCAAGCTTCAGGACGATGACAACAGCGCATACAGCTGCCTGGCCATGACCAAGGTGCTGGACAAACGCCCCGACGGCAGCGTGCTACTCGATCAGCGCTGCTACCCCACCAGCCTCTCACTCAAGGCCGCGCCCGCTCTGTTGGGTTTCCTTGAAGAAGCGTCACAGCTGATGCGTGAACGTGCGCGCAACCTCGCAGAGCGGATTTGTTCACCGGGGCAGTCCGGTATTGCAGATGTCACTGACTTCGCGTTGTTGCAGGCGCTGAATCGGCTGCATCCGTATTTCCATCACCTGGCACGCCGCCGCAACGTGCACCCCGAGCAATTACACATTGCCCTGGAGCAAGCCTGTGGTGAGCTGACGACCTTCACCGACGATGGCAGGCTGCCACTGGAATACCCCGCCTACCAACACGATGACCTGGCTGGCTCATTCCACATGCTGGAGCAAACCCTGCGCCGCTCGCTGAGCACCATCCTGCAACCACGTGCCGTGTCGCTGCCGATTCAGGAGCAACAGTACGGTGTCCTGACAGCAACCCTGCACGAGCGCAAACTGCTGGAGGCTGCGACCTTCATCCTGGCGGTGCGGGCCGACCTGTCGGTCGAGGAACTGCGCAAGAAGTTCCAGCAGCAAGGCAAGGTCACGTCCATCGAGCAACTACCACAGTTCATCCAACTACAGATGCCCGGCGTACCGCTTATCCCGCAACTGGTCACACCCCGCTACCTGCCCCATCACTCCGGCTTCGTCTACTTCGAGCTCGACCGGCAGCATGAAAGCTGGCAGCAGTTCAAGAACGCCAGCGGCTTCGGTTTTCATATTGCCGGGCAATTCCCGAGCCTGGAAATGCAGTTCTGGGCGATCAGGCCGGACTGAAATTTTGTCATAGCCCAGTAGAAATCCCGATCCAGATCACTGGCATTGGGATTTCTTTGTCCTGCCGACCACCTACCGCTCAGCCACTTCACTGGCAGCGTCTTCCCGCAGTAGCTTTTGCGGCAGGGCGAAGCCTGAGAAAAGCGGCCGCGTGAAGGGATTGTTCGTGCCCGTGGCATGAAACTTATAGCGCGCTGTATCGCCGGCGATTCTGAAGCTCAGGTCCACGCTGGTGGGTGTTCGGGCGTTCAAGCCACCCTGGCTGAGCAAGCGGTAGAACGACCAGGGACCGTGATAGCCCTGGCTGACAGTCGTGCCCGCTGCCTGGACCAAGGTGACACGGCTATGCCCGCTCTCCCCAGCAGGGCCTGGCCACGTCATGCCGATTGGCTCCTTGCCCCGATCTGCGAACGCATGCAGCTGACCATCCAGGCCAAAGACGCTGCCGCGCAGCCCGTTGCTGATGGCCACCGGCTCCAGCCCGAAACTCACATTCAACTCGCCGCGGTTGTCGAAGAACGCGTTACGGATGGCTTCTGCCTGTTTGAGCTGGCTCATGACCTGCGGACGAACCAGATACCCATCGTCGGCACTGGAGTACAGTGCATCGAGGTTGTCCTTCAGGAACACCGTGAGGTACTGATCCTGGAAGCGCTTGAGCTGCCCTTGCGGGCCGAAGAAGGCTTCGAAGTCCTTGAGCGAGACATCCGGCCCGGCCGGCTCGATGGGATAGCGTGATGCCAGACGCTCCTGGTAGACGCTGTACACCTCTGCGTCCCAGCGCTGTTCCAGCTCCCGCAACGCCATGACCATCAACACCTGGGAGGTCTGCTCCGCCAGTTGGCGAACATGCCGGTTTAAAGGCTCGGGCAACCCGGTGGAAATGCGCTGCAGGTTACGGATGGGGTCAGGCTCCTTTTCCGAGAAACGACTCAAGGCCACCGCCAACGCCGCCTTGCCGCGATTTGGATTGTCCTGCACCGCCTTCGCGTAGTCATAGACAGCACTAATAGATTGCAATGTCTCGTCATAGAACGACGGCTTGTCACCCTGCACATCGAGCATCCCGGACAGGCCAGCGAAAGACCGGTAGATGCCCATGGCCTGGACGCGACCTTGCTGGTCGGCCGCTGACTGTTTCTCGCTATCCGCAACCTGCGGATAGATCAGGGTGTTGTTGCGCACGGTTTCCAGCAATCGGCGCATCGGGGCAGCAGGGCCTGTGACCTGCTCCAGCACACTCAACGCATGGGTAAGGTCGGTAAACTCGGTGACCGAGAACTGGTTCAGTACCCGCCGCCAGCTGTCAATGTAGTCAGCACTGTACAAAGCACGCAGGCGCTCGGTCAGGGCCTGGCGATCCACGTCGGAGTAGTCGAGGCTGCGACGCTCCCCCAGTACCCATTGATCGATCAGGGCCAGGTCTGCCACGTTCTGGCTGTGCTGGTCAAAGTAGTCGCGGAAGCCGCTCGCGGTCAACAACGGAGCCAAGGCCAGGTTGGCATCGACCGCCGCCTGGTGATCGCGCTCGGCCAGCGGCACATAGACAATATCAAAAGCCGGGCCAATCTCGTTACGCAAGTCCAGTTCGCCATGCAGTTGTTCCTGAGCCTGCTGCCTCAGGCTGATGTAGACACGCTGGGCCAGCGGCAACTTGCGCAACTGCTGCTGCGCATCGGCGACGACCTGCCGATAGTCGGGCAGCTCGACATCGGCGTAGGTCAGCGCGTACGTCAGGTGACGCATCAACGCGGCCTGCAGCTGGCCTTGCCCCGGGTAGGCTCTCTGCCATTCACGGGCCATCCACTGCTCGACCAACTCGGGTCGTCGATTGCTGCGCTCCTCGATCATGCGGTAAATGCGCAAAGCCGACAGTTGCACGTCGCTACCGGGGGCGGCCTGTTTGATGGTCGCGGCCAGCCCACCCGCAATCGCTGGCAGAAAGCGCCGGGCCAAGGCGTTCAGGTAAGCCTGATCCACCTGCGGGCCGATGGCTTTGCCCTGGTACAACCCCATGTCCGTGAACACGGTCCAGCCTGAGCGATAGTCGCCATAGAGGCTGACTGCATCGCGAATTTCATTCAGCGGCAGCAACAGGCTGCGGCCTGTCGAATCGCCCTTGGCGTCTGTGCTGGTGTTGGTGAATGCGTGGCTTTTCTCCAGCACGTGCTGCGCCTTGTCGCGATTGACGCTGTAGAAGTACAGCCAACCACTGACCATGACCAACCCACAGACGCCAGCCGCCACCGCTCCGCCTTTCAACAGCCGCGCCTTATGCTGGGCGACTTTCTGGTTATCACCGGCCAACCCGGCCTCGGGGTACACCACGCGCTGCAACAGCTGCTGCGCGAAGTACACCACCGAAGTGCCCTGCGGTTTGGTCGATAGCGCAGGAGGGGTAAAGGCAAAAGCGCGGGCAGATGCATCTGCGAGCAGGTTGCGTACCTCCCCGCGCTGGTAGACCGAAGAAAAATACAGGCCACGCACCAAGGCTGGGGTGGAGTAGCGATCGCTGCCCAGTACATCGCCTAGAAAACTCAGCAACATCCTCTGCGCACCGCTCAGCTCTTTGAGCAGCGAGTAGGTGTTCTTGCGTGAAATATGAGGCACGTTGGCCGTGGCGCTCATCAGCTGGCTGCCCAGGCGCTCGATATAGCTCAGGTAGGCTGCAGCCAGCTCTTCCAGCCAGGCATCGAAGTCATTCACCGATTCCAGGGTGAACGTGAAGCCTTGCACCTGTTCCCGGTCACGAGCCGACAGCTTGGCGAACAGTTCTTCGAAGCCCTCCAGCAAGTCGAATTTGCTCATCACCACGTACAGCGGCAAGCGTGTCCCCAACTCACCGCCCAGTTCCGTCAGCCGAGCCCGCAATACGAATGCCAGGTCACGTCGCTGTTTGGCTGATTGCCCGAACAGCTTGACCATATCCACCAGCAGGACCACGCCATTAAGTGGTCGCCGACTACGATTTTGCGCAAGCCAGCCGATCATGTGTCGCCATAATCGTCGCTCAATGCCGGCGGGCAAGCCAACAGGCTCGGTAGGTTCGGCCCTTGCTGCTGGTTCTTGAGCACCCTCTGTGGTCTCGGCTTCACTGCTAGCATCACTGACTGGCGCCGACCTTGAGGGCTCGGCAACCGGCATCGGTCGTTCCGGCTGGCTGATGAACTCGCCCGGCGGGTCGATCAGCACCGCGTCATCACCAATCCACCAGTCGATGCCGAACGCCAAGTCGGGGTCGATGCTGACGCGTTGGCTTGCACCGCGCTCGGTGCGGGTCAGTGCAAAGCGTTGATCTGAACGGCTGACGAAGCTCGACTTACCTGCATTCTCCTCACCAAGAATGAGGTACCACGGCACCTCGTAACGTTGCCGACTCCCGCGCTGGTTGTCGAGCAAGCGAGCCAGGCTGCTATCGAGCGAGCGCTGCTGGGCTTGCTCGTACACCAGGCAGGGATCTTGCACTTCGCGCTGTTGGCGTTGCTGCTCAAGCAAGATCGAGCGGTTGCGCCGGTATACCAGCACACTCCAGGCCAGCAGCGGCACCACCGCGAGCATCACCGTGGCCGCGACGCGCACGGGCAGATCAGCCAGAGGCTGCTGGTCACGCCACCGCCAGTCAGGCCCCCATCCCCATAGCCAAACTATCCCGGCGGCAATACCGAGCACTACGGCGACGACAACTACGGGCATTGTCTGGCGCTGCAACAGCGATAAAGCCCGCAGCAGGTTGTCCTGTTTCACTTTCATAGTGGCAAACCTTACCGACTGCATATTCGATGATGTGAAGCACCCTCCCGGTGCGTGCCACGAAAGACAGTAGCAGCACTGCAAAACACTATTCAACGACAATAATCAAGAAATACTATTTAACACTTTCCTTGCAGACGCAGCCCGCCCATCTACCATAGAAAAATAATAGAAGCCCCAACTGAATTACATCAAATCGCAGACTCGTAGGAACTTTCCTACACCAAAAATTAAACAACTTATCTATGGTCGCGTATCGCGCCAGCTAGAGCAGGCGAACAATAAACATGAAGTTCAAAGACTGGTTCGCACAGGAAAAGCAACACCTCCAAACGCTAGGCGACGATCTGGTTGAGGACGATCCGCGCCTGGCGCGCGTCCTTGGTCGAACGGCCTCAGACCCGGACGCCGAACGCCTGATGGAAAGCTTTGCCTTCCTGACCGCCCGACTGTCGATGAAGATTGAA
This sequence comes from Pseudomonas sp. XP2, assembly GCF_053557975.1. Lineage (NCBI taxonomy): Bacteria > Pseudomonadati > Pseudomonadota > Gammaproteobacteria > Pseudomonadales > Pseudomonadaceae > Pseudomonas > Pseudomonas sp. XP2. The sequence goes on from NZ_JBNRIK010000045.1 coordinate 16,226, forward strand.
GACCACCTGCCCGAGCTTACCCACCCGCTCCTGCAGCTGCTCTACCCCAACTTCCTGCGCCCCCTCCCGAGCGCAACACTGATGCAGTTCAAACCTGTCGATCACGCGCTCAGCGAAACCCAGATACTGCGCAAGGGCACTCCCGTGTTCTCGCGCCCCGTTGACGACGTGAGCTGCGAATTTCGCACCTGCACAGATCTCGCCATCACGCCGCTGGAGATCCGCAAGATCACCACGCAACCCAGCGCCGAAGCGCCCGTGGTTCGCATCGACCTGGGGGCATTGTCCGAGCAGCCACTGCGGCGCATGAACTGCGATCACTTATGCTTTCATTTGGCGGGCGGCAGCCACAATGCACTGACCCTCTATCAATGGCTGTCGCTGCACCTGGACACGCTCTATCTGCACGTTGGCCAGCACCGCTTCGCGCTGCCGGCCTCGGTACGGTTCATTGGATTCGAGGTAGATGAAGCGTTGCTACCCAGCCCTGGAGAGCACCTGGACGGCTACCGTATCCTGCAGGAGTTCTTCTGCTTCCCCGAGCGGTTTCACGGGTTCCGCATTGATGGGCTGGAGCGCTATTGGCCCGATGAAACGGCTGAGCACATCCAGCTGGAATTCCGTTTCAACGCCCCCCTGCCAGCGGATATCCAGATCGACTCCACGACAATCCTGCTCAACTGCGCCCCTGCCATCAACCTGTTCACCCGCTCGGCCGAACCCATTCATTTGACTGAGCAGACAATCGGCGAAACCGTGCGCCCAGGTCGGCGGGGCCGCGTAGAGGATGAGATCTTCAGCATCGATCGCGTCAGCAGCCAGCACCAGAGATCCAAGGATCATGTACAGGATTTCAAGCCATTCGAAACGCTGGACCGCGGCTTCCCGCTGGCCGAGCAGACACCCTCGCGCTTTTACAAACTGAATATCGAGCACGAGCCGATCAACGACAAAGTTCAGCACCGGCTAAGCCTGGTGCAGCACAACCTTGCGCCCTATCAAGGGCAGCAAGAGGTCCTGAACATCGACCTGACCTGCAGTAACGGCGCCTTGGCACAACAGTTGAACGTGGGCGATGTCGATATGACGACCCAGGACACGCCCTCGTTCGTCACCTACCGAAACCTGACCCGGCCCACCCGCAGCTACCCACCCATCCTGCAGAGCGGTGGCCACGGTGACCGCCATTGGGCGCTGATCTCCAACCTGGCCCTGAACAACCTTTCGCTGTCTTCCCCTGCCGCCCTGGCCTCGGTGCTGCGCGTTTACGACTTCGTCGGTGTCCACGACTTGCAACAAGCGCGCAGGACCACACAGCGGCTGAACGCAATCAAGCAGGTGAGCAGCGAGCCCTATGACTGGCTGATCAAAGGCGTGCCCGTGCGCGGCATGCGCACCACCCTGCACATCGACCCTGCAGGCTTCGAGTGCGAGGGCGAGATGCAGCTGTTCGGCAACGTGCTGTCCCACTTCATGGCGCTGTACGCCAGCACCCGTTCGTTTCATCAACTGCAGATCATCAATACCGCCAACGCAAACCGCCAGCTATGGTCCGCCCGGACGGGGCGGCAGCCGGTGATGTGACCAGGAGGTCCACCCTATGAGCATTGCATCCAATAAAACCTATGACAAAGATCAGCAAGATACGCGGGAGTCACCGCCGATCAGTGAGCTTTTCCCTCAGGTCGACGAACTGGGCTTCGAAACCCGCTCCAATACTAACAACCCAATCCTCGACATTGCGTCGCCCCTGCTCGGCCTCGTCGTTCGTCTGGAGGGCACCGAACGCTATGAGCACGTGGAACAGTTGTTCGCCTACGTGAAGAACCAGATCCACGTCATGGTCGAAGAGGTGCGACAGCTCGAGCACTGCGATGAGGGCGACCGTGTGGTGTTTTCCTACTGCCTGTGCTGCGTGGTCGATGAAGCTGTCATGGCTACCCCCTGGGGACGCGACTCCCCGTGGAAAGCCCAGTCGTTGCTCAGTGCCATTCATGAGGAAACCTGGGGCGGCGAGAAATTCTTCAGTGTGCTCGAACACCTGCTTGAGGCCCCCGAGGGACGCTATGACCTGTTTGTGTTCCTGTTCTGGTGCCTGGCCCTCGGCTACCGGGGCAAGTACGCCAACCAGATCCATGGCGACGACGAGCTGGAAGTCTGGCTCAACCGTGTCCATGACCGAATCGTTGAGTTGCGCGGACCTGAGCCCGAGTTACAGCCCCTGACCGACCCGTTGAAAAATGTCGCGCCCCGAAACTACCGCATGCCTCGCCAATGGCCGTGGTGGACACCGTGGGTGGTCATGGGCGTGGTCTGTACGGGTGTCTATGTGTACCTCACCGCCCGACTCAACAGCATCACTCAGCAAGTTCTGGATTCACTGCAAACCATGCTGCAGCCATAAGTTCGATCACACCGAACTGACTTGACTCATTAGTCACTGTGCCTACAAGCGCAGCAAGTACGGCTTTGCCCATAAAAACGATAAGCAACGTATTTAAAGAAACTTCCTACAACTCTTTAGGAAGCCTCTGCGGCGACTTGGAACGGATTCCTCACTACGGTCTTGAGTGCACTTACGCCGCGCGTTCCATAACGCGTTCGGCTCCATGAACCTGCCCGAAAGGATGAACAGCAGGAGTCTGCATGAGCAACTTGAACGATGTGCGTTTTACCTTCAGCACACCCGCCGATGAAGCAATTGCGTTTGATGTGGTGTCCTTCGAACTGACCGAAGGGGTCAGCGAACTCTACCGCCTGGAAGTCGAACTGGTCAGCTTCGCCGACAACGCCGACTTTGCCACCTTGCTCGACCAACCCGCGGTGCTGACCCTCTGGCAGCAGGGTGAGGCGGTGCGCCATGTGCATGGCCTGATCAGTAGTTTTGAACAGGGCACAACGGGCCACCGCCGCACCCGCTACCGCGCCGTCGTCGAGCCACAGCTGGCCCGCGCCGGCCTGCAATCGGACTGGCGGATCTTCCAGCACCGGCCAGTCCCGCAGCTGTTGGAAGAGCTGTTCCGCGAACGGTTGTGGGGAGCGCTTACCCAGTACGTGACCCACCCGCACCAGAACCGAGAGTTCTGCGTCCAGGCCGGTGACCTGGACCTGGACTTTTTCTGGCGCCTGTCGGCCGAAGAAGGTTTGATTTCGATCTTCGAGCACAGCGAAGGCAGCCATGGCGTGGTCCAGGTCGACCAGATCAGCCAGTTCGGTAGCCTGCAAGGCAACCCGGTGCTGTACGTCGCCAACCCCGGCGGCGCGCAGCAGCAGCCCTGCTTGCGTCGCTTCACCTACCGCGAGCAGGTGCGCACCAGCACCCAGGTCCAGCGCGACTACAGCTTTACCCACCCGCGCTACAACCATGAGCACGCCATGTTCCCTCAGGACATGGGCAGTCAACGCCACGACTACGCGCGATACGACTACCCCGGCCGCTACAAGCACGACAACGCCGGCAAACCGTTTACCCAGACCAAGGCCGATGCCCTGTTTGGTGATGCCCGCGTGGCCGAGGTCGAAGGGGACGATGCGCGCCTGCAGCCTGGGATTGCCTTTCAGCTGACCGGCCACGCCCGCGACGACATGAACATCCTCTGGCGCCCGATGCACATCAAGCACAAGGGTCGCCAGTTCACGGCACTGGAAGAGGAAGCTGCCGAGGCCCAGGTCGGTACCACCTACGCGTTCACCGCGACCCTGATCCCGGCTCAGGTCGAATGGCACGCCCCTGCCCGCCCCAAACCGATGATCGAAGGCCCGCAGATGGCCAAGGTGGTCGGCCCGCCCGGTGAAGAAATCTACTGCGACGAGCACGGCCGCGTGCGGGTGCAGTTCCCCTGGGATCGCCTGGGCCAGGACGATGACAAAAGCTCGTGCTGGGTGCGCGTCACCCAGGCCTGGGCCGGCGCGACCTGGGGCCATATGACCATCCCCCGCATTGGCCAGGAAGTGGTGGTCAGTTTTCTCAACGGTGACCCCGACCAGCCGATGATCACCGGCCGCAGCTACCACGTAGTCAACCGCCCGCCCTACCGCCTGCCCGACTTCAAGGCCGTGAGCCCGATCCGCAGCAAGGAGCACCACGGCAAGCGACACAACGAACTGCGCCTGGACGACACCACCGGGCAAATCAGCGCGGCCTTGATGAGTGATCACGATCACTCGGCGTTGCACTTGGGGTACCTCACCCATCCGCGCCACTTCGGCGGAAAGCCCCGTGGACAGGGGTTCGAGTTGCGTACCGATACGCACGGTGTAGTGCGTGCCGGCGGCGGCTTGCTGCTGACCACCGAACTGCGAGCCCGCGCAAGCGAACACCATACGGACCTCGCAGAAACCGCCGAGCGACTGAAGACCGCACAGGAGTATCACTCCACCTTCGCCAGCGAAGCCCGTGATCATCTGGCCCAGGAAGGTGGCGATCAGGATGAGGTCGGGAATGCACTCAAGGTTCAGCACAACGCCATCCGTGGTAGCGGCGACAACCCCGAGGCCAACCGCTTCCCCGAACTGGCCGATCCGCAACTGGTGCTCGCTAGCCCAACCGGCATCGCCACCAGCACCCCAGAATCGACCCACATCGCTAGCGGTGAACACCTGGGCCTGAGTACAGGCGGCCACACCAGCCTGGCGATTGGCAAACGCCTGCTGATCAGTGCCAGTCGTGGGGTGCGGCAGTTCGTGCAAAGCATGGGGTGGCGACTGGTTGCAGCCTCCGGCGACATCGACATCAAAGCGCTCAAGGACAACATCAACCTGCTGGCCAAGCTCAAGGTCACCGTCACTGCCGAGCGCATCACCCTCAGTGCCAAGGAAGAGCTGGTCATCCAGGCCGGTGGCAGCAGTACCACCTATAACGCTGGCGGCATCGTGCACGCCACGGCCGGCCAGTACACCGCGCACGCTACGGACTTCATCTACAAGGGCTCGAAAAGCCAGGCGGCGGCGTTTCCTGAAGACATCAAATCGGGCAAAGGCAATCTGGAGCTGTTCCAGCACTACGCAAACAACCATGCATTCAAAGGCGCCAAGTACGAGGTCGAGGATGCACTTGGCCACGTGGTCAAAGGTGCGCTGGATGAGAACGGCTTCGCTGTCGTATCAGGTCTCGCAGCTGGACCAGTGAAAGTGCAATTCGGTCGAGACCTTACCAGAGCGGCGTCTGCCCCCCATTCGTGGAGCAGTCCCCTTCTCCAACAGGTGAAAGCTCGCAGCCCAGCAGCGGCAATGCAGGAGGCTGTGAGCCAACTTATCAAGGCTGGCGAGATGCAAGCCCCAGACGCCAAAACCCTCTTGGAGACTGCCCTCAGGGCGTCGGGCGTCAGTGAGGCCAAGTTGAAAGCCCTTTCCATTCCAATGACCGCCGCCAACGCAAGGAACATTCAGCATGGATAGGTGCAGCGGGGTGGTAGCCCCTAAAGAAACGTTTGACGAAGAAGATGTGAAGGTCGGCACAGAGATGCTGGCCAAATGGCTGACCGATCTCACTGGAGACAGCGTCAACTGGAGAACCGTAATAACCGTCGGCGAGATGCTGCCAGTAGCCGGATCCATCTTTGCGGCAACAGATGCAGTGGGCGACATCATAGAGCTCGCCAAGGGCGACAATACCTACCGTGCTGATGTGTTCAACTGGGTGGGCCTGGGCATCAATTTATTTGCTATCGCGCCACTGCCGGGTATTGGCCCTGCCCGAATGGTGATGCGCCCGACATTGAAGTCGATAAGAAGTGCTAGCAAGGACGGCATAGCTCAAGCACTGCTCAGCGCCATTGAAGGCGCACTCGCCTACGTCTGCCCTGGTGACCTGGAAGCGTTCGTCGCCGAGGTCGAGATTAAGCTGCAGAGTATTCTTGCAAGCTTCGCCGCAAAAATTGTCGAGGTTTGCAAGTTCCTGGCCGACTTGATTAGGTCGGTGGCGGACGGAACAGTCAAGGATGTAGCCCTAACGGTTCTGTTCCCCGGAATACGCCTGGTAGCAGAAGCCTCTGATTTCCTCAAACGAAAGACAGGCTACGGCTTCAGTAAAAATGAACTCGGCCTCGGTGAGAGCACGAAGCTGAAACAGCTACTTGAGCCTGTTGCTCAAAGCCTCGAAAGCATTGGCGAGATGGCTGGCGGGAAGATCGTCGAGATTGGCGAGAAGACGAACCCAGGTAGCATCGCCGCCATGCTTCAAGTGCTGCGCACGGCACTAAGCAAAGGCAAACGGCCATCACGGCGAGCCAATATTGCTCCCGGCTCCACTGCCCAAAGCCGCCAAGTACAAGGGCGCAACTCCACCGAAGCCGCTCCCGCCCAACGCCCCACGAGAGCGGATCCCAACTGCAAGAAGCGCGGAGTAAAAGCGGGAACCAACTGCAGCATCAGCTTCGCCACTGGCAGCGAGACGATTGTCCACACTGACTTCCAGTTGCCAGGAGCGTTTCCCATCGAATGGTACCGCACCTACCGCTCTACATTGTCTGCTTTCGACGACAGCCCCTACGGCGCACGCTGGATTACACCGTTCGCCGCTCGTTTTGATCTAAACGAAGATCAGCTCACCTACCATGGTACAGACGGCCGGAGTCAGAAGTACTCCCTGCCGAAAATCAAAGGCAGTCACTACGATCCCATCGAGAACGTAGTCATCGCTCGGATTTCCAACGATACGCTTGCCATCCTTCGGGGGCACGAAAGCCAGGAAATCTATCAACGAGACGGTAATCAGTTCCGACTGACCTCCATCAAGAAAAAAGGTGGCGCAAGCATTGCTCTGCACTATGAGCATCGCATCGCAGATATCACTGTCCTTTCAGACTTGGTGACCTATCAACACGACATCCCGCACCAGCACATTCATACGGATATCGACGATCACGGGCATGTCACCGCACTTTGGCTGATGCTTGAGGGCCAGCCACAGCGCCAATTGGCATCATACAGCTACGATGCACAGGGTGATCTTGCAGCGCGAAGGACGAACATGGTGCCGAATGGACGTACCAGTACCAACACCACTTGGTGACGCGATACACCGACCGTACCGGGAGGGGTATGAACCTCGAATGGCTTGGCGAAGGCGCTGATGCCAAAGCTGTTCGCGAGTGGGGCGATGATGGCAGTTTGGATACCCGTCTGAGCTGGGACCCGAACATCCGTCTCACCCGCATAACAGATGCCAACGGCAATGAAACCCAGCACTTCTGCGACATCCTGGGCTATCCGTATCGAATTATCCACCCCGATGGAAATGAGGAATGGCTGTTCCGCGATGCGGCCAAGAACGTCACTCAGCACATTCACACCGATGGCAGCAGCGATGTCTATGCCTACGACGAGCGCGGCAATCTGCTGCAGCACACTCGCCCGGACGGCTCATCGATCCACCACG
>NZ_JBNRIK010000046.1:0-19187 GCF_053557975.1 Pseudomonas sp. XP2
GCGATGGGCTGCGCAGCAGCCCCGGCGGTTTGTGCCGTGACACCAATACCTGGGGCTGCTGCGCAGCCCATCGCGACACAAGGCCGCTCCCACAACATGGGACTGCGCAATCAGGTAACAGTCTTTTACCGATTACCCAGGTTTTCCCTCCCCCGCCTTTGCCTATCCTATGCCCGGTCATCCTGCCTGCGATGGACCCATGAATCACTCTCTGCCCAGCCGCTACGCCTGCCTCGTCATCTGCCTGTTGCTCACCTTCGCCAGCCTGCCGCTGCTGCCCCAACATGCCTGGCTCTGGCCAATCACACTGATTACTGCCCTGCTCAGCCTGGTCGGGCTCAACGACCTGCGCCAGAGCCACCATGCGGTGCGCCGCAACTACCCGATCCTCGGCAATATCCGCTACCTGATCGAAACCATCCGCCCGGAAATCCGCCAGTACCTGATCGAGGGTGACGACGACAAGCTGCCGTTCTCCCGTTCGCAGCGCTCGCTGGTCTATGCCCGCGCCAAGAACGAAAGCGCCGAGAAAGCCTTCGGCACGCTCAACGATGCCTACAAGCCCGGGTTCGAATTCATTAGCCATTCGATGCTGCCAGTGGCCACGCCTGACCCGGCATCGTTTCGCATCGCCATTGGCGGGCCACAATGCCGCCAACCCTACTCGGCCTCGATCTTCAATATATCGGCCATGAGCTTTGGCGCGCTCAGCGCCAACGCTATCGCGGCCCTCAACCGCGGCGCGCGCATGGGCCGGTTTGCCCACGACACGGGCGAAGGCAGCATCAGCCCGTACCACCGTGAGCACGGCGGCGACCTGATCTGGGAAATCGGCAGCGGCTACTTCGGCTGCCGTACGGCGGACGGTCGTTACGACCCGCACCGTTTTGCCGAACAGGCCCGCTCGCCACAGGTGAAGATGATCGAGATCAAACTCAGCCAGGGCGCCAAGCCGGGCCACGGCGGCATCTTGCCGGGGCACAAGGTCAGCCCTGAAATCGCCGAAACCCGTGGCGTGCGCGTAGGTGAGGACTGCATCTCACCGGCGGCGCACAGCGCCTTCCGCACACCGGTCGAGTTACTGCAATTTGTGGCCAGCCTGCGCGAGCTGTCGGGCGGCAAGCCTGTGGGTTTCAAGTTCTGCCTGGGCCACCCGTGGGAGTTCATGGGCATTGCCAAAGCCATGCTGGCCACCGGTATCACGCCGGACTTCATCGTTGTAGATGGCAAGGAAGGCGGTACCGGCGCGGCACCACGCGAATTCAGCGACAACATGGGCGTGCCCATGCGCGAAGGCCTGATGTTCGTGCATAACACGTTGGTTGGCCTGAACCTGCGCTCCAGCATTCGCATTGGCGCTGCGGGCAAGATCGTCAGTGCTTTCGACATTGCCAGCGTGCTGGCCATCGGCGCTGACTGGGTCAACTCGGCACGCGGGTTCATGTTTGCCATTGGCTGCATCCAGTCGCAAAGCTGCCACACCAACAAATGCCCGACCGGCGTGGCCACGCAAGACCCACTGCGCCAGCGCGCCCTGGTGGTGCCAGACAAAGCCGAACGGGTGGCCAGCTTCCATCGCAACACGCTGCACGCACTGGCCGAAATGCTGGCCGCGGCAGGCCTGGAGCACCCTTCGGAGCTTAAGCCCAAGCACCTGGCCCGGCGCGTCAGCCCCAGCGAAATCGGGTTGTTTTCGGACCTGCACACGTTCCTCAAGCCAGGCGAATTGCTCAGTGGCTCGATTGAAAGCGAGTTTTATGCGCGGATGTGGCAGATGGCACGTAGCGACAGTTTTGCGCCGGAGACAGGAGAACTGATGCCCGTTGCAGCAAAAACCGTGCGCCGAAAAGAAACAGCCCCGGCATAAGCCAGGGCTGTTCGATGCTTCAGATCAGGATCAGAAGATGCTGATCGGGTACTCGACGAATACGCGGACTTCGTTGCCGTCGTCGTTGTAACCGTTCTGCTGCACGGCATTGTTGGTACGCAGGAACGAGCTACGCAGTTTGATGGACAGGTCCTTGGCCGGGCCGTCCTGCACCACGTAACGGATCTGGTTGAAGATCTCGCGCTCTTTACCTTCGCCAAAGCCCTGTGGGTTGGCGACGTTACGGGTGTTGATGTTGTCACCCACCACGTAGGCCAGCTTGTAGGTCAGGCCCGGAATGCCGTAGGCACCGAAGTCCAGGCCGTAGCCCAGCTGCCAGGAGCGCTCGTCTTCGGCATTGAAGTCGGACCAGTACGAGTTGGCCAGGTAGATGGTCGAACCACCGTCACCCACGCCACCGGCGTTCTGGTAGAAGCCGTAGTTGTAGCCAGTGCTGCCGGTGCTGCGCTGGTGGGCGATGGTGAACGAGTGTGCACCGTACGCGTAAGTGGCTGCCAGGCTCCAGATGGTGTTGGAGTCGCCGTTCAGGCCAGCGGCTTGTACGTACTTGTTGTCGATGTCCGACTTGTAGCCGTTGAAGTCCAGGGTCAGGGACTGGTCGCTGGCGATCGGGAAGACGTAGTTCAAGCCCAGGTAGTGCTTTTTCATCACGTCTTCGTTGTCGGCGGTGTACAGCGAAGCGGTGAAATTGTCGGTGAACTTGTAGCTGCCACCGAAGACGTTGATCGACTTCAGGCCACCACCGTCGCGGCGCTCGGCGCTTTTGCGCGCTTCCTGGGTGAAGCGGCCGGCGTTCAGTTCCAGGCCCTCGATCTCTTTCGAGGTGATCAGGGTACCGGTGAAGCTTTCTGGCAGCAGACGCGCGTCGTCGTACTGCAGCACTGGCAGTGCTGGCATCTGGTCACCGTACTTCAGCACGGTGTTGGAGATGCGGAATTTCACAGCAGCGCCACCACGGGCCAGGTTGTGCGGCGAGCTGGCGTTGCCTTCGGCATTGGTGGTTTCGTGCGGCTTGAAGAAGTCGACGCCGCCGCCACCGTTGTGGCCTTTGCCGCCATCAAGGCGCACGGCGTACAGGCCGAATGCGTCGACGCCAACGCCGACGGTGCCTTGGGTGAAGCCGGAGGAGAAGTTGGCGATGAACGCCTGGCCCCATTCAATCTGGTCGTCGGTGCCGTGCTTCTTGTCACGGTTGATGTAGGCGTTGCGCAGAAGGACGTTGGCGTGGCTGTCCTCGATGAAGCCCTTGCTGTCGGCCTGGTCATTGGCCTGTGCCTGGGTCGCGGCGATCATCGCCAAGGCGACCAGGCTGATCCTGGTTTTCAACATGTTGTTTTCCTTATTTCTTAATCAAAAACGCTCTGCACTATGACGCCAGGAACCAACGCCCCTTCGTAGGTTCGACGCTATGCGGATCCAGCCTGGTGGGCCAGCCGGTAAGTGCACGGCAGCCCTCGGCAGCAGCATGGCCAAGATCATGGCCAGCAGGCGTTGGCCGAATCCTAGCCGTGTGCGATTACAAATGTCAAAAAGTCGTGAAATGCAGGTTGATATAACCAAAATTATCGGCAGCTCTAGTGCATTTCCATGCAGTGTTGGGCTATCAGCGGGCAATTTATCTTGTGTAGGAAATTGCCTTTGATCGAACGGACAGGTTCCCCTGAGCAGCCAAACACGCGGCGGCAGAGGTTGTTACAAACAGACACATATGTAAAGACAAGCCTTTACAAATACCCAAGCAAAGGCAAATAGCAAGCATTACCATTCGCGCCTTATTTTTCACCTGCCCGGTCCGGATGTGTCCATGCTTGTACCCTGCCGCCTTTCCCCCTTTACGCTTGGCCTGTCGCTCTTGTTCAGCGCCAGCCTGGCCACTGCTGCCACCACCACGCTGCCAGAGTCGTCGGTTACCGCCGACAGCGAGCGCGAAAAGGACAACCCGCGCGTCAAGGAGGTGAGCACCGCCACCCGCACCTCGACGCCGGTGCGTTATGTGCCGCAGGCCATCGACACGGTAAAAACCGCCAATGTGCTGGACTACGGCAGCAACACCTTGGGCAAGGCGCTGGAGGGAATCCCCAACGTCAGCAGCGGCGCCGACACCCGCTTCGACAGCGTGCGCATCCGCGGCTTCGAGGCCAGCAACGACTTCTACCTGGACGGCATTCGCGACGACAGCCAGTACATCCGCGACCTGCACAATATCGAGCGGGTCGAGGTGCTGAAGGGGCCGGCGGCGGTGCTGTATGGCCGCGGTAGCCAGGGCGGCATTGTCAACAGGGTCAGCAAGGCACCGGAGCCTGGCCGCCGCTCCACCCTCGAAGCGCAGGCCGGCAGCGAAGACCTGCGCAGCCTGTATGCCGACCTCAGTGCCGACCCCAGCGACACAGTCAGCCTGCGCCTGAACATGGGCAACCAGGACAACAACAGCTTGCGCGATGGCATCGACGGCAGCCGCCAGCTGTTCGCGCCGTCGATCAGCTGGCAGATCACCCCCGACCTCAACTGGCTGGTGCAGTACGAATACAGCCGCTACAACCGCACGCCTGACCGGGGTATCCCCGGGGTGAATGGCCGCCCGGCCGACGTCAGCCGCAGCACCACCTACGGCGACCAGCGCGACTACATCGATGATCGCGCGCAGTCCCTGCGCTCGCGCCTGAACTACCAGCTGAACGAAACCTGGCAACTGCGCCATACCCTGGGCCTGATCAAGCTCGACAGCGCGTTCGACAACACCTATGTCACGGGCTACAACGCCGGCACAAATACCTTGACCCGCCAGCGCTGGCAGCAGGACCTGAACACCCGCAACCTGTTCAACAACCTGGAGGCCGAGGGCGACTTCGACACCTTGGGCCTGGAGCACAAGCTGCTGCTGGGCCTGGAGATTGGCAACCAGAAGCGTGACCCCGTGCTGTATACCGCTGGTAGCCAGACGCTGCCGGGCTTGGGCCAACCCAACCGTAGCCAGCAGCACAACGGCCGCCTGGTGCTGTCGAGTGACAACCACACGGTGGTCGATAGCCGCGGCATTTATCTGCAGGACCAGATCCGCCTGAACGATCAATGGCAGATCCTTGCCGGGGTGCGCTTCGACCAGTTCGAGGTTGAAACCACCAACATGCGCAACCTGTCCGAGTCGCAGGACAGCAACAGCACCAGCCCACGCCTGGGCGTGGTGTACACACCGTGGCGTGACCATTCGTTCTACGCCTCGTGGAGCAAGACCTTTTCGCCGGTGGGCGGCGGCCTCATCGGCATTACTCCGGGTTCGCAGGGCAACACCAACGACACCAAGCCGGAGGAAACGCGCCAGAAGGAAATCGGGGTGAAGAGCGACTGGCTGGACCAGCGCCTGAGCACCACGGTGGCCATCTACGAGCTGGAGCTGTACAACCGCCGTACCCGCGACCCGCTCATCCCGGAAAACATCTTGCTAAGTGGCTTGCAGCGTTCGCGCGGCATCGAACTGACCGCCACTGGCAACATCGTCGGCAACTGGTATGTACGCGGCGGCATCGGCCTGCAGGATGCGATCATCGTCAAGGACAACAATGGCCAGGAAGGCAACCGCATCAATGATGTGGCCAAGCGCAACGCCAGCCTGTTCGTGACCTGGAAACCAGAGCTGGGCTGGTACGCCGAAACCGGCCTGACGCTGGTGGGCGAGCGTTATGCGGACAACCAGAACACCACGGTATTGCCAGGGTATGGCCGTTGGGATGCACTGGCGGGGTATCGCACCCATGACTGGGATGTGCGGGCGGCGTTGAGCAACATTGCCGACAAGACCTACTACAGCTCGGCGACCAGTGCGGCGCAGATTCAGGTGGGGGACCCGCGTAGCCTGGTGGTTACGGGTAGCTACAGCTTCTGATCGTTGTTGACTGTACTGGCCTCTTCGCGGGCGCGCCCGCTCCCACAGGTGTTTCACAGGTTTCGAGCCATGTGGGGACTCTGTGGGAGCGGGCTTGCCCGCGAAGAGGCCGGTACAAGTAATACCGATCCGATCAGTGCCACACCGCCATCAGCGCCTGCATCTCTGCTTCGCTGATCAGCCCTTGAGGGTACCGCCCGGCAAGCAGACGTCGTGGGTCGGTCGTCCTGACCCTGATGCTTCCATGGTGTTTCAACCACTTCGCCAACACCTTGAGCGACTGGTGATTCACTGCCGATGGGCGCAAAGCCGACTCACTTGCTGCATTCATGTCTACACGTACTCCCTGGCCCGTGAGCGGCTAATTTACGTAAGTAATGTTACAGATCCGAGAGCGCGGCCAGGCCGAGCTATCTAATTGAAAAACAATACAAAACGTATGCCAGCCTGGGCGCCGGGTGTCGCCCGAAAAAAAGGCCCGTCAAATGACGGGCCTTTTTAATTCAAGCTGCGTTCAACGCTTGACCGGCGCCGGCTGCTGCTGAGTCAGGCAGTGGATGTTGCCGCCACCCAGCAACAACTCGCGGCCAGGGATCATCACCACTTCGTGGTCAGGGAAGATCTTTGCCAGAATCGCTCTGGCTTCAGCATCTGCCGGGTCGTCAAAGCTCGGCGCAATGATGCCACCGTTGACGATCAGGAAGTTCACGTACGAACCGGCCAGGCGTACCGACGGGTCACGCGCCTGGCTGCCGGCAACCTGATCGACACCGGCGCACTCTTCAGCGGTGGCAAACAGCGGCCCAGGAATCGGCATCTTGTGCACGATGAACTCACGGCCCTTGGCATCGCGGGTGTTTTTCAATACCTCCATGGCGGCGTGGCAGCGCGCATAATTGGGGTCGTTGGAATCATCGGTCCAGGCCAGTAACACTTCACCGGGGCGCACGTAACAGCAGAAGTTGTCGACGTGGCCGTCGGTTTCGTCGTTGTACAGGCCGTCCGGCAGCCACACCACGGTGTCGACCGCAAGCTGATCGCGCAGCACTGCTTCGATCTGCTCGCGGCTCAAGTGCGGGTTGCGGTTACGGTTGAGCAGGCATTCCTCGGTGGTGATCACGGTGCCTTCACCGTCCACGTGGATCGAACCACCCTCAAGCACAAAGCCTTCGGTCTGGTAGCGCTGGCAGCGCTCCATTTCCAGCACCTTGGCGGCCAGTTCCTCGTCGCGGTTCCAGGGTGCGTACAGGCCCCCATCGAAGCCGCCCCAGGCATTGAAGCCCCAATCCACACCGCGTACTTCACCCTGGTCATTGATGACGAAGGTCGGGCCGGTATCACGCACCCAAGCGTCATCGTTGCTGATTTCGACCACACGAATATTTGGCTGGTCGAGCTGGCGACGGGCATTTTCGTACTGGCCAGCGGAGGCGGCGACGGTGACGGGTTCGAAGCGGGCAATGGCCTTGGCCAGGGTGACATGCGCGGCCTGCGCCGGCTTGCCGCCCAGGCGCCAGTTGTCCGGGCGCTCCGGCCACACCATCCACACCTGGGTTTGTGGGGCCCACTCGGCGGGCATGTGGAAACCATCGGCACGGGGCGTTGAGTTGAGGGTTTTCATGGGTGACCTCTGTGATGGCCCTGAGCCGGAGTGTGCTGGGGCGTTTGGCAATTTATAACCGATACATATCGATATTTGAAGCCCAATACATGCATAAAATCCCACCATTCGCGCTTTCAAATCGATAACAATCGGCAAATAAGTGGAATGGTGTGGCTAATGGAACGGGCTGCCGTCTACCATAGCCACACCTTATGCATCCTTTTACAGGTACGCGCGGAAATTTCCGACAAGGCCGACTAGGGTCATTACGTGAGCAACGGGCCAGCGAGCCGCTATGAACATCATCCCTACCGCAATCCCTGAAGTACTGATCATCGAGCCGAAGGTTCACGGTGACAGCCGTGGTTTTTTCTTCGAGGCATTCAACGCACGTGAGTTCGCACGGCAAACCGGCGTGCGCACCGAGTTCGTGCAGGACAACCACTCGCGCTCCAACAAGGGCGTGCTGCGCGGCCTGCACTATCAGGTAGAAAACACACAAGGCAAGCTGGTAAGGGTGGTGCACGGGGAAATCCGCGATGTCGCCGTGGACGTGCGCAAAAGCTCGCCAACCTTCGGCCAATGGGTCGCCGTGCATCTGTCGGCCGACAACCACCGCCAACTCTGGATTCCACCCGGCTTCGCCCATGGTTTTGCGGTGGTGAGCGAGTCGGTCGAGTTCCTCTACAAGACCACCGACTACTACAACCCCGGCGCTGACCGCTGCATCCGTTGGGACGACCCGCAACTGGCCATCGACTGGGGGCTGCAGCAGCCACCGGTGCTGTCGGACAAGGACAAAGTCGGCCTGCCACTGGCAGAGGCGGAACTGCTGCCATAACTAGCGCATAATTGCGCCAGACTTTTCTGGCGCATTTACGTGATGATTGCAAAACCCACGCCCCCACGCCGTCCGCGCTGGCGCAGCCTGGCCTTGCTGGCCCTGTGCCTGGCCCCGTTGCTGTGGCCCCTGCATCACTTGGCCGAACGCTATTACCAGGAAGAGCTGGCCTCGCAGAACCGCCAGACCCTCGACCTGTACGTCGCCAACCTGCTCGGTACCCTGCACCGCTACGAAACCTTGCCGCAAATCCTCGGCGACCTGCCGGCGCTGCGTGGCGTGCTGGCCGACCCGTTCCGCCTGGAAGCGGTGACCAACGCCAACCGCCTGCTCAAGGACATCGTGCAGCAGACCGGTGCCGAGGTGATGTACCTGATGGACGTCAGCGGCAACACCTTGGCCGCGTCCAACTGGGACAAACGCGACAGCTTCGTCGGCCGCAACTTCGCCTTCCGCCCGTACTTCAACGAAGCCATGGCCGGCCACCTGGGCCGCTTCTTCGGCCAGGGCACCACCTCGGCCAAACGCGGCTACTTCTTTGCAGCAGCCGTGCGAGACCGCGAGCGAATCGTTGGCGTGCTGGTGGTCAAGGTCGACCTCGACCACACCGAGACCCTTTGGGGCCGCACCCCCGAGCAGCTGCTGCTGACCGATCACAATGGCGTGGTCATCCTGACGTCGCGACCCGACTGGCGCTTCCGTGCTACCCGCACGCTGACCGAGGCCGAGCGCCAGGCCATCATCGCCATCCAGCCCTACCCCACCCAGGCCCCACAACCGCTGGTGCTCAACCCGGACGCCTGGATCACCCAGACCCGCGACATCAAGGAAACCGGCTGGCAGGTCAGCATCCTCGCCCCGCGCATGCTGGTCGATCGCTCGGTGCAAACGGTGATGGCCATCGGTGCCGGCACCCTGCTGGTACTGATGCTGCTGGCCGGCCTGGTCATGCAACGGCGGCGCCACTACATCGACCGCATCGACTTCGAAGCCCGTGGCCGTCAGGAGCTGGAAAAGCGCGTGGCCGAACGTACCGCCGACCTTGAAGGCCTGAACACCCGGCTGAAAAATGCCGTGCTGGAACGCGAGAACGCCCAGCAGGAGGCGGTGCGCGCCCAGGATGAACTGGTGCAGGCCGGCAAGCTATCGGTATTGGGCACCATGTCGGCCAGCATCAGCCACGAGCTCAACCAGCCGCTGGCCGCCATCCGCAGTTACGCGGAAAACGCCGAGATCCTGCTGGACCACCAACGCACCGATGACGCCCGCGGCAACCTCAAGCTGATCGGCGAGCTGACCGGGCGCATGGCCTCGATCATCGCCCACCTGCGCGCCTTCGCCCGCCGCGACCGGCATGCTCCGGAAAGCGTGGCCCTGCAGCCCGCCCTGGACGATGCGCTGGCACTGCTTGCCAAACGCCGCCGTGCAATGGCCGTGGAGCTGATCCGCGACCTGCCGGAGGCGACCTTGTGGGTACAGGCCGGTGAAACCCGCCTGCGCCAGGTGCTCGGCAACCTGCTGGCCAATGCCCTCGACGCCCTGACCGAAAAGGCCAACCCGCGCCGCTTGTGGCTAAGTGCCGAGCAGCGCGATGACTGCGTCTACCTGTACATCCGCGACAACGGCCCAGGTTTCAGCCGCCAGGCCCTGGAGCACGCCAAGGAGCCGTTCTTTACCACCAAGACCCGCACCCAGGGCCTGGGCTTGGGCCTGGCTATCTGTGAAAGCCTGATGCGCGCCTTGGGCGGTGAGCTGCTGCTGGCCAACCACCCGGAAGGTGGCGCACTGCTGACCCTGCAGCTGCGTGTGGCCGCGCCTGGCGCTACTTTGCCCAATTCGGAGGACCCCTCGGCATGACCACCGAGACATTGATCGACAGCCAAGCCCAGGTCATCCTGGTCGACGATGACCCGCACCTGCGCCAGGCCCTGAGCCAGACCCTGGACCTGGCAGGGCTCAAGGTGGTCGCCCTGGCCGATGCCCAAGGCCTGGCTGACCGTATCGAGGCCGACTGGCCCGGTGTGGTGGTCAGCGACATCCGCATGCCCGGCATCGATGGCCTGCAACTGCTGGAGCAACTGCACGGCCGCGACAGCGAGCTGCCGGTGTTGCTGATCACCGGCCATGGCGATGTGCCGCTGGCGGTCCAGGCGATGCGCGCCGGGGCTTATGACTTCCTGGAAAAACCCTTCGCCACCGACGCGCTGCTCGACAGCGTGCGCCGCGCCCTGGCCCTGCGCCGCCTGGTGCTGGACAACCGCAGCCTGCGCCTGGCACTGAGCGACCGCCAGCAACTGGCCACCCGCCTGGTCGGCCATGCGCCATCCATGCTGCGCCTGCGCGAGCAGATTGGCGCCCTGGCCGGCACCCGCGCCGATGTGCTGATCCTGGGTGAAACCGGCGCTGGCAAAGAGGTGGTGGCGCGCGCCCTGCACGACCTGTCCAGCCGCCGCGACGGCCCGTTCGTGGCGATCAACGCCGGTGCGCTGGCCGAGTCGGTGGTCGAGAGCGAGCTGTTCGGCCATGAGCCCGGCGCGTTTACCGGCGCGCAGAAGCGCCGCATCGGCAAATTCGAGTTCGCCAATGGCGGCACGCTGTTCCTCGACGAGATCGAGAGCATGAGCCTGGATGTACAGGTAAAACTGCTACGCATGTTGCAGGAGCGGGTGGTCGAGCGACTCGGCGGCAACCAGCTGATCCCACTGGATATCCGCATCATTGCCGCAACCAAGGAAGACCTGCGCCAGTCCGCCGACCAGGGGCGCTTTCGTGCCGACCTGTATTACCGGCTTAACGTGGCGCCGTTGCGTATCCCACCGTTGCGCGAGCGCGGCGATGACATCCTGGTGCTGTTCCAGCACTTCGCCGACGCCGCCAGCCAGCGCCATGGTCTGCCGCCACACACCCTGCAGCCACACCAGCGCGCCGTGCTGCTACGTCACGCCTGGCCAGGCAATGTGCGCGAGTTGCAGAACGCCGCCGAGCGTTTCGCCCTTGGCCTGGAACTGGCCCTGGACGGCCAGACGCCGCCGGCGACGGCACTTGCAGCGCCAATGCCGAGTGGCAACCTCAGCGAACAGGTCGAGCACTTCGAACGCTCGCTGATCGCTGCCGAACTGGCCCAGCCACATGGCTCCATGCGCAGCCTGGCCGAGGCGCTGGGCATCCCCCGCAAGACCCTGCACGACAAGCTACGCAAGCACGGTTTGAGCTTTGACGGCGCCGGCGGCGGGCACGACGATCAAGAGGATCACCGTTGATGAACACCGATAGCCAGTACCTGCAATCCGTACTGCACAGCGATATCCCCCTGACCCGGGAAATGGGCCTGGAAGTAGTCGATTGGCAACAGCACACCCTGCGCCTGCAACTGCCGCTGGCGGCCAACGTCAACCACAAGAGCACCATGTTCGGCGGCAGCCTGTACTGCGCGGCCGTGCTGGTGGGCTGGGGCTGGCTGCACCTGCGACTGCGTGAGCTGGGGATCGATGACGGGCATATCGTCATCCAGGAAGGGCAGATCAGTTATCCGTTGCCGGTTACCGGTGTGGCGGTGGCGCGTTGTGCAGCGCCCGACGAAAAAACCTGGGAACGATTCATAGCCATGTACCAGCGCCGTGGGCGGGCGCGGTTGACGTTGGAAACCACCGTGAGCAATGCCGGGCGTGACGAGCCTGCCGTGAAATTCAGCGGCCAGTACGTTCTGCACCGCTAGCCCGACAGCCGCTTGAAGCAACTGCCTGGCACACAACCCAAAGACTGGCGCAATCCCTGTGGGAGCGGTGAAATCCGTCAGATCAGGTTCAGGAAGGCCTGGCGCCATGCAGCATTGGCCGGCAATGCCAAAAAATACGGGTTAAGCAGCGACTCGCGCGGCGGATACCGGAACGGCAAGCCATCCAGCCCGATCACCTCGCCGCCGGCCCCTTCCACCACACCCTGCGCCGCTGCAGTGTCCCACTGCGAAGTCGGCGCCAGGCGCGGATAACAATCGGCACTGCCCTCAGCCAACAGGCAGAACTTCAACGAGCTGCCAATATTGGCCAGCTCCAGCTCTCCCACAGCGGCCCCAAGGCCGGCCAACAACGCTTCCTGCTCCGGGCTGGAGTGTCGACGGCTGGCCACCACGGTAAAACGCTCGCCCTGTGCAGGTGCGTTGCGTACCTGAATCAGCTGGGCTGCCTCACCGGCATCTGCACGCCAGGCCCCCATGCCGCGCCCACCAAAATAGCAGCGCCCATTGGTGGGCATCGACACCACGCCAAACACCACCTCGCCGTTTTCGACCAGGGCGATGTTGACCGTGAACTCTTCGCTGCCGGCAATGAACTCCTTGGTGCCGTCCAGCGGGTCGACCAGCCACCAGCGGCTCCAACCCTGACGCTCGGCCAGCGCAATGTTGCAGTCCTCCTCGGACAGCACCGGAATATGCGGCGCCAGCGCCAGCAGGCCATCGGCAATCACCCGGTGCGCCGCCAGGTCGGCGGCGGTAACCGGCGAGTCGTCGGCCTTGTTGGTCACGGCCACATCGGCACGCCAGAACGGCAGGATCGCCTCACCCGCCGACAACGCCAGCTTGACCACTTCGTGCATCAGTTGCAGGTCGTTCATAGCTCCAGCAGCCCCCGCTGAATCAGCAAGTCACGTGTCAGGTAAAGCGCCGCCAGGGCACGTCCCTCGGTGAACTGCGGATGCATGGCCAATGCCGACAGCTCGCGCAGGTTGACCTTGTCGACCCGCATCGGTTCTGGCTCATCGCCTTCCAGGCGCTCTTCGTACAAGTCGGTAGCCAGTACCACCTGGATCTTCTGGCTCATGTAGCCCGGCGACAGCGACAGCTCGGTCAGGTGCTCCAGCTGGCGTGCGCCAAAACCGGCTTCTTCCTTGAGCTCCCGGTCGGCTGCCGCCAGCACGTCTTCGCCCGGCTCGATCAGGCCCTTGGGCAACGACAGCTCGTATTCGTCGGTGCCACCACAGTATTCCTCCACCAGCACGGCGTGCTCGGCGTCGAGCATGGCCACGATCATCACTGCGCCGTAGCCGTTACCCCGGCCCACCAGGCGCTCGTAGGTACGCTCAGTGCCATTGCTGAAGCGCAATTGCACGGCTTCGACGCGAAACAGACGGCTGCTGGCGACGATTTCGCGGCTGAGGACGGTGGGTTTCTGGCGCATGGGGCGGCTCCTTGGCGTGAACGGGTTACTATACCGTGGCTTGCCGACTGATCGAGAGTTTCCCATGCCTGTTATTCCCTGGTCTGCCATCGATACCGTCCTGCTGGACATGGACGGCACCCTGCTCGACCTGCATTACGACAACCGCTTCTGGCTGGAGCACCTGCCCCAGCGCTATGCCGAGCTGCACGGGGTGAGCCGGGCCATGGCGCAAATGGAGCTGCAGCCGCTGTTTGAGCGCAATGCCGGCACCCTGAACTGGTATTGCCTGGACTTCTGGAGCCGCGAGTTGCGCCTGCCGATCCGTGAGCTGAAGCAGGAAATCGCCGACCTGATCGCCCTGCGACCAGACGCCGATACCTTCCTGGCGGCAATCCGCAAGGCGGGCAAACGCGTGGTGATGATCACCAATGCCCACCGTGACTCGCTGTCGCTGAAGCTGGAGCGGGTGGAACTGGCACCGTATTTCGAACGGCTGATCAGCTCGCACGATTACGGCTACCCGAAGGAAAGCCCGCAGTTCTGGGATGCATTACAGGCAGACATCGGCTTTGAGCCGCAACGCAGCCTGTTCATCGATGACACACTGGCGATTCTGCGCAGTGCGCGGCAGTTTGGCGTGGGGCACCTGCTGGCGGTGCGCCAGCCGGATAGCAAGGCAGGGCCGCGGGATACCGAAGAGTTTGCGGCCGTCGAGGATTACCGGGAGTTACTGGTAGGCCTATGAGGCCCCATTCGCAGGGCAAGCCCGCTCCCACAAGTTGGCCGCTGGGTTCAGGTTCAGCGGTAAAGCTGTGGGGGGGCTTGTCCCGGAAGAGGCCGGTCCAGGCTGCGAAGATCAGTCAGGAATACGCAGCACCTGCCCCGGATAAATCTTGTCCGGGTGCGACAGCATCGGCTTGTTGGCCTCAAAAATCTTGTTGTACTGGTTGGCGTTGCCGTACACCACGACTGAAATGGCCGATAGCGTGTCGCCCTTTTTCACCGTAATGAACCTGGCCGCCTTCACCACTGGCCCTGTCACTGTAATCTGGTCATCCACGCTGGCCACACCATTGATGTTACCGGCTGCAAGAATGATCTTTTCCTTCTCCTCCTGGCTGGCCACCTCACCCTTGAGGATGATCTTGTCTCCCTCTACAGTGGCTTTGATGTTCGGGTTTCCCAGGCCGACACTTTCCACGTGCTTCTTGAGCTGCTCCTCGGCATTGGCATTGCCGGGGGTCAGCAGGTCGATCAACTTCTCGCCGGCTTCCTTCACGAAACTGAACAGGCTCATTGCGCTCTCCTTGTTGACGAAACCTTGGACTCACGAGTCTAGGCCAGCTTTTCCACTCCCGCCCCCTGTGCGACCAATCGACGCGGTCTATCAAGGCATAGACCCTAGCGATTAGACGCCGCCGGCCCGCAAGCCTAGGCTTGTGCTATCAGAAAGCCGCCGGTATTCAACGCCCCGATGAACAGCAAACCTCCGGTCTGCGCGGCCTCATCGCCTTTGTCCATGCCCGCCGCCAGCAACACCTACGATTACGTCCAGTTAACCGACGCCAGACGCGACAGCACACCGCTGGCCGAAGAAGTGGCCCTGGCCATTGTCTACAACGGCCTCAATCAGGCGGTGATGCTGGTAAGCCCCACCGACCTGGAGGACTTCGCCGTCGGTTTCAGTGTTGGCAGCGGCATTGTCGAAGGCACAGCAGACATCTACGACCTGAAGCTCTCCGGCAGCGGTTCGGCAATGTATGCCGACCTGGAAATTTCCAGCCGGGCGTTCTGGAACCTGAAAAACCAGCGCCGCCAACTGGCCGGCACCAGTGGTTGCGGCCTGTGTGGTGTCGAAGCCCTGGAGCAGGCGCTGCCGGACCTGGCCGTGCTGCCGGGTGCGCCCCTGCCCCCGGCCCAGTGGCTGGTGGGCCTGCGTGAACGCATCGATGCCTTCCAACCGCTGGGCCAGCATTGCGGGGCTGTGCATGCAGCCCTGTTCATGGACCGCCATGGCGAGCTTTTGCTCGGCCGCGAAGACATCGGCCGGCACAACGCCCTCGACAAACTGATCGGCGCCCTGCTGCGCCAAGGCATCGACAGCCAGGGCGGCTTGGCCATCGTCACCAGCCGCTGCAGCCTGGAGCTGATCCAGAAAGTACTGCGTGCCGGCATCCAGACCCTGGTCAGCCTATCGGCGCCCACCGGCCTTGCCCTGCAATGGGCACGCAAGCACAACCTCAACCTCATCCATTTGCCCAAGCACAGCGCACCGCGGGTCTTCAGCCCGGCGGCGGAGTCGTAACAGCAGTGACTTCTTACCAGCACCTCCCGGACAACGCACCAGCCTCCACCCCTCGCTACAAGCCCTACCACGGCCCAGCCGGTGGCTGGGGCGCGCTGCGCAGCGTGGCCAAGGCATGGGTCGGCAGCGACAACGCACTAAAGAACATTCGCGCCCTGCTCAAGACCAACCAGAACGGCGGCTTCGACTGCCCGGGCTGCGCCTGGGGCGATTCGCCGGAAAGCGGCATGGTCAAGTTCTGCGAGAACGGCGCCAAGGCCGTGAACTGGGAGGCCACCAAGCGGCGCGTCGATGCGGCCTTCTTCGCCCGTTACAGCGTTACCTCGCTGCTGCAGCAAAGCGATTACTGGCTGGAGTACCAAGGGCGCCTGACCGAACCGATGGTCTACGACGGGCCCAGCGACCGTTACCTGCCCATCAGCTGGGATGCCGCCTTCGCCCTGATCGCTCGCGAGCTGAACAAGCTCACCAACCCTGACCAGGCCGAGTTCTATACCTCGGGGCGCGCCAGCAACGAAGCGGCGTACCTGTACCAGTTGTTTGTGCGCGCCTATGGTACCAACAACTTTCCTGACTGCTCGAACATGTGCCACGAAGCCAGTGGCGTGGCCTTGGGGCAAAGCGTCGGGGTCGGCAAGGGCACCGTCACCTTCGACGACTTCGAGCATGCCGACGCTATTTTTGTCTGGGGGCAGAACCCCGGCACCAACCACCCACGCATGCTCGACCCGCTGCGTGATGCGGTGAAACGTGGCGCCCAGGTGGTGTGCGTAAACCCGCTCAAGGAGCGTGACCTGGAGCGCTTCCAGCACCCGCAGAACCCGCTGGAGATGTTGACCAACAGTGACCGGCCGACCAACACCGCGTTCTTCCGCCCGGCGCTGGGCGGCGACATGGCGATGCTGCGCGGCATGGCCAAGTTCGTCCTGCAATGGGAACGCGAAGCCCAGGCCAAAGGCGAACCGGCCGTGTTCGACCATGCCTTCATTGCCGAACATGGTCATGGCGTCGACGACTACCTGGCAGTGGTCGATGCCACGCCGTGGGAACACATCCAGGCGCAGTCCGGGCTGACGCTGGCCGACATCGAGCTGGCCGCGCGCATGTACTGCCGTGGCAAGCGGGTGATCATGTGCTGGGCGATGGGCATCACCCAGCACCGCCATTCGGTGCCGACCATCCAGGAAATCGTCAACCTGCAAATGTTGCGCGGCAACATCGGCGCACCCGGCGCCGGTCTGTGCCCGGTGCGCGGCCACAGCAACGTGCAGGGCGACCGCACCATGGGCATCAATGAACGCCCGCCAGTGGCGCTGCTGGACGCCCTCGAAAAGCGTTTTGGCTTCCCCGTGCCCCGGCACAACGGCCACAACACCGTCGAAGCCATCCACGCCATGCTCGACGGCCGCGCCAAAGTATTCATCGGCCTGGGCGGCAATTTCGCCCAGGCCACGCCAGACACCGAGCGTACTGCCCAGGCACTGCGCAACTGCGAGCTGACCGTGCATATCAGCACAAAGCTCAACCGCAGCCACCTGGTGCACGGCAAGCAGGCGCTGATCCTGCCGTGCCTGGGCCGCACCGACATCGACCTGCAGGCCGACGGGCCGCAGGCGGTGACGGTGGAAGACTCGTTCAGCATGGTGCACGCCTCCAACGGCCAGCTGAAGCCGCTGTCGACGCAAATGCGCTCGGAACCTGCAGTGATTGCCGGCATCGCCGCTGCCACCCTGGGCAAGCAACCGGTGGACTGGCACTGGCTGGTGGCCGACTACGACCGCATCCGCGACCTGATCGGCGATACCATCGCGGGCTTCAGCGGTTTCAACCAGCGCTTGCAGCGTCCAGGCGGTTTTTACCTGGGTAACAGCGCTGCCAGTCGCGAATGGAAGACCAGCAGCGGCCGGGCCAACTTCAAGGCCAACCTGCTGCCGGATTCGTTGCTCGATGAGCGCGTGCGCGCCAGTGGCCAACTGCCCGACCTGATCATGCAGTCGATGCGCTCGCACGATCAGTACAACACCACCATCTACGGCCTGGACGACCGTTACCGGGGCGTGCGCGGCCAGCGCGAAGTGCTGTTCGCCAACGAAGCCGACATCATCCGCCTGGGCTTCCAGCCGGGGCAAAAGGTCGACATCGTGTCGCTGTGGGGTGATCAGCATGTGCGCCGGGTGCAGGGCTTCACCCTGCTGGCCTTCGACATCCCGGCCGGGCAGGCAGCGGCGTATTACCCCGAGGTGAATCCGCTGGTGCCACTGGAAAGCATTGGCGATGGCAGCCATACGCCGACCTCGAAGTTCATTGCCATCAAACTGGAGCGCGCACGGGACGACGGGCGTATTCTGTAGAAACGAAAAAAGCCCTGTTCCATGGCGGTTCAGGGCTTTGTCATAAAGGTCTCAGACAGCCGAAAAACGATAAAGTTTCACAGCAAATACAGTAACTTAGAGAATTGTGTACAACTCGTGTTACTCGTCGGATTTCCGTTGCCAGCCACGCCGCTTAGCCTCAAATTCGCCTCGTCATCCCTATGAGGCTCTCTTGATGAAGAAGTACTCCTCGATTTTGTTGTTGTCTTTCAGCTTGCTCAGCGGCGTTGCCATGGCAGGCGGCAATACCGAGGCCGGCATTGGCGGCGCATTGGGTGGGGTACTCGGCTCCGTAGTGGGTAACTCCATCGGCGGTAGCACCGGCGGCGCCATTGGTGCCGGTCTGGGCGGCGCAGCCGGCGGTGCCCTGGGTGCCGACAAGCGCCAGCGTGGCGAGGCCGCTATCGGCGGCGCACTGGGCGCTGCAGGCGGTAACGTGGTCGGTCGCTCGGTGGGCGGCACCACCGGTAGCTACATTGGCGCAGCAGCCGGCGGTGGTGCCGGTGGCGCGCTGGGTAACTACATGGGCAACAAAGCCGACGAAGACGAGCGTCATGATGATCGCCGCTACCGTCGCGGCTACGACGACCGTCGCCACTACGACCGTGGTCGCCACTACGGCCACCGCAAGCACAAGCGCCACTGGCGCGACTGATGCCGCGGGCCCTGCCCCGGCAGCAAAAGCCCCGCCCCTGCCGGCGGGGCTTTTTTATGCCTGCTGTTCCAGTACCAGGCCAGACAGGACCACTTGCAGCGGTTCAGGCAGCACCGCAGGACGACCACTGGCACGCTCGATGAACACCTGCACTACCGTGCCTGCAGCACACGCCTCCGGTTCCCCCGGGCGGAACAGCGCCAGGCGGTACTCCACCGTACTACCCGCCAGGCGCGTCACTCCCAAGCCCACTTCGAGCACGTCGGGAAAGCCTGGCAGCGCATAGAAATCCGCAGCCGAACTGACCACGAATGCCGCCAGTTCACCGTCACGCAGGTCCACCTCGGCCTGTTCGGCGAGGAAGGCCTGGATCGCCGTTTCGAAAAAGCCATGCACGGTAGCACCGGCGATATGGCCATTGACGTCGTTGTCCGAAGGGCGGGTGAGGATGGGGTGGAAGTGGTAGAAGGCAGTGCGCTGAGGGGAT
>NZ_JBNRIK010000047.1:0-17548 GCF_053557975.1 Pseudomonas sp. XP2
CCCAGCGATCTCAGGCGTTACCGGACAGCTTCAGGCGCGCCGCCTGGGTGAAGTCCAGCATGCGATTCAGCGGCTTGATCGCCTTGGGCACCAGGGCCGGGTCGACAAAAATCTCGTTGCTGCCATTACGCAGGCAGTCCAGCACCCGCTCCAGGGTGTTCATCGCCATCCACGGGCAGTGCGCACAGCTGCGGCATGCCGCACCGTTGCCAGCGGTGGGGGCTTCGACAAACTCCTTGTCCGGGCACAACTGCTGCATCTTGTAGAAGATGCCGCGGTCGGTGGCGACGATGAAGGTCTTGTTTGGCAGGGTTTGCGCCGCCTTGATCAGTTGGCTGGTGGACCCCACCGCATCGGCCAACTCGATCACCGCTTCAGGCGACTCGGGGTGCACCAGGATCGCTGCGTCCGGGTACAGCGCCTTCATGTCGGCCAACTGGCGCGACTTGAACTCTTCGTGAACGATGCAGGCACCGTCCCACAGCAGCATGTCGGCACCGGTCTGCTTCTGGATGTAACGGCCCAGGTGCTGGTCTGGGCCCCAGATGATGGTTTCGCCGTTATCCATCAGGCTTTCGACGATTTCCAGCGCGCAGCTTGAAGTCACCACCCAGTCGGCACGGGCCTTCACGGCAGCCGAAGTGTTGGCATAGACCACCACAGTGCGCTCGGGGTGCTGGTCGCAGAAGGCTGAGAACTCTTCAACTGGGCAGCCCAGGTCGAGCGAGCAGGTGGCCTCCAGGGTGGGCATCAGCACGCGTTTTTCCGGGGTGAGGATTTTTGCGGTTTCGCCCATGAAGCGCACACCGGCCACGATCACCGTTTCGGCCGGGTGATTTTTGCCAAAGCGGGCCATCTCCAGCGAATCGGACACGCAGCCGCCGGTTTCTTCAGCCAAGGCCTGGATGACAGGGTCGCAGTAATAGTGGGCAACCAGCACGGCGTTCTGGGCCTTGAGCTCGGCAGCGATGGCCGCACGGTATTCGGCCTCCTGCTCGGCTGTCAGCGGGTTGGGCTGCTTGGCGTCGAGGTGAGCCTGAACCAACAGGCGTTCGGAAATCTGGGTCATGATCGCTGGACCTGCAGGCGCGCGCGCGCATCAAATCGAGTGTATCACCCGGCCCTGACAGATCGGCTAAGGGTGCCGGACGGCACGCAGGCCGCCACGGCCCTCTGCGGGCGCGGATTATTATCGGAGGCCGAAGGCTACAGACAATCCAGCGATTACTAAAGTGGTTTTTGTGTTGTCACCCGAGCGACTGCAATGAGCGTTGTGTAGGAGCAGCCCTTTCGACTCAAGGCCGCTCCTACAAAACAGCGTTGCCTGACAAAGCGGGTGTCAACCCTGCGGCGACAGTGCTGCCAGGTGCGCTGCCATGAGCATGGCAAACGCTTCCACGGTCATTTTCCTGCCGTTGAAGTCGACCATGCCATCGGCATAGTGCAGGCTGCTCACCACATCGTTGCCTTCAACGGTGGCCAGGCCACTTTGCAGCGCCATCATGCCGACCATCTCCCCCGCCTGGCTCGATTGCATGGCAATCGCCTGGGCATCAGTCTGGCCATCCAGCAGCGCCTGCAAGGTCGCCAGGTCACCCATCATCGGCTTGGAGAGCGATAGCTTGCCCTTCACCTCGGTGATCAGTTGCTTGCTCAACTGGTCTGGCGGCAGATCGAAGCTGGCTGGGGCGGCGAAGGCCATCGACAGGTTGAAACGGCTCTCGCCATTGGCGGTCTTGAACGCCAGGTTTTCTATCGCCACCTTGGGCCTGGCGGCCAGCAGTTGCCGCAGGTCGCCCTGGAATTTGGCCTTCTCAGCGTCGTCCATGCGGATCTGCGGTACAGGCTGGCCAGCGGCAGACGCTGCCTCGAACTCCGGCAAGTGCGCCTGGTACCACTTCGACAACGCCTGCAATGCCGGTGCGTTGACCGAGGTGACACTCACCACCATCTGCGCCTTGCCCACCGCACGGCCATCCCAGGTCATGTCGCCGACCTTGTACTCCACGCGACCGCCCACGGTATCCGGGCCATCGAGGGCTTGCAGGACATTCTGCTCCAGGCCCTTGATCTGCAGCACCTGCTGTTTCGGCCCCAGGGTGACCTTGGTTTCGGCCAGCACCAGGTCGACGTTACCCACATAGACAGTGTCGTGCGGGGTGGCGGCCAAGTTGCCGCCAACCTTCAGGCCTTTGAGTTCGAACGTGGCAGGCGGCTGATCATCGCGCACAAGTTTCATCACGAAACGGTCGGCCTGCCCGTGGAATTTCGAAGCCTTGCCCTCCTTGTCGCCACTGACCTCCAGCTGCATACCCGAGAAGTCGAGGCTGTTGCCGTCCGCCTCGTCAAGCTTGACCGGCGCCAGCCGGACCTGGCTGGCCACACTGCCGCCGTACCCCAGGCTGGTCTGTGCACTGATCGGGGCCTGCTCGCCTGCGGCAGCGAACCACGCGGCGGTGGCATCGTCCTTCTGCAAGGTGCTGTTGCTGACCGCCATCACCGGCATCAGCTTCAACGCCTTTACCCGCGACCAGGGAAAGGGGCCGTGCTCAATCTGGTCGGTCACGCCCACGTCGAAATTTACCACCTCGCCTTCACCCAGGTTTATGTCGCGGGCCTTGAGCCGGTACTGGGCGGTAGTGCTGAAGAAATGCTGCTCCAGCGATACCCGTTCGATGCTCATGCTGCCGCCGGTGGTCACCAGGGCCTTCTTGAGTTCGGCGTTGCTGCGGGCAACGGCGTTGTCCAGTTCGGCTGGCAGTTGCTTGCCGGTGTACCAGGCGCCAGCGGTAGATGCGACGGCAATGGCGATCGCCAGGCCGGAAAGAATGCCAACTGATTTCTTCATGAATAGAACCGATTGTCCGTAAGGGCTTCATTGGGCGAGCAAAGGCCACGCAGGAGGCGAAGATTAACACTGCGATGGAAGACGAGGGCCAGCCTTCACCGAGAAATCCATTTTTCAGAACCATCTGACACGCATCCCCGGGAGGCACATTCGTTAATTTTTACGAACATTCAAATTGATCAAAACCGCAAAAAAACGCGCAAAAACCGAACAAAACCCCTTATAAATCGATAAATATTTCAATTCAGTAACATCTTGTCATGTTTAACTTGACACCAACCTACCCATCGTTTTTTATTTTCACCACTTAGCGCGTCCCCCGCGCCTTCTGCTGCTCCTACAAAAAAGGTGAACAACATGGAGCCCACCCGCTCGCCCTTGCCGTATGCGCAATACACCGTGCCCGCCGTTTACGCCCAGCACCAGGAGCCATGTCAGCATGCAGCCTGATCACAGCGCTTCCGGCAACGGCCAACTTCGCAAAACCCTGCGCCTCTGGCACGTGATCATCATTGGCCTGGCCTACCTGACCCCAATGACCGTGTTCGACACCTTCGGCATCGTCAGCGGCATCACCGCCGGCCATGTGCCCAGCGCCTACATCCTGGCGCTGGCGGGCATCCTGTTCACCGCCGTAAGCTACGGCACCCTGGTAAAACGCTTTCCGCAGTCGGGCTCGGCGTATACCTACACACAACGTGCGATCAACCCGCATGTGGGCTTCCTGGTCGGCTGGTCGTCGCTGCTGGATTACCTGCTGCTGCCGATGGTCAACGCGCTGCTGGCCAAGCTGTACCTCTCGGCCATGTTCCCTGAAGTACCAGAGTGGCTGTGGGTCGTCGGCTTCGTCACCTTGATCAGCCTGATCAACATGCGCAGCGTGAACCTGGTGGCGCACTTCAACCTGCTGTTTGTAGGCGTTCAGGTGGCGATCATCGCCGTGTTCATCTACTTGTGCGTGCGCGGCCTGGGCCAGGGTGAAGGGCTGGGCACCACCTGGAGCTTGCTGCCGTTCGCCGACAGCCAGACCCACCTCAGCGCGCTGGCTGCCGGTGCCACCATCCTGTGCTTCTCGTTCCTGGGCTTCGACGCGGTCACCTGCCTGTCCGAAGAAACCCGTGACCCGGCCAAGACGATCCCACGGGCGATCTTCCTGACCGCACTGATCGGTGGCGTGGTGTTCATCACCGTGTCGTACTTCATCCAGGCCTACTTCCCGACCATGGCGCGCTTCCACGACCAGGAAGCGGCCCTGCCGGAAATCGCCCTGTACGTCGGCGGCAAGCTGTTCCAGTCGGTATTCATCGCCTGCACCGTGATCAACACCATCGCGTCTGGCCTGGCTTCGCAAACCAGCGTGTCGCGCCTGCTGTACGTGATGGGCCGCGACAACGTGATCCCCGCCAGCCTCTTTGCCCGCCTGCACTCGCGCTACAAGACGCCGGTGCTGAACATTGCGGTGGTGGGGCTGATTTCGCTGTCAGCGATCTTCTTCGACCTGGTTACCGCGACCTCGATCATCAACTTCGGCGCACTGGTCGCATTCAGCTTCGTCAACCTGTCGGTGATCAACCACTGCTACCTGCGCGAAGGCAACCGCAAAGGCCTGGCCAACCAACTGAAGTACCTGGTGCTGCCTACCATCGGCTTCTGCATCATCGTCTCGCTGTGGCTGGACCTGAATGTGCACTCGCTGATGTTTGGCGGCATCTGGGCAACGCTCGGGTTGATCTACCTGGGCTGGCTGACCAAAGCCTTCCGGTCGGCACCGCCCAACTACATCGCCGAATGACCCCTGCTGCCGACAACGCCCGCGCCTGACCGCGGGCGTTGTACTTGCCCGAAAAGGAAAGCCCTCATGCCGCTGCGTCGCCTCTCCATCCAGTGGAAGATCACCCTGCTCGCCGGCCTGTGCCTGCTGGCCATTGTCGCCTTGCTGGTGGCCACCTCGCTGACCCAGGCGCAGCGCAGCGCTGCCTTGGTCAGCCAGGCCAGCACCGCCATGCTCGACAACAGTGCGCGCCAGCGCCTGCAGGCCCACGCGCAAACCCAGGCCCTGCGGGTGCAGCGCTACTTCATGGACGCCTATCAGTACGCCAATGGCTTTGCCCGCCTGGTGCAGGTACTCAAGGCCCGAGGCGGCAGTGACCTGCGCGCCGAGCTGACGCGCCAGGCCCGTGCCAGCCTGGCCGGCAACCCGGATGTAATCGGCCTGTACCTGGTGTTCCAGCCCAACGCACTGGACCAGCAGGACAGCCAGCACCTTGGCCAGGAGGCGATGGGTAGCAATGAACGCGGGCGTTTCTCGTTGTACTGGTCACAACCGCGCCCCGGCGCCCTGGAACTTGAAGCCATGCCGGAAGCCATGCTTGGCGATGCCAGCATTGGCAGCAACGGCGCAGCGAAGAACCGTTGGCTGACCTGCCCGCAGGACACCGCCACTACCTGCATGCTCGAACCGTACCTCGACGAGGTCAATGGCCG
This sequence comes from Pseudomonas sp. XP2, assembly GCF_053557975.1. Lineage (NCBI taxonomy): Bacteria > Pseudomonadati > Pseudomonadota > Gammaproteobacteria > Pseudomonadales > Pseudomonadaceae > Pseudomonas > Pseudomonas sp. XP2. Next base: position 5,333 of record NZ_JBNRIK010000047.1, read on the forward strand.
TCAGGTGCTGATGACCAGCATCGCCCTGCCACTGCTGGAACAGGGCAAGGTTGTCGGCGTGGTCGGCCTGGACATTGGCCTGGCCAACCTGCAGCAACTGAGCCTGGACGGCCGCCGCGAGCTGTTCGATGGCCAGGGCCATGTGAGTATTGCCAGCGCAGCCGGCCTGCTGGCTGGCAACAGTCGTGACGCCAGCGTGCTCGGTAAGCCCATGGACAATGCAGTAGCCGACGGCCTGCTGCGCGTGGCCCACCCCTTCGCCCCGATCCCTGGCGCAGCCCCTTGGCAGGTGTTGCTGGAACTGCCGGAAAGCGTGCTGCAGGCACCCGCCGTAGCCCTCAACCAGCGCCTGGACGCCCATAGCCAGAATGCCAACCTCAACAGCCTGCTGATCGGCCTTGGCGCTGCCATCGCAGGCTTGCTGCTGGTGTGGTTGACCGCACGCGGCGTCACCCGGCCAATACTGGCCGTGGCCGCACGCCTGCAAGATATTGCCAGCGGCGAAGGCGACCTCACGCGCCGCCTGGACTACGCCCGCCAGGACGAACTGGGCCAGCTCACCCACTGGTTCAACCGCTTCCTCGACAAACTGCAACCCGTCATCGCTCAGGTCAAGGGCTCGCTGCAGGAGGCCCGCGGCACCGCCGACCAGTCTGCCGCCATCGCCAGCCAGACCAGCAACGGCATGCAGCAGCAGCACCGTGAAATCGAGCAAGTGGCCACGGCGGCCAACGAGATGAGCGCCACCGCCCTGGATGTTGCACACAATGCCTCACAGGCGGCCCAGGCCGCACGGGCCGCCGACCAGGCCAGCCGCGAAGGCCTGCAACTGATCGACAGCACCCGCCAGGGCATCGATCGCCTGGCCGCCGGCATGAACACTGCCATGGACGAGGCCCGAGCACTGGAGGGTCGCAGCGGCCAGATAGGCTCGGTGCTGGAGGTGATTCGCACCATCGCCGAGCAGACCAACCTGCTGGCACTCAATGCAGCCATCGAAGCCGCCCGTGCGGGCGAAGCCGGGCGTGGTTTTGCCGTGGTCGCCGATGAGGTGCGCGGCCTGGCCCAGCGCACGCAGGTGTCGGTGGAGGAAATTCGCCAGGTCATCGAAGGCCTGCAGCAAGGCACCCAAGATGTCGTGGGCGCCATGCACGAAGGCCAGCGCCAGGCCCAGGCCAGCGCGGCACGCATGGAACAGGCGCTGCCTGCACTGCAGCGCATTGGCGAGGCGGTGACTGTGATCAGCGACATGAACCTGCAGATTGCCTCTGCGGCCGAAGAACAGAGCGCGGTGGCCGAGGAAGTGAACCGTAACGTGGCAGGCATCCGGGATGTGACAGAATCACTGGCTGGCCAGGCCGACGAATCGGCGCGCATCAGCCAGGCGCTGAACCGGCTGGCCAACCAGCAACAGGCGCTGATGGAGCAATTCCGCGTCTAACCTGCAAGGGCCCTTTCGCGGGCACGCCCGCTCCCACAGGTGCGTGGTCGCCTTCCAGGCCAACGCAGGCTCGGCGGGAGCGGGCGTGCCCGCGAAGAAGCCCGTACAGCCACCACAGCATTATCGTTTTTACTGAGCACACGTCATGCAAACCGCAACCCGATCCACCTTCTTCGACATCACCAGCGAACAGGGCCTGTTACGCACCTCGATTGCCGTCACCCTGTTCATCGCCACCATAGGCATCGCCTTCGGCCTGGCCTCCGGCTCATTCTCCATCGTCTTCGACGGCGTGTACTCGCTGGTCGACGCCAGCATGAGCGGCCTTTCACTTGTAGTGGTCAAGCTGATTACCTCGCACACCACCAGCGTGCAGATGTCACGCAAGCTACGTGAGCGTTTCACCATGGGCTTCTGGCACCTGGAACCGATGGTCCTGGCACTCAACGGCATCCTGCTTAGCGGCGTGGCCATCTACGCGCTGATCAACGCCGTCAGCAGCCTGTTGCAAGGCGGGCGTCACCTGGAGTTCGGTATTGCCATGGTCTATGCCGTGCTGACCGTAATCACCTGCGTGACCATCGCCGTCGTCGAAGCCCGCGCCAACCGCAAGCTGAAGTCAGACTTCGTGCGCATGGACGTCAAGGGCTGGGTGATGTCGGCCAGCATCACCGCCGCGTTGCTGATCGCCTTCTGCTTTGGTTACGCGGTGCAAGGCACATCGCTGGAGTGGGTGTCGCCGTACATCGACCCGGCGGTGCTGGCGCTGGTGTGCCTGGTGATCATTCCGCTGCCGCTGTCGGTGGTCCGCCAGGCGCTGTCTGAAATCTTTCTGGTTACCCCCGGCGACCTCAAGCTGCACGTCGATGAAGTGGCCAAGGCCTTTGTCGCCCGCCACGGGCTGCAGTCGTACCGTGCCTATGTCGCCAAGGTTGGGCGCTCACGAGAGATTGAGCTGTATTTCATCGTGCCAAAGACAATGGCCGCAAAGACCATCGATGAATGGGATACGTGGCGCAACGAGATTGGTGATGCAGTAGGCGGTGAAGGGCCGGACCGCTGGCTGACGGTGGTATTCACAGGCGACCCCGAGTGGGCCGAGTAAGCTGGGGGCGCTGTGCGCCCCAAGATCGCGAAAACGAAAAAGCCCGCGACCATTTCTGGTAGCGGGCTTTGACGTACTGCGTATGGTGGGTCGTGTAGGATTCGAACCTACGACCAATTGGTTAAAAGCCAACTGCTCTACCAACTGAGCTAACGACCCATTGATGGCGCGTATAATACTGATTTCTAAAGAGAAATCAATACCCCATCACAGTTTTTTCAAACATACCGCGTAGGGTCTGGTACCTCAGCCGCCTTGAAGCCGTCGGCGCGCAGGCGGCAGCTGTCGCATTTGCCACAGGCGCGGCCATCATCGTCGGCCTGGTAGCAGGAAACGGTCAGGCTGTAATCCACGCCACGGGCCATGCCGGCCTGCACGATCTGCGCCTTGCTCATGTTTTGCAGCGGCGCCTGAATACGGAAGCCCTGCCCTTCTACGCCCGCCTTGGTAGCCAGGTTGGCCATGCGCTCGAAGGCTTCGACAAACTCGGGACGGCAATCGGGATAACCGGAGTAATCCACGGCATTGACGCCGATGAAGATGTCACGCGCCTCCAGCACTTCTGCCCAGCCCAGGGCCAGCGACAGGAACACGGTATTTCGCGCCGGCACGTAGGTGACCGGGATGCCTTCGCTTGGGGCTTCAGGTACGTCGATGCTGCTGTCGGTCAACGCCGAACCACCGATACCGTCGAGGTTCAGGCCGATTACCTTGTGCTCGACCACGCCCAGGTCCCGGGCGACACGGGCAGCTGCATTCAGCTCGGCACGGTGGCGTTGGCCATAGTCGAAGCTCATGGTGTAGCAGCTGTAGCCTTCGGCCTTGGCCATGGCTACGACGGTGGCGGAATCAAGGCCGCCAGACAGCAGGATTACTGCGCGTTTCTCAGTCATGTGCTTTTACTCTCAATCAACGTCCGGGTTCGTCGTTCCACAGCAGCTTGTGCAACTGCAGCTGGAAACGTACGGGCAGGTTGTCGGCAACGATCCAGTCGGCCAGGTCGCTTGCGCTCACCTGGTGGTGGCTTGGCGAAAACAGCACCTCGCCGGCGCGCTCGGCCAGGTTGTACTGGATCAACTTGGAGACAGCCCAGTCATAGTCCTCGCGCGAGCAGATGACGAACTTGACCTGGTCGTTGCGGGTGAGCTGCTCGATGTTCTCGTAGCGGTTACGGTGGGACTCTTCCGACCCAGGGGTCTTGAGGTCGACCACACGGCTGACGCGCACATCGGTGCCCGAGATATCCAGGGCGCCACTGGTCTCCAGCGAGACCTCATAGCCGGCGTCGCACAGTCGTTGCAGCAACGGCAAGGCATTCGGCTGGGCCAGCGGCTCGCCACCTGTCACGCACACGTAGCGAGGCTTGAAGCCGGCAACCTGCTCAAGGATCGAATCGAGGGTACGAACAGTGCCGCCAGTGAAGGCATAGGCACTGTCGCAGTACTGGCAGCGCAGGGGGCAGCCGGTAAGGCGCACGAATACGGTGGGCAGGCCAGCCGTTCGCGTTTCACCCTGCAAAGAGTAAAAGACTTCTGTGATGCGTAATGTGTCTTGCATGCTCGCCACGGGCGTGACAGCTAAACAGGCTGTCCGCCTCCGTCAGGCACTGTCGCGGACTCGACATGGCGTTATCCGCAGCAGCGTGTTTACGAAAAAAGGGCAGTGATTCTAACGAAAAAACCCGCGACTGGCGCGGGTTTCTTTCGAGCGGTACAGCTGCAGGGCTCAGAGCTTCTGCAAGTCACGCTGGGCCAGCTGCGCGGCGGAGGTGCCGGGGTACTGGGTGATGACCTGCTGCAGGATGCCCTTGACCTTGTCGGTGTGGCCCATGCGGCGCTCGACATCGGCCAGTTTGTACAGCGAATCCGGCACCTTGCTGTGCTTGGGATACTTCTGGCTGACCTGGGCGAAGGCCTGGCTGGCAGCCGGAAGGTCGCCTTTGGCCAGGTTCACTTCACCCAGCCAGTACTGGGCGTTGCCGGCGTACTGGCTGTTGGGGTACTTGCGCAGGAAGGCATTGAAGGCCTGGCTGGCCTTATCGAAGTCTTTCTGCTTGATCAGGTCGAAAGCAGCATCGTAGTAGAGCTTTTCTTTCGCGGGATCACCAGGCTCGCTACTGGCGGCCGGTTGTTGCGCAGCAGCACCAGCTGCTGCAGCGGGGGCGGCATTTGAAGCACCACCACCGGAGGAATTGTCAGGGGTCGCGGCAGGTGCAGCGCCACTGTTGATGCGACGGTCCAGGTCCTGGTATCGCTCCAGGTTTTCCTGCTTCATGCGCGACACATCGTTCTGCAGCTCTTCGATGATGCCTTGCTGGCGGGAAAGCTGGTCCTGCATCTGTTGCAGCTGCATGAACAGCTGGCCCTGTGCAGAGGCAGGGGCCGAAGCCCCTGACCCGGCATAGGCGCCGCTCGTGCCATAACCCACAGGCGGATAGCTGCCTGCGTTGTCATCTACTACAGGGACCTCAGCCCAGGCCGCGAGCGGCAGGCTGAGTGCGAGGACGGTTACTACACGGCGGCACATACGCATAAGAACTTACTTACGCAGTTCTACGCGGCGGTTCTGAGCCCAGGATTGCTCGTCGTTGCCAGTGGCAACAGGACGCTCTTCACCGTAGGAGACCAGTTCCAGCTGAGCAGGGGAAACACCCTGCAGAACCAGGTAGCGTTGAACGGCCTTGGCACGACGCTCACCCAGAGCCATGTTGTACTCGCGGGTGCCGCGCTCGTCGGTGTTGCCTTCCAGGACAACGCGGTTGCCGTTGGACTTCAGGTCCTTGGCGTGAACGTCCAGAGCGCGCATGGCTTCTGGCTTCAGGTCCGAGCTGTCGTATTCGAAGTAGAAGGTGGTGATTGCGCGCAGGGCGGCTTCTTCGCTCAGGGAGCCGTCAACAGCGCCAGTGTTGGCACCGTAGCCAGCGTTCGGATCTACAGCAGCGCCTTCGCCTGCGTTGTCACCGCCCTTCGAGGAGCAACCTACAGCTACAGCCATGGCCAGAGCCAGCGCAGCGAATTTACCAAACTTCAGCATTTCCATCGTGAAACTCCTAATGAAACCCCAGTGTGTTAAGCAAAACGTATTACGCCGCAATCAGTTCAGGTAAGGGGACCAGGACGGTTCTCTGACTTCGCCTTGAGCGGTAGGAAGTGGGAGCCTCACGCGGCCATTAAGCGACACGAGCATCAAGACTCCCCGGCCCTGCTGGCGGGTGGCGTAGATTAGCATGGTGCCGTTTGGCGCAACAGTGGGAGACTCATCAAGACTTGTTTCCGAGAGAATCTTTACACTTCCGCGTTGCAAGTCCTGTGCCGCCACTTTGAAGTTGGTAAAGCCCTGTTGGCGATGAATCATCACCAAGGTCTTTTCGTCAGCCGACAGTTTCGGGTTGGCGTTGTAGTTGCCCACGAAGGTGACGCGCTCGGCACCACCACCGCTGACCGATTGTTTGTAGATCTGCGGTTTGCCGCCACGGTCGGACGTGAAGTAAAGGGTATTGCCGTCTTTACCCCAGAACGGCTCGGTGTTGATACCCGGGCCTGCGGTAACTCGGCTGATCTGGCGCGACGCCACGTTCATCACATAGATGTCAGGGTTGCCGTCCTTCGACAGCACGAACGCCAGGCGCGAACCATCAGGCGACCAGGCTGGCGCACCGTTCAGGCCTTCGAAGTTGGTCACCTGCTCGCGGCGGCCAGTGTCGATGTTCTGAATGAAGATGCGCGGACGCTTCTGCTCGAACGACACATAGGCGATACGCTTGCCATCCGGTGCAAAGCGAGGCGACAGGATCGGCTCGCGCGATTGCAGCAGGGTGACCGCACGCGCACCGTCGTAGTCCGAACGCTGCAACGTGTAGCGGGTGTTGTTGGTGGAGAAACGCTCGGCCGTCACGTACAGCATACGGGTTGAGAACGCGCCCTTGATGCCGGTGAGCTTCTCGAACGACTGGTCGGCAATGTAGTGCGCCATATCACGCAACTGGTCGGTGCTGCCGGCCACGCTACCGGTCAGCACTTGCTGCTCGGTGGCGACGTTGAACAGCGCGTACTGTACCTGCAGGCGACCGCCGGACGGCACGATGCTGCCAACCATCACGTACTGGGCACCCAGTGCTTTCCAGTCACGGAAGATCACTTCGCTGGCCTGCGACGGCTGGCTGATCATGTTCTGCCGCGGAATCGGCGAGTAGTACCCGGAGTTGCGCAGATCGTTGCCGATGATATCGGCAATGTCTTCGGGCAGCACGCTGCCGCCCTGCAAGCCGAACGGCACTACCGCGATGGGTGTTGCCCGGTCGCTGCCGCTGGTGACCAGGATGTTCTTTTCCTCTGCCACCGCCATGCCTGCCACGCAGCAGAGCATGACCAGCAGTCCTCTCAGACGTTTAATCACAACGCTAGATCCTCAGGTGTAAATGTCATCTTGAACGAACGATATGGATTGAAATCGCTCGGCTTCATACCCTGCATCTCGGTCAAACGACCAATGTTCTTCACCGCTGCCACCGCCGAACTGTCGAACGGGCCGTCACCACTGGAACGGGCCACGCTGACACTGGTGATGGTGCCGTCCGGCAACATGTTGACCTGCAGGGTCACCGTCATGCCCTTGCGCGCGGAAGGCGGTCGTGCCCAGCCCTCGGCCGCGCGCATGCGGATCAGGTCGTCAAAGCCACCGACTACCTGGTCACCCTGCTCGTCAGCCAGCGCCTGCTGCCGCTCGGTGGTGTCGGACAACAGCTCGGCCAAGGCCTGGGCTTTTTTGTCTTCTGCCGCCTTGCGGGCCGCTTCCTGTGCCTTTTTCTTCTGGGCGTCTGCAGCGGCCTTTTTCTTGGCCTCTTCAGCTGCCTTTTTCTTGGCGTCCTCGGCCGCCGCTTTCTTCTTGGCGTCCTCGGCTGCTTTCTTCTTGGCCTCTTCGGCTGCCTTTTTCTTGGCGTCCTCGGCGGCTTGCTTCTTCGCCTCTTCAGCGGCCTCTTTCTTGGCCTCTTCTTCGGCTTTTTTCTTGGCTTCTTCCTCGGCCTTTTTCTTGGCGATGTCGGCCTGCTGCTTCTCGGCGGCCTTCTTAGCCTCTTCGGCCTTCTTGGCTTCTGCGGCTTTCTTGGCCTCGGTAGCCTTGGCGGCTTCGGCAGCCTTGGCAGCGTCCTCGGCTTTTTTCGCCTCGGCGGCTTCGCGAGCCTCTTCGGCCTTTTGAGCGGCGTCGGCCTTCTTTTGTTCCGCGGCCTTCACGGCCTCCTGTTCGACCTTCTTCTGCTCCAGTTGCTCGACCTCGGTCTGGCGCGAAGCGGTTTTCTTCGCCTCCCCGGCAATCTTCTGATTGGTCTGGGTGGTCGCCTGGCTCTTGGATTTGAGCTGGTACAGGGTAGCCTGAACAATCGGCTTGGAAGGCGGCAGTTCTGGCGTCATGGCAAAACTGACGAACAGCATGGCGAACACCAGCACATGCAGGCCGATGGCCCAGACACTGGGCCAGAAGTAGCTTTCCGAGGCGGATGGCTCTCGCTGTTGCATCAGGGCGCCTCGGTAATCAGGCCAACGTTACCGACACCGGCCTTCTGCAACCCGCCCATGGCACCCATGACCGCGCCATAGTCGACAGCCTTGTCGCCACGAATGAACACCTGGGTTTGCTTGCCCTGGTCACGGCCGGCAGCAATGATCTTGGTCACGGCATTGGTCATGTCAGGCAAGGTCATGGCCTTGTCCATCTGCTTGTCGGTATCGACTTCGCTGCCAAGGTTCCAGTAATAGGTTTTATCGGCCTTGATGGAAATGGTGAGGATCTGGACGTTGTTGTCCTGCGGCAAGGCTTCACTGGAAACCTTGGGCAGGTCGACCTTCACGCCCTGGTTGAGCATGGGCGCCGTGACCATGAAGATGACCAGCAGCACCAGCATCACGTCGATGTAGGGCACCACGTTCATCTCGGCGACGGGCTTGCGTTTGTGGCGAACTCGGGCCATGGGCTTCTACCTGATTACTCTTCGCTGGTGTGCACTTTGCGGTGCAGGATCGCCTGGAACTCGTCGGCGAAGGTGTAGTAACGACCGATCAGCACTTCGCTGCGCGCGGCAAAACGGTTGTAGGCGATTACCGCCGGGATTGCTGCAAACAGGCCAATGGCGGTGGCGATCAGCGCTTCGGCGATCCCCGGGGCAACGGTTGCCAGGGTGGCCTGCTGGGCACTGGCCAGGCCGCGGAAGGAGTTCATGATGCCCCATACGGTACCAAACAGGCCGATGTACGGGCTGGTGGAACCGACGGTGGCCAGGAACGGCAGGCTCTGCTCGAGTTTTTCTTCCTCGCGCGAGATGGCAACGCGCATGGCACGGCCAACGCCTTCCATGACCGCGTCAGGGTCAACGCCCGGCTGCTGACGCAGGCGCGAGAACTCTTTGAAGCCGGCACGGAAGACCTGCTCCACGCCAGAATCCGGGTCGGGGTTGCTGCCTGCCTGGCGGTACAGCTTGGACAGGTCGATGCCCGACCAGAAGCGCTCCTCGAAGGCATCCAGCGCACGACGACCAGCGCGCAGCATGGTGCTGCGCTGAAAGATCATGATCCATGAGGTGACCGAGGCGGCCACCAGAATCAGCATTACCAGCTGTACCACCAAGCTGGCATTGCTGACCAGACTCCACATGGAGGTATGGTCGACGACGTTAGCTTCCACGCTTATTCTCCTGCATTCGATTGATTACCCGAGCCGTCCGCCGCAAAGGCGTCGCGCAGCTGGGGGGGTATGGCTCGGGGTTTGAAAGTGTCGGCGCGCACGGCGGCCACCAGGAACTGCCCTTCGCAAAGCAGCGTTTCATCCTTTTCCCGCCAGACCTGCTGTACAAAACGCAGGCTGGCGCGATTGAGTTCAAGTACGTGCGCGGTCACCCGCAATTCGTCATCCAGCCGCGCCGGCGCGTGATAACGCGCTTCGCTGGAATGGACCACGAACAGCAGGTTGTCTTCAGCCAGCTGCGACTGGGAAAACCCCAGGTGCCGCAAGCGTTCGGTGCGCGCGCGCTCCATGAATTTCAGGTAGTTGACGTAATACACCACACCGCCCGCATCGGTATCTTCGTAATAGACGCGACAACGGTGTGCGAACGGTTCGAGCTGATTTTGCGCGCGCATACTCTAGTGCTTACTCCTCAGCTTGCCAATCCGCTGTGGCAACTGTTTTTTCTTCATTAATGTCTTATTGCCAGCGCACCCTTGGCATGCCAGCGGTAGGACCACGAAAAGTCGCTTTTGATCTGTCATTCATCGCCTGGCTCGGGAAAATCACCGCCCTCCCCCAAACGCCCGGGAATATTCAGGCCAAAGTGCAGGTAGGCATGCCGGGTGACCACGCGACCGCGCGGCGTGCGCATGATGTAGCCCTGCTGGATCAGGTACGGCTCCAGCACATCTTCGATGGTATGGCGCTCTTCGCTGATGGCCGCAGCCAGGTTGTCCACCCCTACCGGGCCGCCATCGAACTTCTCGATCATGGTCAGCAGCAGGCGGCGGTCGGAATGGTCGAAGCCACGTTCGTCGACATCCAGCAGGTTCAGCGCCATGTCGGCCACGGCCTTGGTGATCTGGCCCTTGCCGCGCACCTCGGCGTAGTCGCGCACGCGGCGCAGCAGGCGGTTGGCGATACGCGGAGTGCCACGGGCACGTCGGGCAATCTCGTAGGCGCCCTGGTCTTCGATGACCAGGCCAAGGATGTTGGCCGAACGGCTGACGATGGTGGCCAGGTCCTTGTCGCTGTAGAACTCCAGGCGCTGGACAATACCGAAGCGGTCACGCAACGGGTTGGTGAGCATGCCGGCACGGGTGGTAGCCCCTACCAGGGTGAACGGTGGCAGATCGAGTTTGATCGAGCGGGCCGCCGGGCCTTCGCCGATCATGATGTCGAGCTGGAAGTCCTCCATGGCCGGGTACAGCACCTCTTCGACAACCGGTGACAAGCGGTGGATCTCGTCGATGAACAGCACGTCGTGCGGTTCGAGGTTGGTCAGCATGGCTGCCAGGTCGCCGGGGCGCTCGAGGATCGGCCCCGAGGTGCTTTTTACCGACACGCCCATTTCATGGGCAATGATGTTGGCAAGAGTAGTCTTGCCCAGCCCGGGCGGGCCAAAAATCAGGGTGTGGTCAAGCGACTCGCTGCGGCCACGGGCGGCCTGGATGAACAGTGCCATCTGCTCGCGCACCACCGGCTGGCCGATGTAATCGTCCAGGCTCAGCGGGCGAATCGCACGGTCCTGGACCTCTTCGCGGTCGCGGCCACTGGCGGCAATCAGGCGGTCGGCTTCGATCACTTGGTAATCATCCCTTTCAGGCTGCGGCGGATCAGCTCTTCACTGCCAAGGCCGGCCTTGTCCTTGATCGCAGCGATTGCCTTGCTCGCTTCCTGCGGCTTGTAACCCAGCGATACCAAAGCACTGACGGCATCTGCCTCGGCGCTGGACTCGCTGGCGGCTGGCAACGGGCCATCGGACACCAGGGTAAACATGGCCGGCGAGGTTTCCCAGGCCTTGAAACGGTCCTTGAGCTCGACCAGCAGGCGTTCGGCGGTTTTCTTGCCGACGCCGGGCACGCGCACCAGGGCCGACGTGTCCTGGGCCTGCACGCAGCGGACCAGCTCGTCGACTTCCAGGCCGGACATCAGCGCCAATGCCAACTTGGGACCCACGCCATTGAGCCGGATAAGCTCGCGGAACAGCTCACGCTCGCGCTTTTCGGCGAACCCATAGAGCAAGTGGGCGTCTTCGCGCACGACCAGATGGGTGTGCACGGTGACGGGTTCGCCCACCTTGGGCAGACGGTACAGCGTAGTCATGGGAACTTCCAGTTCGTAACCCACGCCGTTGACGTCGATAATCAGGTGCGGCGGCTGTTTCTCCGCCAGGGTGCCGCGCAAACGTCCAATCACGTTCCGATCCTTCCTCTCGGGGAGCCGGTCAAAGACCGCTCAACCCTATCAGCAAATGCAACGGGTGAACGCATCACCCGCACAAAATGTGTATCAGCGCATGAAGCGCCTACAGACGCAAGCGCCCGCCGCGCCGCCGCGCCGTGGCCAGGCCATGGGGCACCAGGCTGGAACGGGTGTGGGCGTGGCACAGGGCGATAGCCAGGGCGTCCGAGGCGTCGATCTGCGGCTTTTGCGTCAGTTTCAGCAGGTGCATGACCATCATCATCACCTGCTCCTTGTTGGCCCCACCGGTCCCAGCCACCGCTTGCTTGACCTGGGTGGCGCTGTATTCAGCGATTTCGAGCCCGGCTTCGGCGGCAGCGACGATAGCCGCGCCGCGGGCCTGGCCGAGCTTTAGCGCCGAATCGGCATTGCGGGCCATGAACACCCGCTCGATGCCCATGGTCACCGGTTCATGCTGGGCGATGATTTCACTGACACCACGAAAAACGATCTGCAGCCGCTCGTGCAGCTCGCCGCTGCCGGTGCGGATGCAGCCCGACGCCACGTACTCGCAACCACGGGCGGTCTGGCGTACTACGCCGTAGCCGGTGATGCGCGAACCGGGGTCGATACCAAGAATCAGAGTCATAGTGCCTGTCGTAAAAATGATGCGTCTTTGCAAACTGTACCGGCCCTTTCGCGGGTAAACCCGCTCCCACAGGTACTGCACCGCATTCGAACGCGGTGCAGTACCTGTGGGAGCGGGTTTACC
>NZ_JBNRIK010000048.1:0-134 GCF_053557975.1 Pseudomonas sp. XP2
CTGGCACCGGCTTTGCCGGTGTTCGCGGGACAAGCCCCACACAGGTACGGCGCAGGCAAAAAAAAAAAAAAAAAAAAGTGGAACTGGCTTGCACAATGCTTGAAAGCTGGCGCGATCACTGTGGGAGGAGGCTT
>NZ_JBNRIK010000048.1:280-5098 GCF_053557975.1 Pseudomonas sp. XP2
TTAGGGCTCGTGTAATACCTGTGGAACTGGCTTGCACAATGCTTGAACGCTAGCGCGATCACTGTGGGAGCGGGCTTGCCCCGCGAACACCGGCAAAGCCGGTGCCATCCCATGCGCAACCTGCTTCGCGGAGCTCAGGCACATTCAGTTCTGTTCGGCGACGCTGGATTTACCTTGGCGTGTCTCGATCTCACCAATCAAGCGCTTGGCCAGCGACGGGTAGTTCTCATCAAAGTGGTGCCCCCCAGGCAGCTTCAGGCGTTCACCCACCGCGGTCTTTTCGGTGCAACCGCTCTCATCGCTCTCTTCCACGCCATACACGCACACCACCTTGGAGGCTGGCAGTTTGGCCATTTCCGGTCCGGTTGGTGCTTCCTGGCCTTCCTTGCCCAGCCAGCCCTCGACCTCGATCTCGAAACTGCCGCTGCGGGCAAAGGCCAGCAGCATCACTGCGTCGATACGTTGCTGGTCTTCCACCGGCAGGCGGTTGTAGATTGCCGGCAGCACATCGGCACCGAACGAATAACCGGTGAGGACAAAGCGCTTGGTGCCCCACTTCTGTCGGTAGTGCTGCATCAGCTCGGACAGGTCGGCAGCGCTTTGCTCCGGGGTTTTGTGCTGCCAGTAATAGCGCAGCGTGTCGATACCCACCACCGGGTAGCCCAGCTTGGCCATTTCTCCGGCAACATCGCGGTCAAGGTCGCGCCAACCGCCGTCACCGGAGAGGAACAGGGTGACCGTGTCGGTGGTCTGCCCGGCCGGCACTTCCACCACAGGGATGGCCAGGGCGTTGCCGTCGTGACCTACCAGGGCCTGGGTCAGCTGGGCCTTGAGCACTTGGGGCAGATGGATGTCGTAATCGCTGATGCTGGTTTCGGCGTTGACCTGGTCGCGCACGAAGGCGGCGCTGGCGTCATCCGGGTTGTCGTTCCAGGCGACGTTCCAGTGGCCGTGGGCAGCCGCCTTGGGCAGGGGGGACTGGCAGCCAGGTTGCTCCAGGTTGAAGTCCACGGAAATGGCCCGGGCCTTGTCATTGTTCTGGTTGGCCAGCCAGCGCCAGGCCTGGGCGGCGCCAGGGCCGATACCGGCGACCAACGTCGGCTTTTCTGGCAGCTCGGCCAAGCCCTGGTCCATCGCCTGTTGCTGCTTGCTGCAATCGTTAGGCGGCAAAATCACCTGCACCATTTGGGCTTCAGCGGCCTGGCTCAGGTCAAGCAGCTGCTTGTCCGTCAGCGCCTGATCCTGTGGCACACCGATTGCCACCCGGGCCTTGGGGTGCACACCTGGGGTCACGCGGGTGATGCTGGTGCCATTGATGCTCAATTGCTCCAGGCGCGCTTCGGGGGCGGGGCGCGTCCATAGCCAGAACGCCAGCGCACCCCCCAGGGCGGCCAGCAGCAGGGGAACCAGCAGGTACAGCCAAAAGCGTCGGGTCATCAACGTTTCACCAATCCAGTCAGGCCGCCTGCAATCAGGGCGGCAGTATCAGCCAGTGCCACCAGCGGGTCGAGCCCGGCCGGCACGGCCATGTAGCGGGGTTCCCAATCCGGTTGGAACTTGTCCTTGAAGCGTCGAAGCCCCTGGAAGTTGTAAAGCTGCTCGCCACGGCGGAACACCATCGAGCCCAGGCGCTGGGTCAGAGGCGCGCCACGCCGCGGCTGAAGGCCGGAAAGCGGCACCATGCCCAGGCTGAAGCGGGAATACTCATGGCTTTTGTAGTGCAGGATCAGGCCGATCATCATGAACTCCATGGTCAGCTTCGGTGCCTCGGGGTGCGCACGCATCAGGTCGAGGCTGGCCAGTTCGTTGCTGTGGGTCTCCAGCAGGTTGGCGAAGGCCACCGGCCGACCCTGGAAGCGGATCAGGGCAATGCGGAAGTGTTGCAGGTACTCCGGGCTGAAGCGCCCCAGCGAAAAGCCTTTCTCGCGCACGTTCTTGCCGCAGAGCCAGGCATCGGAAATTTCCTTCAGCTCTGCCAGCGGGGCCTGGCCGGGCTCGTGGATTTCCAGGCTCAGGCCGTCGCGGCCACCACGGTTCCAGGTGTAGCGCAGGTCCTTCATTTCCTTGCCCTTGGCTTCGAGATCGAAGCGGCGCAAGTCGACCCGGGCTTCCTCGCCCAGCTTCAGTGCAGTCAGGCCAATGTCCATATAGAACGGCAGGTTTTCCGCGCGTACCTGGTAGAACACGGGCCGGGCGTGGTGCAGGTCGCACAGGTCGCGGAACTGCCAGATCATTTCGGCGCGCTCCTGGGCCGGCCCGATCGGGTCGTACAGGGCCACTAGGCTGCGGCCGCGACGGGCATACATAAGGAAGGCATTGTCGCGGGGGTGGAACAGCAACGCCTTGTCCCCAGTCAGGGCCAGGCCGCCGTCGGGCTGGTCGGAGGCCAGCAGAATACGGTTGGCGCGCTGCAGTTCTTCCTCGTCGGGCAGGTGGATCACCGGCGGCGCGGTGCGCAGCAGCCAGGTCAGCGCCAAGGCGGCCAGCAGCAAGGCACTGCCCATGGCGGCGCGCAGGCCACGCGGGGCATCGGCATCAAGGGTGAACTGCCACCACAGCTGGTGGCTGTAGGGCACATCCTGGTAGGCGAACAGCAGCAGCCACACCGATGCGCCGACTGCACAGGCGCTGGCCACCAGGAACACCGGCGAAAACGGCAGCTCCAGCAGGCGGCTGGGCCGGTAGAAGGAGCGACGGAACAGGGCCAGCAGGGCGGCGGTGAAGGTCAGCAGGCAAGCCTCTTCCCAGTCAAAGCCCTTCAATAGCGACAACAGGGCGCCGACCAGCAACAGCACGGTGGTCAGCAGCCAGGCGGCGGACAGGCGCCGGCGCAGGCCCTGGGCCAGCAGCAGGCACAGCACGCCGATCAGGCTGGCGCCAAAGTGCGAGGCATCGATCAGCCGGTGCGGCACCAGAAAGCCCATGTGCTCCAGGCGCGTGTCGATTTCGGGGGTGACGCCAGAAAACAGCAGCACCATCCCGGACAGGAATACCAGTATCGACAGGATCGGTGCGGCCATCCCGGAGGCGGCTTTGATGGCCTGCTGTGCGAACAGCAGGCGCCGGGCTTCATTGGCCAGCAGCAGCACGCACGCCAGTAGCAGTGGCAGCACCACATAAATCAGCCGATACAGCAGCAACGCGGCCGCCAGTGGCGCGGCACCGAGCTGGTCGGCAAAGGCGGCCAGCAGGATAGCTTCGAACACCCCGACGCCGCCCGGTACGTGGCTAAGCACGCCTGCGGCCAAGGCCAGCAGGTACACCAGCACAAACGCGCCGAAGGGGGGGGCCTCGGGCAGCAACAGGTACAGCACGGTGGCAGCTGCTGCCACATCCAGCGCGGTGATCAGCAATTGCAGGGCGGCCAGGCGTGCGCCCGGCAGGCGCAGCGTACGGCGGCCCAGTTGCACCAGCAGGTTATTGGCCAGCGGCTGTTCGGCCAGGCGCCGGCGGTACAAGCCGAACACCAACAGGGCAGACGCCACAAGCACGGCGGCAGCGATACCTGCCAGCAGGCCTGGCGCCAACCCCAGTGCGGTCGAGGCTGCGGGCAGGTCGCTCAAGGTTGCCAGGGCGGCCAAGGGCGGCAACGCGCAGCCCAGTGACAGGCTGGCAAATACTGTCATGCGTGCGACTTCGCCAGCCCCCAGCCCCTGACGTGCATACAGACGGTAGCGCACCGAGCCGCCCGAAAGCATCGACAGACCGATGGCGTTGCCGATGGCAAAGGCGCTGAAACCACCCAGCACCAGGCTGCGTGCCGGCAGTTTCACGCCCGCATAGCGGCTGGCCGACCACTCGTAACCCAGCAGGATCACAAAGCCGATCACGGTCGCCAGCAAGGCGCCCAGCACCGACTGGGCCGGCACGCTGAGCATGGCATCGTGCAAGGCGTAGATATCCAGCTCGCTCAGCAGGTGGCGGCAGGCAATCAAGGCCATGGTGAACAGCACCAGGGTCACGACCAGGCCGATGGGCTGGCGGTAGCGGCTCACGCGTTCGAGCAAGGGCAGGCGCTGCACGGCACCGGGTAGCGCCGAGGCGAGCGGCACCGGAGGTTCGGGGTTGTGAGAGGTCATGGATTGCCCCGGCCATGCAGCGCGAGGTAGAGGAGAGGTACGGCCAAGTGAAAGTCCCTTAGGAAAACGTATCCAATATTACTCCGGGCTCAGGCGCTTTTAGCGGCCTGGCCGGGTTAAAGATAGTTCATCCTGGGCACAATGTCTCAAGCCTGCGGGTTGGCTGGAGGCCGGGGGAAAATCGAAGCAACGAAAAGCATTGAGCGCAAACGCAACAAACCCCGCGCTGCTGTTAGACAGGCGGGGTTTGTTCTGACGAATATGGTTGCGGGAGCCGGATTTGAACCGACGACCTTCGGGTTATGAGCCCGACGAGCTACCAGACTGCTCCATCCCGCGTCTGTGGGGCGGATTCTACAGTTTTCTGAAGGTGTGTCAAGCGCTAAGCTTTGATTTATCGAAGGTTTTTCGGCGTTACTTTTTTGAAGGCAAAGAAAAAGGCCACTGTATGAACAGTGGCCTTTTCTTGAATCTGGTTGCGGGAGCCGGATTTGAACCGACGACCTTCGGGTTATGAGCCCGACGAGCTACCAGGCTGCTCCATCCCGCGTCAGTGGGGCGGATTCTACAGCGTGTGGCTTGTATGTCAAGCGCTAAGCTTTGATTTTTCGAGGTTTTTCCGATGATGCTTTTTCAGCGGACAAAGAAAAAGGCCACTGGGTTAACAGTGGCCTTTTCTTGAACTTGGTTGCGGGAGCCGGATTTGAACCGACGACCTTCGGGTTATGAGCCCGACGAG
>NZ_JBNRIK010000048.1:5108-16993 GCF_053557975.1 Pseudomonas sp. XP2
CCTGTGAGATCGAATTGTACGGATTTAAGCCCGGGTGTCAAGCAGTTTCGTTGGAAAAACCTTTTTTGTTCAATCCCTTAGCGCTTGCTGGCAGCAAGCAGGTCAGGCGCGACGGGGCTTTCAGGCAGTTTGTCGTGTGAGGGCGAGGGTGAGGTGTATCAGTGGGGCGCATGCGATACTATCTGTATGAATTTACAGTGCTGACGGCCATCCATGTCCTTGCGCAAGATCATCCATGTCGACTGCGATTGCTTCTACGCCGCGATCGAAATGCGTGACGACCCACGCCTGGCCGGGCGGCCCATGGCGGTTGGGGGCTCGCCCGAGCGTCGCGGGGTGATCGCCACCTGCAACTATGAGGCACGTGCCTATGGTGTGCGCTCGGCCATGTCGTCACGGCATGCGCTGAAGCTGTGCCCCGACCTGTTGATCGTCAAGCCGCGCTTCGAGGCCTATCGAGAGGCCTCGCGGGAAATCCACGCGATCTTCCGTGACTACACCGAGCTGATTGAGCCTTTGTCGCTGGACGAAGCCTATCTGGATGTGAGCGACAGCCAGTGGTATTCGGGCAGCGCCACGCGCATCGCCGAGGATATTCGCCGACGCGTCGCCCGCACCTTGCATATCACGGTGTCGGCGGGCGTGGCGCCAAACAAGTTCCTGGCCAAGATTGCCAGTGACTGGCGCAAGCCCAATGGGCTGTTCGTGATTACCCCGGGCGAGGTGGAGGCCTTTGTTGCCGCCCTGCCGGTGGCCAGGTTGCATGGGGTGGGCAAAGTGACGGCAGATAAACTGGCACGGCTGGGCATCGAAACCTGCCTTGACCTGCGGGAATGGTCACGCCTGGCATTGGTGCGTGAGTTTGGCAGCTTTGGCGAGCGTTTGTGGGGGCTGGCGCGGGGTATTGATGAGCGCGCCGTACACAATGACAGCCGCAGGCAGTCAGTCAGCGTTGAAAACACCTACGACACTGACCTGCCGGACCTGGCCAGTTGCCTGGCGCGGTTGCCTGAGCTGCTGGAAAGCCTTAACGAACGTATCGCCCGTATGGACAGCAGTTATCGGCCGGACAAGCCGTTCGTCAAGGTCAAGTTCCACGACTTCAGCCAGACCACCATGGAGCAGGCAGGGGCTGGGCGGGACCTTGAAAGTTATCGGCAACTGTTGGGGCAGGCGTTTGCCCGTGGTGGCAAACCGGTGCGCTTGTTGGGGGTAGGGGTAAGGCTGCGCGATATGCGCGGAGCGCATGAGCAGTTGGAGTTGTTTACGCCTGAATAAGAAGGGGCCGCATCGCGGCCCCTTCATTTACTGCGCGCCGGGGTCTGCCACCAACCGGCCAGTGGCCTTGGTCAGCGATTGCAGAAACTCCTGCTGCAGTTCCGGATCGTTGCGGGTCAGCTCGATCAGGCTTTGTTCCATTTCACTGGCTTCTTCTTCAAGGCCCAGCTCCGACAGACGCTTGACCCGGTGTACCCACTGGCCAACATCGTCATCCTCAAGGTCATCGAAGATCAGCTCATGGGCTTCGAGCAGCTTGTTGCGCAGGGTGGCGCTGACCAGCAGGCTGGCATCACCCCGTACGGCGTTGTCTTCATCGAGTACCTGAAGGTGCAGGGTGCCGACGTGGTTGAGGTTCTGCTCGGAGAACGGGCTGTCGAGCAGGTTCAAACGCAGTACGCCGTTCCTGTCGGTGGTCAGTTCGTGGGTCATCTTGCCGGCCTTGACCTCGACCAGGCGTTCGCTCCAGGGCACGCTGGTGGACTCCTCGCGTTTACCTTTCTGCACTTCGCTGATCCCTGCGAGGTTCTGCTGGGCACGCCCGTTGGACGGCACGTTCATGAACGGGTTGAGCCCGTCCACGCCGTAGCTGAGCCAGTCGTGGGTGATGCTTTGCGGCAGGTTGCCCAAGGTAAAGACGTTGACCACATTGGCGCCAACGCCCGCCACCACTGCCACTGCACCCAGCGGGATCTCGTAGACCTCCCGCCAGGGCTGGTAGGGCGTGTAACGGTCGTAGCGACGGGTGACTTCGAACTCGGTGACTTCGAAGCGCTTTTGCTCATGCACGCGCACACGCCGTTGCGGAAGCTCCATCACCTTCGGCTCGCCGACATCGATCTGCAGGGTGTGCTCGAGCAATTTGCGCTCGACGCGCTCCTCATGGTCGCTGCGCTGGGACATCTGGTTGGCGCAGCCGCTGACGAGCAGGGCGCCGCACAGTGCGGCGCCCCCCAGGGTAAAGGTACTTCGCTTGAACATGATCACTCGTGCATTGGTTATCAGCGGCGAACGCGGGCCTGCAGGAAGCTCAGCACTTCATTGAGCGGCAACGCCTGGGCGTCCTGCTCGGTGCGGTGCTTGTACTCCAGGTTGCCTTCGGCCAGGCCGCGATCGCTGACGACGATGCGGTGTGGGATGCCGATCAGCTCCATGTCGGCAAACTTGATGCCTGGGCTGGTCTTCTTGTCGCGGTCGTCCAGCAGCACTTCGAAGCCGGCGGCGGTCAGTTCGGCGTACAGCTTGTCGGTTGCCTCGCGAACCACCTCGGTTTCGTAGCGCAGCGGTACCAGGGCGATCTGGAACGGCGCCAGGGCATCGTTCCAGATGATGCCCTTGTCGTCATAGCTCTGCTCGATGGCAGCGGCGACCACGCGGGACACACCGATACCGTAGCAGCCCATCGACAGAACCACCGGCTTGCCGTTCTCGCCCAGTACCTGGCACTTCAGCGCCTCGCTGTACTTGGTACCCAGCTGGAAGATGTGGCCCACTTCGATGCCGCGCTTGATCACCAGGGTGCCCTGGCCATCCGGGCTTGGGTCGCCTTCGACCACGTTACGCAGGTCGGCGACCTGTGGAACCGGCAGGTCGCGCTCCCAGTTGACGCCGAAGTAGTGCTTGTCATCGATGTTGGCGCCAATGCCAAAGTCGCTCATCAGGGCAACCGAACGGTCGATGATGCATTCCAGCGGCAGGTTCAGCGGGCCGAGCGAGCCGGCACCGGCGCCAATGGCGTCGCGCAGTTCGGCTTCGGTGGCCATGACCAGCGGGTCGGCAACCTGTTCCAGCTTGGTGGCCTTGATTTCGTTAAGTTCGTGGTCGCCACGGATGATCAGGGCAATCAGCTTGCCTTCTTCGGCTCCGCGCACGATCAGGGTCTTGACGGTTTTTTCGATCGCCAGGCCATGGTTTTCCACCAGCTGGGCGATGGTCTTGGCGTCCGGGGTGTCGACCAGGCGCAGCTCCTCGGTAGGGGCAGGGCGCACGGTTTCACGCGGGATGGCTTCGGCCTTCTCGATGTTGGCGGCGTAGTCGGAGCTGTCGCTGAAGATTACGTCGTCCTCGCCGGAGTCGGCCAGTACGTGGAACTCGTGCGAGTAGCTGCCACCGATCGAGCCGGTGTCGGCCTGCACTGGACGGAAGTCCAGGCCCAGGCGGGTGAATACGTTGCTGTACGCCTGGTGCATGCGGTCGTAGGTTTCCTGCAGGGAAGCCTGGTCGGCATGGAACGAATAGGCGTCCTTCATGATGAATTCGCGGCCACGCATCAGGCCGAAGCGCGGGCGGATCTCGTCACGGAACTTGGTCTGGATCTGGTACATGTTGAGTGGCAGCTGTTTATAGCTGGACAGCTCGTTACGGGCCAGGTCGGTGATGACTTCTTCGTGGGTCGGGCCAACGCAGAAGTCGCGCTGGTGGCGGTCCTTCAGGCGCAGCAGCTCCGGGCCGTACTGCTCCCAGCGGCCGGACTCCTGCCACAGCTCGGCAGGCTGGATGCTTGGCATCAGCACTTCCAGGGCGCCGGCGGCGTTCATTTCCTCACGCACCACGGCCTCGACCTTGCGCATTACCCGCAGGCCCATCGGCAGCCAGGTGTACAGGCCGGAGGCCAGTTTGCGGATCATGCCGGCACGCAGCATGAGCTGATGGCTGATGACCACTGCGTCGGCAGGGGTTTCTTTCTGGGTGGCGAGCAAATATTGACTGGTGCGCATGGTTAGCCGTGTCGATTGCCTAAGACGTTGAAATAGCCCCGCATTGTACGGGGGCGAAACGAAGGCGTACAGGATGCCCCAGGGCGGGGCGCTTGTCAGCCAAGAAAAAGCCCGGCGAGATCGCCGGGCTTTTCAAGTGCGGGGCACTGCAAGCCAGGCTTACAGGATGCTCAGCGGGTATTCCACGATCAGGCGCAGTTCGTCGATCGAGCTCGAACCGTAGTAAACGCCGTCGCTGGAGCGGTAGGTGGCCTGACGCACGCGCAAGCTCAGGTCTTTCGCCGGGCCGCTCTGCAGTACGTACTTGACGTCTACGTCGCGTTCCCATTCCTTGCCGTTGTTGGTGCTTTCGGTAGTGGCGCCCGAGCCGCGAACATAGCGGGTCATGAAGGTCAGGCCAGGTACGCCGTATTCGGCGAAGTTCAGGTCGTAGCGTGCCTGCCAGGACTTCTCGTCTTCGGCGTTGAAGTCGGAACGGGCAACGGAGTTGGCCAGGAAGATGGTGCCGCCACCGTCGACGCCGTAAGCGTAGTCGCCGTCGCCGCTGACCTTCTGGTAAGCCAGGGTGAAGGTGTGGGCGCCAATGTTGTAGGCGGCCGAGAGGCTGGCTGCAATGTTGTCCAGTTCGTTGCTGCCGTCAGCCTTGCTGACGAAGGCGCCGGTCAGGTTGTCGCCGATTGACTTGGTGTCATAGATGTTGAAGTCGAACACCAGGCCTTGCTTGTCGCTGATCGGCAGCGCCCAGTTGATGTTGCCGTACCACTTGCGGAAGTGGTCTTCAATGCGCGAGTAGTAGACGCTGGTGCTGAGGTTGTCGTTGATGGCGTAGGTGCCACCGAAGACGTTGGCCTCGGTCAGGCGCAGGCTATCGTGGTAGGTCTGGGCCTGGGCGTTCAGGGCGGTGAAGTGACCGGCGTGCAGGGTGAGGCCATCGATTTCGTTGCTGGTGATCAGGCCACCTTCAGCAACTTCTGGCAGCAGTCGGCTGTCGTCGGTGGCAAGTACCGGCAGGGCGGTGAACTGGTCGCCGAACTTCAGCACGGTATTGGACACGCGCAGTTTTACTGCACCGCCGCCTTCGGAGTAGTCATCTTGCGAACGGCCATCGGAGGCAGTCGGGAACAGGCCGGTGCCGGCGCGGCCTTTGCCGCTGTCCAGTTTCAGGCCCAGCATGCCGATGGCGTCAACGCCGAAGCCTACGGTGCCCTGGGTGAAGCCCGATTCGAAGGTGCCCAGGAAGCCCAGGCCGGTTTCTTCGACGCGGCTCTTGCCGCTGTCGTTGTTACGGAAGTCACGGCTGAAGTACAGCATGCGGGTTTTTACGTTCAGCTTGCTGTCTTCAAGGAAACCTTTGGACTCGTCTTGTGCCGAGGCCATTGCCAACTGCGAGGTCCCTGCCGCAACGGCCAGGGCGATCATGCTCCACTTCATCACGCGCATCGTGATTTGCTCCTTTGGTTTTTAGGAAGAGTACCGCCGCGCCCAAGTGTTTTAGTTATAGGGTGCAGCTCTTTCTTGTTATGTCGGCGAAAATGTATAGCACGCTGACTGTTGTTGGCGATATGGCTATAAAGACTCTTTACGGAACTTTTTTGCCGTGTCGCGTTTAAGTATTTCCATGTCGCAAATCACACCCCGGTTTATAGGGCGTGTAAACGCCAGCGTTGTTCCTTTCGCCGTGGTGAACCTGCAAGTGCTGATTCCGGCTAGGGAAACTCCCTGGTAACCAATGCCGCTGTTGTTATTTGTCGCGTACACCTGCCATTGCAGATGCCGTGCCGACTTGGCGTGAAGGGAATGCAACAAGCGTGCTCAAAATTCGCAACAGTTCATGAATTTTTCACAAAACCTGCTACCGAGGGTCGGAAAGTGCCGTAAATACGGGTCGAAGGCACAATGAGGGGGTGTTGGAGTCGAGAATCATTAAAATTTAGAAACCTGCCATGAAAGTCAATGTGTTACCGCTATTTGTTAAACCAGAGTCATTTGTGGGGTGGCAAGTGTGGTGGTGGTGCGCAAGCGGCTTCATTTTGGTGCGAAAAGTAGCGCTGTGTTACCGGGAGTGTGCAAGGTATCCTTGCAGGCCTGTTTTCCGCTTGAAGCGGGTTCTGAAGGAGATATGCCGTGTTCGTCCTGGATTCGCGTTTGCAGCAGGATTGCCTGGTGCTTGGGGAGTTTGCGTTGTGCCAACTGCTGCTGAGCAAGGATGCCAACTACCCATGGTTCATTCTGGTACCCAAGCGCGCCGGGATCAGCGAGGTATTCGAGCTGGATGCGGCGGAGCAGCACCAGTTGTGGCAGGAAACCACCCTTCTGGCTGAAGCGCTGAAGGCCAGTTACGGCGCCGCCAAGATGAACGTGGCCACGCTGGGCAATGTCGTCAGCCAGTTGCACATGCACGTGATCGTACGCCAGCGGGACGACGCGGCCTGGCCGGCACCGGTTTGGGGCAAGTGCCCTGCTGTGGCTTACAGCGAAGACCAGTTGCAGGCCATCCGCCAGCGCCTGCGTGGGCTGCAACTTGCTGGCTACCAGGAGGCCTGACATGTCACTGGAATTGCGTATTGTTGAACTGGAAACCCGGCAAGCGTTTCAGGATGACACTATCCAGGCGCTGAATGACGTGATGGTCGAGCAGGCGCGGGTGATCGAGCGGCTGCAATTGCAGGTGGCCGAGCTGATCAAGCGTCATGAAGAGATGGTCGGCCAGTACGGCAGCGAAGGGGAAGAGGCGCCGCCGCCTCATTACTGATGTCCTGAAGCAACAGAAACCCTGGCAGGAGCGGCGCCAGGCCGCTCCTGCACAGGTTAGCGGCGTGTTACCGCAACCACGTCTTCGGCCTGCAGGCCCTTGTCCCGGTGCATCACCGAAAACTCCACGCGCTGGCCTTCGACCAGGATGCGGTGGCCTTCGCCGCGTATGGCACGAAAGTGCACAAAGATGTCATCGCCCGAATCGCGGGAGATGAAACCAAAGCCTTTCGAGGTGTTGAACCACTTCACCGTGCCGGTATCACGGTTGCCAGCATCCTGGGCGGCATGCTGGCTGCTGCGTGCCTTGCGCGGGCTGCGGGCAAAACCCACAGCCAGGTGCAGGGCCACAGCCAGTGCCGCACAGACCAGCGCAGCAAGGTTGCCCATTTCCGGGCGGGCCAGCAGCGTCAGGGTTTGCAGCACCACCGCCACCACCAGCAGGGCGCAGGCAAGGTGTTGCAACTGCTGGCGGGCGCCGCGGTAGTACAGCGGCACGACCGGCGCCAGGACCAGGTTGAGCAGGCCGAGCAGGGCAAGGTAAACCGCGTCGGGTTGTTGCAGGAAGGGTGTCGCATCGGTTTTCAGGCTGGGTATGAGCGATAGCAGCAAGGCTGCCACGCCCGTCACCAGATGGACGATCTTGAACATGGGGTTGGCTCACAGTTGATAAGGCCGATCACAGGAAGAGCGGGCAGTACGGTGCGCATGAGGTGTAAAGCGCGAACACGTGACAAGCCAGCCTATGCACCCGGCAATAACAGTCCGCACGGGTGGCACGGTGCCTATTTAACAGCAAAGCCGAAGCCTACTCAAACCGCAGGCCTCAGTGGGCGATGTGTTGCGCAATGTCACAGGCGGTGTGGGTAAAGTGTTGCTACAGTGGTCGGCGTCCGCTTGAGTCTCAAGCCTTATGGAAAGGGGAACTTCAATGGCAATCGATATCGGTATCAGTGAAGAAGATCGCAAGTCCATCGTCGATGGGCTGTCTCGCCTGTTGTCGGATACCTACGTGCTGTATCTGAAAACCCATAACTTTCACTGGAACGTTACCGGCCCGTCGTTCCGCACCCTGCACCTGATGTTCGAAGAGCAGTACAACGAGTTGGCGCTGGCAGTCGATTCGATTGCCGAGCGCATCCGTGCACTGGGTTTCCCTGCGCCAGGGTCGTATGCATTTTATGCGCGGCACTCCTCGATCAAGGAGGAGGAAGGCGTACCCCCGGCGGACGAGATGATCCGCCAGCTGGTCCAGGGCCAGGAGGCCGTGGTGCGAACTGCCCGTAGCATCTTCCCGGTAGTGGACAAAGTCAGTGATGAGCCAACCGCCGACTTGCTGACCCAGCGCATGCAGGTTCACGAAAAAACCGCGTGGATGCTGCGCGTGTTGCTCGACGGGAAATAAATACCCCAGCGCTGTGACAAAACCTGTGGGAGCGGGCTTGTCCCGCGAATGAGGCCACGCGGTGTATGGCACCGGCTTTGCCGGTGTTCGCGGGGCAAGCCCGCTCCCACAGTGTTTTCCTCGCGCTCAGGACTCGAGTGTTTGTGCGGGAAGACTTTGCTGCTGCTTTAAACCTGCCGCCCGGCGCTTCATTGGTCACCTGTTACCGGTGACGAGGAAGTAGGGCGCATGATGCAAGCGAGCAAGCGTGTGGCTGGTCAGGGAAGCTGGCCAGGAAAACAGTGCATTGATCCGTTCAAGGCAGATTTCGATATGTTGCAGACGCAGCCGGTGTCGCGTTCGGTGCGGCTCAACGGTTTTTCCACCTGTCTGCGCCTGGAGGCCGTCTACTGGGGCATCCTGGAACGCATCGCCGCCGCCAACCGCTGTTCGGTCAGTGCGGTGTTGTCCTACGTGGACCGCGAAGTGCACCTGCGCCAGGGTGGAGTGCGCAACTTCAGTGGGCTGATTCGGGTAATCTGCGTTGCCTGGCTGCAAGACCCGCCAAGTGTGCGCTGATCGCCTGGCGGGCTGCGCAGTGCTTGGTAACCATATATAATCCCGCTTTTTGCTGCCCTGGCAGCCAGCGTTATGGTTGACGAGAGACACCCATGCCCCTTTATGACTATCAATGTGCGTCCTGCGAGCACCGCATGGAAGTGCTGCAAAAGATCAGCGCCGCGCCGCTGACCGATTGCCCGGCTTGCCAGGCGCCGGCGCTGAAGAAGCTGCTGTCGGTGCCAGGCTTCCGCCTGAGCGGTAATGGTTGGTACGAAACCGACTTCAAGACCGGGGCGAAAAAGAATCTGGCAGGCGGCGACAAAGCCGACTGAGTTGAATGCTGTGACCGGGTCTTGCAGTATTAGCCCTCTGGGCGGCCAAGGCCTCCACCGAATACACGAATCACGAGAAGCGAAACCACCATCATGATGCGCAGCCATTATTGCGGCCAACTGAACGAGAGCCTGGACGGCCAGGAAGTCACCCTTTGCGGCTGGGTCCATCGTCGCCGCGACCACGGCGGGGTGATCTTCCTCGACATCCGTGACCGCGAAGGCATGGCCCAGGTCGTGTTCGACCCGGATCGCGCCGAAACCTTCGCCGCCGCCGACCGCGTGCGCAGCGAGTATGTCGTACAGGTCACCGGCAAGGTCCGCAAGCGTCCTGAAGGTGCAGTGAATGCCAACATGGCTTCCGGTGCCATCGAGATCCTCGGCTACCAGCTCACCGTGCTCAACGAGGCGGAAACCCCGCCGTTCCCGTTGAACGAGTTCTCCGACGTCGGCGAGGAAACCCGCCTGCGCTACCGTTTCATCGACCTGCGTCGCCCGGAAATGGCTGAAAAGCTGCGCCTGCGTTCGCGCATCACCAGCAGCATCCGTCGCTTCATGGACGACAACGGCTTCCTCGACGTCGAAACGCCGATCCTTACCCGTGCCACTCCGGAAGGTGCGCGTGACTACCTGGTGCCAAGCCGTACCCACGCCGGTAGCTTCTTCGCGCTGCCGCAGTCGCCCCAGCTGTTCAAGCAGCTGCTGATGGTCGCCGGCTTTGACCGCTACTACCAGATCGCCAAGTGCTTCCGTGACGAAGACCTGCGTGCTGATCGCCAGCCGGAATTCACCCAGATCGACATCGAGACCAGCTTCCTCGATGAAAGCGAGATCATGGGCCTGACCGAGAGCATGATCCGCAAGCTGTTCAAGGAAGTGCTGGACCTGGAATTCGGCGAATTCCCGCACATGACCTTCGAAGAGGCCATGCGCCGCTACGGTTCCGACAAGCCAGACCTGCGTAACCCGCTGGAACTGGTCGACGTTGCCGACCAGCTGAAGGATGTCGACTTCAAGGTGTTCGCAGGCCCGGCCAACGATCCGAAGTGCCGCGTGACCGCTCTGCGCCTGCCAGGCGGTGCCAGCATGCCGCGCAGCAAGATCGACGAGTACACCAAGTTCGTCGGCATCTACGGTGCCAAGGGCCTGGCCTACATCAAGGTCAACGAGCGCGCCAAGGGTGTCGAAGGCCTGCAGTCGCCTATCGTCAAGAACATCCCTGAGGCCAACCTCAACAACATCCTCGACCGCGTTGGCGCTGTAGACGGCGACATCGTGTTCTTCGGTGCCGACAAGTTCAAGGTGGTCAGCGAAGCCCTGGGCGCCCTGCGTATCCGTCTGGGTCACGATTTCGAGCTGCTGACCTGCGAGTGGGCGCCGATGTGGGTCGTCGACTTCCCGATGTTCGAAGAGAACGAAGACGGCAGCTTTACCGCGCTGCACCACCCGTTCACCGCGCCGAAGTGCACGCCGGAAGAGCTCGAAGCCAACCCGGCCACCGCGCTGTCGCGTGCCTACGACATGGTCCTGAACGGCACCGAGCTGGGCGGCGGTTCGATCCGTATCCACCGTAAAGAGATGCAGCAGGCAGTATTCCGCCTGCTGGGCATCGAGGCAGCAGAACAGGAAGAGAAGTTCGGCTTCCTGCTCGACGCCCTGAAGTTCGGTGCGCCACCTCACGGTGGCCTGGCCTTCGGCCTGGACCGCTTGGTCATGTTGATGACCGGCGCCCAGTCGATCCGTGAAGTGATCGCCTTCCCGAAAACCCAGAGCGCCGCGTGCGTCATGACCCAGGCCCCTGGCCTGGTCGACGCCAAGGCCCTGCGCGAGCTGCACATTCGACTGCGCGAACAGACCAAGGTCGAGTAAGCGGTCCCGGGCGCATCCACATGGATGCGCCTTTGCGTTTCGGCGCAGGTATTTTCCCGTCCCGCCCCGTACAGGGGCGGGGCTGTTTGTGATTCAAAGGATTCGGAGTCGTTATGGCTGGTCATTCCAAGTGGGCGAACATCAAGCACCGCAAAGAGCGCCAGGATGCCAAGAGAGGCAAGGTCTTCACCAAGTGGATCCGCGAACTGACGGTCGCTGCCAAGCAGGGCGGCCCTGACCCGGCATCCAACCCGCGCCTGCGCCTGGCACTGGACAAGGCCCTGGGCGCCAACATGAGCCGCGATATCATCGACCGAGCCGTGGCCCGTGGTGCTGGCACCAATGAAAGCGACAACGTCGAAGAGCTCAGCTACGAAGGTTATGGCCCGGGTGGCGTGGCGATCATGGTCGAAGCCATGACCGACAACCGCAACCGTACCGCCGCCGCCGTGCGTCATGCCTTCACCAAGTGTGGCGGCAACCTGGGCACTGACGGTTCGGTGGCCTATCTGTTCGAGCGCAAAGGCCAGCTCAGCTTTGCCCCGGGTGTGGAAGAAGACGCGTTGATGGAAGCGGCGATGGAAGCCGATGCCGACGATGTGGTGGCCAACGATGACGGCTCGTTCGACGTGTTCACTTCATTCAACAGCTTCTACGCCGTGCGCAATGCCCTGGAAGAGGCGGGTTTCAAGGCTGCGGACGCGGAAATCGTCATGCAGCCGACCACCAGCGCCGAGCTCGACCAGGACGGTGCTGAAAAGGTGCTCAAGCTGATCGACATGCTCGAAGACCTGGATGACGTGCAGAACGTCTACTCCAATGCCCAGATTTCCGACGAGATCATGGAAAACCTCGGCTAAGGTGACCTGGCGATCCACGCCGGCTCTTTGAGTTTTCAGTGCCTGTACCGGCCCTTTCGCGGGTAAACCCGCTCCCACAGGTACTGCACCGCGTTCGAATGCGGTGCAGTACCTGTGGGAGCGGGTTTACCCG
>NZ_JBNRIK010000049.1:0-15579 GCF_053557975.1 Pseudomonas sp. XP2
TCAAGACCATCGCAATGGAAGACGGTCTGCGCTTCGCTATCCGTGAAGGCGGTCGTACCGTCGGCGCCGGCGTCGTAGCAAAAATTATTGAATAAGTAGTTGATTTACTTGATCAGGCCGGTATAATGGCCGGCCTGATACAGCGTTACAGGTCAGTAGCTCAATTGGCAGAGCGACGGTCTCCAAAACCGTAGGTTGGGGGTTCGATTCCCTCCTGACCTGCCATTTCACTTCGGTGTGATGGCTTTCTTCTCACAGGATCCTCCTTGATGACTCCCAAAACTGAAGCCCAAGAATCGCGTTTTGATCTGTTCAAGTGGCTGGCTGTAGTTGCTTTGGTGGTTGTAGCTGTTGTGGGTAATCAATATTACTCCGCCTCTCCGATCCTGTATCGCGTTCTCGCACTTCTCGTCCTGGCTGCTGTCGCAGGCTTTGTAGCTCTGCAGACTGCGAAGGGCAAGTCGTTCTTTGCGTTGGCGAAGGAAGCTCGTACCGAAATCCGTAAAGTCGTGTGGCCGACCCGCCAGGAAACCACCCAGACCACGCTGATTGTCGTGGCTGTCGTGCTGGTTATGGCACTGCTGCTGTGGGGTCTTGATTCCCTGCTCGGCTGGGCGGTCTCCCTGATCGTTGGCTAAAGGTGTCCCGTGGCTAAGCGTTGGTATGTTGTGCATGCTTACTCGGGTTACGAGAAGCATGTAATGCGCTCCCTGATTGAGCGCGTCAAGCTGGCTGGCATGGAAGACGGTTTCGGCGAGATCTTGGTTCCGACCGAAGAAGTCGTCGAAATGCGCAACGGCCAGAAGCGCAAGAGTGAGCGTAAATTCTTCCCTGGCTATGTACTGGTCCAGATGGAGATGAACGAAGGGACTTGGCACTTGGTCAAGGACACCCCGCGTGTGATGGGCTTTATTGGCGGTACCGCAGACAAGCCTGCACCGATCACCGATAAAGAAGCTGAAGCTATCCTGCGTCGCGTTGCTGACGGTAGCGACAAGCCGAAGCCGAAGACACTGTTCGAGCCAGGTGAAGTGGTTCGTGTAATTGACGGTCCGTTCGCTGACTTCAATGGTAGTGTCGAAGAGGTTAACTACGAAAAGAGTCGCCTCCAGGTGGCGGTGCTCATTTTCGGTCGCTCTACTCCGGTGGAGCTCGAGTTCAGCCAGGTCGAAAAGGTCTAGGCGGACGAAGCATCCCAAACCCCGCAGCCCTGTGTGTTGCGGGGTTTTGTCGTCACTGGGATAAAACGCAAGTCATCCGGGGAGCCATCAGGCGTTCGTACCCGATTTTGGAGTAGCTCATGGCTAAGAAGATTCAGGCTTACATCAAGCTGCAAGTTAAGGCCGGCCAGGCCAACCCAAGCCCACCCGTTGGTCCAGCACTGGGCCAACACGGTGTGAACATCATGGAATTCTGCAAGGCCTTCAACGCCCGTACCCAGGGTCAAGAAGCCGGCCTGCCGACTCCTGTGATCATCACTGTCTACAGCGACCGTAGCTTCACCTTCGAGACCAAGAGCACCCCTGCCTCGGTTCTGCTGAAGAAAGCTGCTGGCCTGACCAGTGGTTCGGCTCGTCCGAACACCGTTAAAGTCGGTACCGTTACCCGTGCTCAGCTGGAAGATATCGCCAAGGCAAAACAGGCTGATCTGACCGCTGCTGACCTGGACGCTGCTGTACGCACCATCGCTGGCTCTGCCCGCAGCATGGGCCTGAACGTGGAGGGTGTGTAATGGCTAAGCTGACCAAACGCCAAAAGGCAATCGCCGAAAAAATCGAAGCAGGCAAGGCCTACAACTTCGAAGAAGCGGCAACTCTGCTGGCCTCGCTGCCTGCTGCCAAGTTCGTCGAGTCCTACGACATCGCCGTTAACCTCGGTGTTGACCCGCGTAAATCCGACCAGGTCGTTCGTAGCGCTACTGTGCTGCCACACGGCACTGGCAAGACCGTTCGCGTTGCTGTCTTCACCCAGGGTCCAGCTGCTGAAGCCGCTCTGGCTGCCGGCGCTGACCGCGTAGGTATGGACGATCTGGCTGCCGAAATGAAAGCCGGCGATCTGAACTATGACGTCGTCATCGCATCGCCTGATGCCATGCGCGTTGTAGGTCAGCTGGGTCAGGTTCTGGGTCCTCGCGGCCTGATGCCTAACCCGAAAGTTGGTACCGTTAGCCCAGACGTAGCCACTGCCGTGAAAAACGCCAAGGCTGGTCAGGTTCGCTACCGTACCGACAAAAACGGTATTATCCACACCTCCGTTGGCAAGGTCGGCTTTGAAGCTGGCAAGCTGAAGGAAAACGTTGAAGCCCTGATCGCTGATCTGAAGCGTATCAAACCAGCTTCGTCGAAAGGTATCTACGTCAAGCGCGTTACCCTGAGCACCACCATGGGCCCAGGTCTGGTCATCGATCAGAGCTCGCTGAACGTGTAAGAACATGGCGGTGCGATTCGTCTCGCCGCCAGCAAAAATTGGGGTCCCTGCCTGGCGGGGGCTATCCAAGACCGTAGGTGGCGCAAGCCTTAAAACACCAGCCCACGCAGATGGTGCTCCCGATTCGTTACCGAATCAGACACCAAAACGACATCCGGCTTCGGCCAGATGAAACGGTAAAAACCAGGAGTAAACCCGTGGCAATTAAACTCGAAGACAAGAAGGCCATCGTCGCTGAAGTCAACGAGGCTGCCAAAGTCGCTCTGTCCGCTGTTGTGGCTGATGCCCGTGGTGTGACTGTAAGCGCAATGACCGGACTCCGTAAAGAGGCCCGCGAGGCTGGCGTTTACGTACGTGTCGTACGTAACACCCTGCTCAAGCGCGCTGTTGAAGGCACCGAGTTTTCGGTCCTCAACGACGCGTTCAAAGGCCCGACCCTGATTGCTTTCTCCAACGAACACCCGGGCGCTGCTGCTCGTCTGTTCAAAGAGTTCGCCAAGGGTCAGGACAAGTTCGAGATCAAGGCAGCTGCGTTTGACGGCAATTTCATTGCAGCGAACCAGATCGACGTGTTGGCTACCCTGCCGACCCGCGACGAAGCTATTGCACGACTGATGAGCGTTATTCAAGGCGCCACCAGCAAGCTGGCTCGTACTCTGGCAGCCATTCGCGACCAGAAAGAAGCTACCGCTGCCTAAGGCACGCGAACTCTTTCAAAATCATTTGTTTAATTTGATGGCTGCGTAGGCCTTCACCCCAATACAGGATTTAAGTCATGTCCCTGACTAACGAGCAAATCATCGAAGCAATCGGCCAGAAAACCGTTCTGGAAGTTGTTGAGCTGATCAAAGCAATGGAAGAAACCTTCGGCGTGACCGCTGCTGTTGCCGCTGCTGGCCCAGCTGCTGCTGCCGCTGTTGTTGAAGAGCAGACCGAGTTCAACGTTGTTCTGGTTGAAGCCGGCGAGAAGAAAGTGAACGTGATTAAAGCCGTTCGCGAGCTGACCGGTCTGGGCCTGAAAGAAGCCAAAGAGAAAGTCGATGGCGCTCCTCAGGTTGTAGCTGAAGGCGTTTCGAAAGAAGCCGCTGAAGACGCTAAGAAGAAGCTGGAAGAAGCAGGCGCTAAAGTCGAGCTGAAGTAATTTCGACTTTGCGATGCCAGCCTGAGCGTTGAGCACAAGGCTGATGGCTGGTGGCTTATGCCACCGGCCTTTTTCCGTTATTGGCGGTCGGTCAAGCCGGCCCCGATAACAAGCTGCAAGACACCCACGTGGGTGGCGCAAACCAAGGGGTTTGCACGATTTTCTGGCTGCTCCCGCCGGGAGAAGCCAAACAAGCAGGTGACCAAGCTGGGGAACGCTGATGGCTTACTCATACACTGAGAAAAAACGTATCCGCAAGGACTTTAGCAAGTTGCCGGACGTCATGGATGTGCCTTACCTCCTGGCCATCCAGCTGGATTCGTATCGCGAATTCCTGCAAGCGGGAGCATCCAAGGATCAGTTCCGCGACGTCGGCCTGCACGCGGCCTTCAAATCGGTATTCCCGATCATCAGCTACTCCGGCAATGCTGCCCTGGAGTATGTAGGCTATCGCCTGGGCGAGCCTGCCTTCGATGTGAAGGAATGTGTCCTGCGTGGCGTGACCTTCGCGGTCCCACTGCGGGTCAAGGTGCGCCTGATCATCTTCGACAAGGAATCGTCGAACAAAGCGATCAAGGACATCAAAGAGCAAGAAGTCTACATGGGTGAAATCCCCCTGATGACTGAGAACGGTACCTTCGTTATCAACGGTACCGAGCGTGTGATCGTTTCCCAGCTGCACCGTTCGCCTGGTGTGTTCTTCGACCACGACCGTGGCAAGACTCACAGCTCCGGCAAGCTGCTGTACTCCGCTCGCATCATCCCTTACCGCGGTTCCTGGCTGGACTTCGAGTTCGACCCGAAAGACTGCGTGTTCGTACGTATCGACCGTCGCCGCAAACTGCCGGCGTCGGTGCTGTTGCGCGCCCTGGGTTACAGCACTGAAGAAGTGCTGAACACCTTCTACACCACCAACGTGTTCCACATTTCCGGCGAAAAACTCAGCCTGGAACTCGTGCCGCAGCGTCTGCGTGGTGAAGTTGCGGTCATGGACATCCATGACGAAACCGGCAAGGTCATTGTCGAGCAGGGCCGCCGCATTACTGCGCGCCACATCAACCAGCTCGAGAAGGCCGGCGTCAAGCAGCTGGACGTTCCAATGGAATACGTCCTGGGTCGCACCACTGCCAAGGCCATCGTGCACCCGGCTACTGGCGAGATCCTGGCTGAGTGCAATACCGAGCTGACCACTGATCTGCTGATCAAAGTCGCCAAGGCACAGGTCGTCCGTATCGAGACCCTGTACACCAACGACATTGATTGCGGTCCGTTCATCTCCGACACCCTGAAGATCGACACCACCAGCAACCAGCTGGAAGCCCTGGTCGAGATCTACCGCATGATGCGTCCAGGCGAGCCGCCGACCAAGGATGCCGCCGAGACCCTGTTCAACAACCTGTTCTTCAGCGCCGAGCGTTACGACCTGTCTGCTGTCGGCCGCATGAAGTTCAACCGTCGTATCGGTCGTACCGAGATCGAAGGTTCAGGCGTGCTGAGCAAGGAAGACATCGTCGAGGTCCTCAAGACCCTGGTCGATATCCGTAACGGCAAAGGCATCGTCGACGACATCGACCACCTGGGTAACCGTCGCGTACGTTGCGTCGGCGAGATGGCCGAGAACCAGTTCCGCGTTGGCCTGGTGCGTGTAGAGCGCGCGGTCAAGGAACGTCTGTCGATGGCGGAAAGCGAAGGCTTGATGCCGCAGGACCTGATCAACGCCAAGCCGGTTGCGGCGGCGGTGAAAGAGTTCTTCGGTTCCAGCCAGCTGTCCCAGTTCATGGACCAGAACAACCCGCTCTCCGAGATCACCCACAAGCGCCGCGTCTCTGCGCTCGGCCCGGGCGGTCTGACCCGTGAGCGTGCTGGCTTCGAAGTCCGTGACGTACACCCGACTCACTACGGCCGTGTGTGCCCGATCGAGACCCCTGAAGGTCCGAACATCGGTCTGATCAACTCCCTGGCGGCCTATGCCCGCACCAACCAGTACGGCTTCCTGGAAAGCCCGTACCGTGTGGTGAAGGAAGGCGTTGTCAGC
This sequence comes from Pseudomonas sp. XP2, assembly GCF_053557975.1. Lineage (NCBI taxonomy): Bacteria > Pseudomonadati > Pseudomonadota > Gammaproteobacteria > Pseudomonadales > Pseudomonadaceae > Pseudomonas > Pseudomonas sp. XP2. The sequence goes on from NZ_JBNRIK010000049.1 coordinate 5,604, forward strand.
GACGACATCGTGTTCCTGTCGGCAATCGAAGAAGCGGATCACGTCATCGCCCAGGCTTCGGCCGCGATGAACGACAAGAAGCAACTGATCGATGAGCTGGTAGCTGTTCGTCACCTGAACGAATTCACCGTCAAGGCGCCGGAAGACGTCACCCTGATGGACGTTTCGCCGAAGCAGGTAGTTTCCGTTGCTGCGTCGCTGATTCCGTTCCTCGAGCACGACGACGCCAACCGTGCGTTGATGGGTTCGAACATGCAGCGTCAGGCTGTACCGACCCTGCGTGCTGACAAGCCGCTGGTAGGTACCGGCATGGAGCGCAACGTTGCCCGTGACTCCGGTGTCTGCGTGGTTGCTCGCCGTGGTGGCGTGATCGACTCGGTCGACGCCAGCCGTATCGTTGTTCGCGTCAACGACGACGAGGTGGAAACCGGCGAAGCAGGTGTAGATATCTACAACCTGACCAAGTACACCCGCTCGAACCAGAACACCTGCATCAACCAGCGTCCGCTGGTCAGCAAGGGTGACAAGGTTCAGCGTAGCGACATCATGGCCGACGGCCCGTCCACCGACATGGGTGAGCTGGCACTGGGTCAGAACATGCGCATCGCGTTCATGGCGTGGAACGGCTTCAACTTCGAAGACTCCATCTGCCTGTCCGAGCGTGTGGTCCAGGAAGATCGCTTCACCACCATCCACATTCAGGAACTGACCTGTGTGGCGCGTGACACCAAGCTTGGCCCAGAGGAAATCACTGCGGACATCCCGAACGTGGGTGAAGCTGCACTGAACAAACTGGACGAAGCCGGTATTGTCTACGTGGGTGCTGAAGTCGGCGCTGGTGACATCCTGGTTGGCAAGGTCACGCCAAAAGGCGAAACCCAGCTGACTCCGGAAGAAAAACTGCTGCGCGCAATCTTCGGTGAGAAGGCGAGCGACGTTAAAGACACCTCCTTGCGCGTGCCAACTGGCACCAAGGGCACTGTCATTGACGTACAGGTCTTCACCCGTGATGGCGTCGAGCGCGATAGCCGCGCTCTGGCCATCGAGAAGATGCAGCTGGACGAGATTCGCAAGGACCTCAACGAAGAGTTCCGCATCGTCGAAGGTGCAACCTTCGAGCGTCTGCGTTCTGCCCTGAACGGCCAGGTGGTCGACGGTGGCGCGGGCCTGAAGAAAGGCACCGTGGTCACCGACGAAGTGCTGGACGGTCTGGAGCACGGCCAGTGGTTCAAACTGCGCATGGCTGAAGATGCACTGAATGAGCAGCTGGAAAAGGCTCAACAGTACATCGTCGACCGTCGCCGTCTGCTGGACGACAAGTTCGAAGACAAGAAGCGCAAGCTGCAGCAGGGCGATGACCTGGCTCCGGGCGTACTTAAGATCGTCAAGGTCTACCTGGCAATTCGCCGTCGCATCCAGCCGGGTGACAAGATGGCTGGTCGTCACGGTAACAAGGGTGTTGTCTCGGTCATCATGCCGGTTGAAGACATGCCGCACGATGCCAACGGTACTCCGGTCGACGTCGTACTGAACCCGCTGGGTGTACCTTCGCGTATGAACGTTGGTCAGATCCTCGAAACCCACCTGGGCCTCGCGGCCAAGGGCCTGGGCGAAAAGATCGACCGCATGATCGAAGAGCAACGCAAGGCTGCTGAGCTGCGCGTATTCCTGACCGAGGTCTACAACGAGATCGGCGGTCGTCAGGAAAACCTCGCCGAGTTCACCGACGAAGAGATCCTGGCCCTGGCACACAACTTGAAGAAGGGCGTGCCGATGGCTACTCCGGTCTTCGATGGTGCCAAGGAAAGCGAGATCAAGGCCATGCTGAAGCTGGCCGATCTGCCAGAGAGCGGCCAGATGGTGCTGTTCGATGGCCGCACCGGCAACAAGTTCGAGCGTCCGGTGACCGTTGGTTACATGTACATGCTCAAGCTGAACCACTTGGTGGACGACAAGATGCACGCGCGTTCCACTGGTTCCTACAGCCTGGTTACCCAGCAGCCGCTGGGTGGTAAGGCGCAGTTCGGTGGTCAGCGTTTCGGGGAGATGGAAGTGTGGGCGCTGGAAGCATATGGCGCGGCATACACCCTGCAAGAAATGCTCACAGTGAAGTCGGACGACGTGAACGGCCGTACCAAGATGTACAAGAACATCGTGGATGGCGATCACCGTATGGAGCCGGGCATGCCCGAGTCCTTCAACGTGTTGATCAAAGAGATCCGTTCGCTCGGTATCGATATCGATCTGGAAACCGAATAACACGTGACGCGAAGGGGGGTGGGGCAGGTAATGCCCGCTCCCTGCTCCGCCAGGAGGAAAGGCCTTGAAAGACCTACTGAATTTGCTGAAAAACCAGGGTCAAGTCGAAGAGTTCGACGCCATCCGTATCGGTCTGGCGTCGCCTGAAATGATCCGTTCGTGGTCGTTCGGTGAAGTTAAGAAGCCGGAAACCATCAACTACCGTACGTTCAAACCTGAGCGTGACGGCCTGTTCTGCGCCAAGATCTTTGGCCCAGTCAAGGACTACGAGTGCCTGTGCGGCAAGTACAAGCGCCTCAAGCACCGCGGCGTGATCTGCGAGAAGTGCGGCGTTGAAGTTGCCCTGGCCAAGGTTCGTCGTGAGCGCATGGCGCACATCGAACTGGCCTCGCCGGTCGCCCACATCTGGTTCCTGAAGTCGCTGCCGTCCCGTATCGGCCTGCTGATGGACATGACCCTGCGTGATATCGAACGCGTGCTCTACTTCGAGAGCTATGTCGTTATCGACCCAGGCATGACCACCCTGGAAAAGGGCCAGCTGCTGAACGACGAGCAGTACTTCGAAGCGCTGGAAGAGTTCGGTGACGATTTCGATGCCCGCATGGGTGCCGAAGCTGTCCGCGAACTGCTGCACGCTATCGACCTGGAGCACGAGATCGGTCGCCTGCGCGAAGAGATTCCGCAGACCAACTCGGAAACCAAGATCAAGAAGCTGTCCAAGCGCCTGAAGCTGATGGAAGCTTTCCAGGGCTCGGGCAACCTGCCTGAGTGGATGGTCCTGACCGTCCTGCCAGTACTGCCACCGGACCTGCGTCCGCTGGTCCCGCTGGATGGCGGCCGCTTCGCGACCTCCGACCTGAACGACCTGTATCGTCGGGTGATCAACCGTAACAACCGTCTGAAGCGCCTGCTGGATCTGTCGGCGCCAGACATCATCGTGCGCAACGAAAAGCGCATGCTGCAGGAGGCGGTCGACGCCCTGCTGGACAACGGCCGTCGCGGTCGCGCCATCACTGGCTCGAACAAGCGTCCGCTGAAGTCGCTGGCTGACATGATCAAAGGTAAGCAAGGTCGCTTCCGTCAGAACTTGCTCGGTAAGCGTGTGGACTACTCTGGCCGTTCGGTAATTACCGTAGGCCCGACCCTGCGTCTGCACCAGTGCGGTCTGCCGAAGAAGATGGCCCTCGAGCTGTTCAAACCGTTCATTTTCGGCAAGCTGGAAATGCGTGGTCTGGCGACCACCATCAAGGCTGCCAAGAAGATGGTCGAGCGCGAGCTGCCAGAGGTGTGGGACGTTCTCGCCGAAGTGATTCGCGAACACCCCGTACTGCTCAACCGTGCACCGACCCTGCACCGTCTGGGTATCCAGGCTTTTGAACCGGTTCTGATCGAAGGTAAGGCTATCCAGCTGCACCCGCTGGTCTGTGCCGCGTACAACGCCGACTTCGACGGTGACCAGATGGCCGTTCACGTGCCGCTGACGCTGGAAGCCCAGCTCGAAGCGCGCGCGCTGATGATGTCGACCAACAACATCCTGTCGCCAGCCAACGGTGAGCCAATCATCGTACCGTCGCAGGACGTGGTACTGGGTCTGTATTACATGACCCGTGAAGCCATCAACGCCAAGGGCGAAGGTCGCGTATTTGCCGACCTGCAGGAAGTCGACCGCGTATTCCGCGCCGGCGAAGCTGCGCTGCACGCGAAAATCAAGGTTCGTATCAACGAAACCGTGAAAGATCGCGACGGCAGCGTTACCAAGAACACCCGTATTGTCGACACCACGGTCGGCCGTGCGCTGCTGTTCCAGGTTGTACCGGCAGGCCTGCCGTACGACGTGGTCAACCAGCCGATGAAGAAGAAGGCGATCTCCAAGCTGATCAACCAGTGCTACCGCGTGGTTGGTCTGAAAGAGACCGTTATCTTCGCTGACCAGCTGATGTACACCGGTTTCGCTTACTCCACCATCTCTGGCGTGTCCATTGGTGTGAACGACTTTGTCATCCCTGATGAGAAAGCGCGCATCATCAACAGCGCTACCGATGAAGTGAAGGAAATCGAAAGCCAGTACGCCTCCGGCCTGGTAACCCAGGGCGAGAAGTACAACAAGGTCATCGACTTGTGGTCGAAGGCGAACGACGAAGTGTCCAAGGCGATGATGGCCAACCTCTCGAAAGAGAAGGTCATCGACCGCGAAGGCAAAGAAGTCGAGCAAGAGTCCTTCAACTCGATGTACATGATGGCTGACTCTGGTGCGCGGGGTTCCGCAGCCCAGATCCGTCAGCTGGCCGGTATGCGTGGCCTGATGGCCAAGCCGGACGGCTCGATCATCGAGACGCCGATCACTGCGAACTTCCGTGAAGGTCTGAGCGTACTCCAGTACTTCATCTCGACTCACGGTGCTCGTAAAGGTCTGGCGGATACCGCGTTGAAGACTGCGAACTCCGGTTACCTGACCCGTCGTCTGGTAGACGTTGCGCAAGACCTGGTTGTAACCGAGATCGATTGCGGTACCGACCATGGCTTGCTGATGACTCCGCACATTGAAGGCGGTGACGTTGTAGAGCCGCTGGGTGAGCGTGTACTGGGCCGTGTCATTGCCCGTGACGTGTTCAAGCCAGGCACCGAGGACGTCATCGTTCCGGCCGGTACGCTGGTAGACGAGCAGTGGGTCGAGTTCATCGAGCTGAACAGCATCGACGAAGTTATCGTGCGTTCGCCAATCAACTGCGAAACCCGCTACGGCATCTGCGCCAAGTGCTACGGTCGTGACCTGGCGCGTGGTCACCAGGTGAACATCGGTGAAGCTGTCGGCGTTATCGCTGCTCAGTCGATCGGTGAGCCGGGTACCCAGCTGACCATGCGTACGTTCCACATCGGTGGTGCTGCGAGCCGTACTTCGGCTGCCGACAGCGTCCAGGTGAAGAACGGCGGTATGGTACGTCTGCACAACCTGAAGCAGGTCGTGCGTGCCGATGGCAACCTGGTTGCTGTGTCGCGTTCTGGCGAGCTGGCCATTGCTGACGAATTCGGTCGTGAGCGTGAGCGTTACAAGCTGCCTTACGGTGCGGTAATTTCGGTCAAGGAAGGTGAGAAGGTCGAAGCTGGCGCCATCGTCGCCAAGTGGGACCCGCACACCCACCCGATCGTTACCGAGCTGAAAGGTACCGTGACCTTCGTGGGCATGGAAGAAAACATCACCATCAAGCGCCAGACCGACGAACTGACCGGCCTGACCAACATTGAAGTACTGGACGTCAAGGATCGCCCTGCCGCAGGCAAGGAAATCCGTCCGGCAATCAAGATGGTCGACGCCAATGGCAAGGACCTGTACCTGCCAGGTACCGATGTACCGGCGCAGTACTTCCTGCCAGCCAACGCCTTGGTTGGTGTTGCTGACGGTGCCCAGATTGGTGTTGGTGACGTTATCGCGCGTATCCCGCAAGAAACGTCGAAGACCCGTGACATCACCGGTGGTCTGCCACGCGTAGCTGACTTGTTCGAAGCGCGTCGTCCGAAAGAAGCCTCGATTCTGGCTGAAGTCAGCGGCACCATCGCGTTCGGTAAAGAGACCAAGGGCAAGCGTCGCCTGGTCATCACGCCGACCGACGGCAGCGATCCGTACGAAGAGCTGATTCCGAAGTGGCGCCACCTGAACGTCTTCGAAGGTGAACAGGTAAACCGCGGCGAAGTTATCTCCGACGGCCCGAGCGATCCGCACGACATCCTGCGTCTGCTGGGTGTGAGCGCGCTGGCGAAGTACATCGTCAACGAGATCCAGGACGTTTACCGTCTGCAAGGCGTGAAGATCAACGACAAGCACATCGAGACCATCCTGCGTCAGATGCTGCGCAAGGTCGAGATCTCCGAGTCGGGCGATTCCAGCTTCATCAAGGGCGACCAGATGGAACTGACTCACGTACTGGTCGAGAACGAGCGTCTCGCCAGCGAAGACAAGTTCATCTCGAAGTTCACCCGCGTGTTGTTGGGTATCACCAAGGCGTCGCTGTCGACCGAATCGTTCATCTCCGCGGCTTCCTTCCAGGAAACCACCCGCGTACTGACCGAAGCGGCGGTAACCGGCAAGCGCGATTACCTGCGCGGCCTGAAAGAGAACGTGGTCGTGGGTCGTCTGATCCCGGCCGGTACCGGTCTGGCCTACCACAGCGAGCGCAAGCGTCGCCGTGAAGCCGACAAACCGCTGCGTGTAAGCGCCAGTGAGGTGGAAGCCGCACTGACCGAAGCGCTGAATTCCAGCGGTAACTAAGTACAGGGCAGGGCCCCGGCAAGCTTCGATCGACCATCGGCGACATGAAATGTTGCCGATGATCGGGCGAGGAGGGCCGGGGCCTTGTCTTGACTGGGTGCAAGATCCTCCGTAGACTTTTGTACCCTTAAATTTGGTGAGGCTCCGTCTCGCCAATTTTTGGCTTTCTTGCAAGACAATAGAGTCGCAAGACAATCAGTGGAGCTAGTAGATGGCAACTATCAACCAGCTGGTACGTCAGCCGCGTAAGCGTTCGGTCGAGAAGTCCGACGTTCCTGCGCTGCAGAACTGCCCGCAACGTCGTGGCGTGTGCACCCGTGTGTACACCACCACGCCGAAAAAACCTAACTCGGCACTGCGTAAAGTATGCCGTGTGCGTCTGACCAACGGTTTCGAGGTTTCCTCGTACATCGGCGGTGAAGGCCACAACCTGCAAGAGCACAGCGTCGTCCTGATCCGTGGCGGCCGTGTAAAAGACTTGCCAGGTGTTCGTTACCACACCGTTCGCGGCTCTCTGGATACTTCGGGCGTCAAAGGCCGTAACCAGGGTCGTTCGAAGTACGGTACCAAGCGTCCGAAGTAATCGGCCGTTTGCACATATCCATTTTTTTGAGTCGATAAGAGTAAGGTCGGGCAGGGGTCGAAGACCCACGTCCCGGGCTAACCTGAAGACCGTTTGAGGGCTTATCATGCCAAGACGTCGTGTAGCAGCAAAACGTGAGATTCTGGACGATCCTAAATACGGATCCCAAATCCTCGCCAAGTTCATGAACCACGTGATGGAAAGCGGCAAGAAGGCTGTAGCCGAGCGCATCGTTTACGGTGCCCTGGATACCGTCAAAGCACGCAAGAACAGCGACCCCCTGGAAATCTTCGAGAAAGCTCTCGACGCCATCGCTCCGCTGGTCGAAGTAAAGTCCCGCCGTGTCGGCGGTGCCACTTACCAGGTCCCGGTTGAAGTTCGTCCATCCCGTCGTAATGCTCTGGCAATGCGCTGGCTCGTAGACTACGCCCGCAAGCGTGGCGAGAAGTCGATGGCTCTGCGCCTGGCTGGCGAGCTGCTGGATGCTGCTGAAGGCAAAGGTGCTGCAGTCAAGAAGCGTGAAGACGTTCACCGTATGGCTGAAGCCAACAAAGCGTTCTCGCACTACCGCTTCTAATTCAAGCATCAATCATTTTGCGAGGGCTTTATGGCTCGTACTACAGCAATTAACCGCTATCGTAACATTGGTATCTGTGCCCACGTTGACGCGGGCAAGACCACCACTACCGAGCGGATCCTGTTCTACACAGGTCTGAGCCACAAGATGGGCGAGGTGCATGATGGCGCCGCGACCACCGACTGGATGGTGCAGGAGCAGGAGCGGGGTATCACCATTACCTCCGCTGCCGTTACCACCTTCTGGAAAGGCTCTGTTGGTCAGTATGACAACTACCGTGTAAACGTCATCGATACCCCTGGCCACGTTGACTTCACTATTGAAGTAGAGCGTTCGCTGCGCGTACTCGACGGCGCTGTCGTTGTGTTCTGCGGTACCTCCGGCGTTGAGCCTCAGTCCGAAACCGTATGGCGTCAGGCCAACAAGTACGGCGTTCCACGTGTTGTCTACGTGAACAAGATGGACCGTGCCGGTGCAAACTTCCTGCGCGTCGTAGGTCAGATCAAGAACCGTCTGGGTCACACCCCGGTTCCTGTTCAGCTGGCCATCGGTTCGGAAGATAACTTCCAGGGTCAGGTTGACCTGATCAAGATGAAGGCTATCTACTGGAACGACGACGACAAAGGCACCACTTATCGCGAGGAAGAAATTCCTGCCGATATGCTGGAGCTGGCTCAAGAGTGGCGCTCCAACATGGTTGAAGCGGCTGCCGAGTCCAGCGAAGAGCTGATGAACAAGTACCTGGAAGGCGAAGAGCTGACCGTCGAAGAGATCAAAGCCGGTCTGCGCGCGCGCACCCTGGCCAGCGAAATCGTACCGGCTGTCTGCGGTTCGTCGTTCAAGAACAAGGGTGTTCCCCTGGTTCTCGACGCCGTCATCGACTACCTGCCAGCTCCGACCGAGATTCCTGCGATCCAGGGTATCAACCCGGATGACAAGGAACTGGACAAAGAAGATCCGGCTGTTCGTAAAGACGTGCGTCACGCTGACGACGACGAGCCGTTCTCGGCTCTGGCGTTCAAGATCGCGACTGACCCGTTCGTGGGTACTCTGACCTTCGTTCGCGTCTACTCGGGTGTTCTGACCTCCGGTGACTCCGTCATCAACTCGGTCAAGGGCAAGAAAGAGCGCGTTGGTCGTATGGTGCAGATGCACGCCAACCAGCGTGAAGAAATCAAGGAAGTGCGCGCTGGCGACATCGCTGCACTGATCGGCATGAAGGACGTGACCACGGGCGAAACCCTGTGCAACGCCGACAAGCCAATCATCCTTGAGCGTATGGACTTCCCTGAGCCGGTCATTTCGCTCTCCGTAGAGCCGAAAACCAAGGCTGACCAGGAGAAGATGGGTATTGCACTGGGCAAGCTGGCCCAGGAAGACCCGTCGTTCCGCGTCAAGACCGACGAAGAGACTGGCCAGACCATCATCTCGGGTATGGGTGAGCTGCACCTGGACATCCTCGTTGACCGCATGAAGCGCGAGTTCAACGTCGAAGCCAACATCGGCAAGCCGCAGGTTTCGTACCGCGAGAAGATCACCAAGTCCAACGTCGAGATCGAAGGCAAGTTCGTTCGTCAGTCGGGCGGTCGTGGTCAGTTCGGTCACTGCTGGATCCGTTTCTCGGAGCCGGATCAGGACGAAAAAGGCAACATCACCGAAGGTCTGGTGTTCTCCAACGAAGTCGTTGGTGGTGTGATTCCTAAGGAATTCATCGCCCCGATCCAGAAGGGTATCGAAGAGCAGATGAAGAACGGCGTTGTTGCCGGCTATCCTCTGATCGGCCTGAAGGCCGCGGTATTCGATGGTTCGTATCACGACGTCGACTCCAACGAAATGGCGTTCAAAATCGCCGCTTCGATGGCGACCAAGCAACTGGCCCAGAAGGGCGGTGGCGTGGTTCTCGAGCCGATCATGAAGGTTGAAGTTGTAACCCCGGAAGACTACCTGGGTGACGTGATGGGTGACCTGAACCGTCGTCGTGGTCTGGTCCAGGGTATGGATGAATCGGTCTCTGGCCGTGTCGTCCGCGCTGAAGTACCGCTCGGAGAGATGTTCGGTTACGCAACCGACGTTCGTTCCATGTCTCAGGGTCGCGCAAGCTACTCCATGGAATTCTCCAAATACGCCGAAGCTCCGTCGAACATCGTCGAAGCACTCGTTAAAAAACAAGGCTAATCCCCTTTAGGCAAGAGGTTCACTGTCGTGGCTAAAGAAAAATTTGATCGTTCCCTTCCCCACGTTAACGTCGGCACTATCGGCCACGTTGACCACGGTAAGACCACTCTGACCGCAG
>NZ_JBNRIK010000050.1:0-15559 GCF_053557975.1 Pseudomonas sp. XP2
ATTCGATTTGTTAAAGAGCGTTTGGTTAAGAGCTTTTCGTCTCAACCGAGGCGCGCATTCTACGCTTTCCTCAGAGTCTGTCAAGCGTTTATTTTGAAGTTTTTTACATCCACTTTCTTTCGAAAGCTAACAACTTCAAACACTTACCGCTTGCCTCGAAGCGTTTGTCGCTGCGAGGAGGCGAATAATACGCGCTTTGAAATTAGAGTCAACACCTTGATCTAAAAAACTTTCCAAGCGTGTTTAGTACCCACCTCGCAACTAATGAAAGCGCAGCGGATCTGTAATGAATCCCCCCCCACGGAGCGTAGTGGCCATGAGCGATGCGCAAAACGAGAAAACCCCGGGCTTGTCTGCAGATGAAGAGCAGGAAGTCAGCCACAACCAGCCGCCGCGGGCGGCAGTGCTGCACGAGATCATCCGCTACCAGGGCGACCAGGAGCTGGAGCGTACGCTCGCCGCGCTGTGGTGGTCGGCGCTGGCCGCCGGCTTGTCCATGGGGCTGTCGATGATGGCCATGGGGCTGTTTTACGCCCGCCTGCCGGACGGTGACAGTGCGCAGGTGATTGCCAGCATCGGCTACAGCGCCGGTTTTCTCGCTGTTATCCTGGCACGCCAGCAACTGTTTACCGAAAACACCCTCACCGCCGTGCTGCCAGTGATGACCTCCCCGACCCTGGCCAACTTCGGCCGCCTGTTGCGCCTGTGGGGCGTGGTGTTGCTCGGCAACCTGGCCGGTACCCTACTGGTTGCCTGGGTGATGCTGGAGCTGCCGATCTTTGACAGCAAGACGGATGTGGCCTTCCTCGAGATCGGCCGCAAGGTCATGAAGAACGACATCAGCCAGATGTTTGCCAAAGGCATCGTCTCGGGCTGGATGATCGCCACCATGGTCTGGATGATTCCATCCATGGAGCACGCCAAGATCTGGATCATCCTGCTGATCACCTACCTGATGGCCCTTGGCGACTTCACCCATATAGTAGTGGGTTCAGTCGAGGTGTCTTATCTGGTCTGGGCCGGCGACGAGACCTGGCGCAGTTTCTTGCTGCAATTCGCCTTGCCTACCCTGGCCGGCAATATTATTGGTGGCAGCTTGATCTTCGGCCTGATCAGCCATGCTCAGGTACGCAGTGACAGCGGCAAGCCGCCCTCGCAATTATTGAAAGACCACGAAGCCAGGCCAGCGCGCAGCAGGGACGACAAGCATTGAAGCTTGGCGTGCCGCTGCCGGACTCGCAGAATCTGCGCCGGCAGCATGTGCCTGCAATACCCCAAGCAACAGAAAAGCCTTCGTGCTACCTGCCGGGGATCGGATCTACCGTGAATTGGCTTGCAAGGTCATTTTTCGCCGATGAAACAGTGTTCAACAATATTCACGTGAGTTATGCGATAAACGGTATACCGGCAGAAGAATGACAACATGATGGAAAACAGCAGCGGCAAAGGCCTTTCATTCGTCAAGCGCATCTACCTGCCGCGCATTATAGGCATGGGCATTGGCCTGCTCAGCGTCATGGCTGGCATGGCGCCGCTGGCCCCGCCTGCGTGGATATGGGGGCTGATGCTGGTCAACGGGCTGCTGTGGCCGCACGTGGCTTACTTTTGGGCCACCCGCTCGCCAGCCCCTTACCAGGCGGAACAGCGCAACTTGCTGCTTGATTCACTGATGGGCGGATTCTGGACCGCCGCCATGCACTTCAATCCCTTGCCGAGCGTGACCGTGCTATCGATGATGACCATGAACAACGTTGCTGCCGGGGGCAAGCGGCTGGTCGTGCGCGGGGCAATGGCCCAACTGGCCGGCATGCTTGCCGCCGTTCTGGTCCTCGGCCCCGGCCTGCAGCTGCATGCAACGCCCCTGCAAGTTTATGCTTGCCTCCCTATGCTGACGCTGTACCCGCTTGCCCTGGGCTGGGTGTGCTACCAGCTGGCGATCAAGCTGGCCGACCACAAACGCCGGCTGAGCGCGCTCAGCCTGACCGACAGCCTGACCGGCCTGCTCAACCATGGTGCCTGGAAAGACCTGCTGCTGCTGAAGTTCCAGGCCTGTAGACAACAACAGGGGCAGGCGGTCATAGCCCTGATCGACATCGACCATTTCAAGACTATCAACGACACCTTCGGCCACGTGGTCGGCGATTGTGTACTGCGTCAGCTCAGTGCCGAACTTCGGCGAAATTTGCGCGAGGGCGACCAGGCCGGGCGGTACGGCGGAGACGAGTTTTGCGTGATCCTGCCGGACACAAGCCAAGCCCAGGCCTGCCAAGCCATGGAGCGCCTGCGCGAACGTGTCGCCAACTACCGTAATCCGCAGTTGCCGCACCTGCGCATCAGCCTCAGCATCGGCCTGTCAGCATTCCAGGCTGGCCTGCAATCACCGGAACACTGGCTGGAACAGGCGGACAAGGCACTGTACACCGCCAAGCACGCAGGCCGTGACCAAGTCAATTTTGCCCGCAGCGAGGCTGCCACGCTCAGGCTGGCCTATCCTGATTGAACCCCCTGCCTGACTGCCCGGCGGGAGGCTGCTTGAAGGAGCTGCTCGCGCATGGCCAGGACCGCCAACCTTCCACCCGCAAGCCCTACGCCGCGCTTTCAGGTGCGCCACCTGATTGCCGGTTTCAGCACAGTGTACGGCCTGGCCTGCCTGGTCATCCTCGGCGCCCTGTTCAATATCGCGACCACGCTCGACAAGCAGGAGCGCCAGCGTAGCGCGTTCCATGCGACGCAGGCGCTGGAACAGCGTCTGCTGGCCTCACGCCAGTTTCTGTCCAGCTACGCCGTATGGGATGCGGCCTTCGAGCACCTGGCAGGCCACGCCGACTGGCATTGGGCCTACGAGGAGAAGAATGTAGGCGAATCGTTGTACAGCGCCAGCGGCTACGAAGGGGTGTTCGTGGTGGAAAACGACCGTACCACCTACGCCTTGTTCAAAGGCCAGCCCACCCAGGCAGGCGCCAACACCTATATAGACGCAACGCTCCAGCCGATCCTCGACCAGGCCCGTGCAGCCGCAATTCCCCGCGAGCAGATAACCCGTTTCGTGCTGTTCAATGGCTGGCCGGCGGTACTCAGTGCCGCAGCCATACGCCCGGACCGCGACGTCACCGACAGTGAGGTAAGCCAGGCACCCGTGATGCTGTTCGTCGACCAGTTGACCGAAGAAAAACTGGCACAACTGGGCAAAGGTGCCGGGCTGACCCGCATGCATGTGGAAAAGGAAGATATGCAGCAGCATGACCACCTGCGTATCGACCTGGGTGACACCGGCTATCACCTGTCCTGGAGCAGCCCACTGCCGGGGCACCAATTGCTGTGGGCGGTAATGCCAGCCCTGTTGAGCGCGCTGCTGATACTTGGCCTGATCATGCTTTACCTGTTCCGCCTGACCTTGCGCAGCTCGCGGGCGATCGGCCTGACGCTTTCGCACTTGCAGCAGAGCAACCAGGCCCTGGAGGCTAGCGAACAGCGTTTTCGCGCAGTGGCCGAGTCGGCATCCGACTGGATCTGGGAAACTGACCGGCAACAGCGCCTGACATACCTGTCACAGCGCTTTGCCAATGTTACCGGCTACGCGGTGGACGATTGGCTGGGGCACCCGCTCAACCAGTTGCTGGCCTGCGATACCACCCCGCTCTCACCCTGGCTGGACGCCCTGGCCAACGCAGACCCCGAGCAACTGGCCAACCTGCGCTGTACTTACCGCGACCAGAATGGCCAGAACCGCTACTGCAGGATTTCGGCCCGCGCCATCTGGCATGACGACACACCCATCGGTTTTCGTGGCACCGCCAGTGACATCACCGACGAAGTCGACGCCCACGCGCGCATCCAGCACCTGTCGCTGCACGACCCTCTCACTGGGCTGGCCAACCGCAACAAGCTCGCCAGGCACCTGGAGCAGGCCCTGCTGCGGGGCAATGACTCGCCGCCACTGTCACTGCTGTTGCTGGATCTGGACAACTTCAAGCCGATCAACGACTCCCTCGGCCATGCCGCCGGGGATGCCGTGCTGCAGGAAGTGGCGACGCGCCTGCGCGACACCACCCGCGATGGCGACCTGGTCGCACGCCTGGGTGGCGACGAGTTCATTCTGGTCCTCAGCGGCATGGACAACCGCAGCGAAGTCGACCGCTTCTGCGCACGCCTGATCGACCTGCTGCAGCACCCCATCACCTTCGACAGCCAACTGCTGCACGTCGGCGTCAGTATCGGCGTGGCACAGACCCGCACCCAGGGTTTCGATGCCGGCGAACTGATCCGCTGCGCCGACATCGCCCTGTACCAGGCCAAGGCCGATGGCAAGAATACCTGGCGCTACTTCGCCGCCGAAATGAACCAGCAGATCCAGTACCGTCGCCAGTTGGAAAACGACTTGCGCCGGGCATTGCGCAACCAGGAGTTCGAGCTGCACTACCAGCCACGCTACCGCCTCAGCGACCGACGCATCGTCGCGGTCGAAGCCTTGCTGCGCTGGCAACACCCACAGGAAGGGTTGCTGGGGCCGGATACCTTCATCCCGCTGGCCGAGCAAAGCGACATCATCGTCGCGCTGGGCCGCTGGGTGCTGCGCGAAGCCTGCCGCACTGCCCACGACTGGCCCGCCGACATTCTGGTTTCGGTGAACCTGTCGCCTGCGCAGTTCCTGCGCAGCGACGTGGTCGCCGACGTACGCGAGGTCCTGCTGGACACCAGCTTCCCGGCCCAGCGCCTGGAACTGGAAATTACCGAAAACGTGATGCTCAACGACATCGAGGGCGCGCTAGGCACCATGCTGTCACTCAAAGAGCTTGGCGTGCGCCTGAATATGGACGATTTCGGCACCGGCTACTCGTCGCTGGGTTATCTGCGTACCTACCCGTTCGACAGCATCAAGATCGACAAACGCTTCATCAATGGCCTGAACAGCAGCGGCGGTAGAGACCGCGCCGTGGTCCAGGCCATCATCAACCTGGGTGAGGCGATGGGGTTGACGGTAACTGCCGAGGGGGTAGAGAGCGAACAGCAGCTCAAGGCACTGGAGAAAGACCGCTGCCATGAGGTGCAGGGCTTTTACATGAGCCGGCCGCTGGACAGTGCCGGGGTGGCGGCGTTGTTGCACCAGACATCCCATAGCACTGCAAAGCCCTTGTAGGAGCAGCCTTGTGCTGCTCCTACAAGGGCCGGGTTTATTGCTGCACGGTGCGTTCGGCCACGATGTCTGGCAGATCCCGGCGGCGCAGGTAGGCGCGCAGTGGCTCAGCAATGTTCAGGCGGTCATCCACATGCTGCTCCAGCAGCAGCGCCAGCCGCTCACGGCAAAGCGCCATGCGCTGCCCTTGCTCGGGACGCCAGACAAACTCGCTGCAGGGGGTAATGCTGTCGTCGGCCACGTCCATGCCGAACGAGTCCTCGGAAAACCGCACGATATGAACGCCGCGCTTGCCATGAAAACCGACAAAACCTTTGAGCTGGTCGGCGGCGTTGCAGATGTCCTGGGAAGTGATGGCCATGACGTAACCTCGCAATGAAATCGAAAGATACGCACGCCTGGCGGAATCGGTCGCCTCTACCGGGCAACTCGCAAACGGCAGCCTAACGCAAGTGGCAGGCCGTTCGCCAAGGGTTTTCGTGCTTACCCCGCACGCCTTTACCTGCGGCCGGCACCTGGCTCAATGTTCACTTGGTGCAGGGTCGACCTGCGACGCCAGCACCGCCGCCAGCCACTGCATGAACGCTTGAACCCGGCGCGGCACGTGCCGTTGCCGGGCGTACAGCAGTGACACCGGCATGGCCGGGGCCTGCCAGTCTTCCAGTAGCGAAACCAGCTCGCCTCGCTGCAAATGCTCGGCCACACCCACCGCCGGTACCTGGATCAACCCCAGCCCGGCCAGGCAGGCCGCCGAGTACGCCTCGGCGTTGTTGACCGTAACCACACCAGCCATGGCCTGGTATTGCAGCTCACCACCTTGCAGGTATTCGAAACCGGCACTGCGCGCCCCCAAGGTACGCACGTAGTGCACCAGTTGGTGCCCGGCCAGTTCCTGGGGCGTCTGCGGCACGCCGTAGCGGGCCAGGTAGGCGGGGCTCGCACAGTTGCGCATGCTCAGTTGCCCGACCGGCCGCGCCACCACATCCAGATCATGCAGGGCACCTATGCGCATCACGCAGTCAAACCCCTCGCGCAGCAAATCAACCTGGCGGTCAGTGCAACTGAGCTCCACCTCCAGCCGCGGAAAGCGCTGCAGAAACTGCGGCAACGCCGGGATGATGACCCGCCGCGCCATCATGGTCGGCAGGTCGATGCGCAGGCGCCCGGCCAGCTCGGCATCGTCGGCGCTGAACAGGCTCTCGATCTCATCCATGCCTGACAGCAGGTCCTTGCTACGCTCGTACAGCAAGGCGCCATCCTGGGTCGCCTGCACCCTGCGGGTAGTACGGTTGAACAGCTGCGTACCCAGCAAGCGCTCCAGTGCCTTTACCTGCTCTGACACGGTCGAGCGTGGCAGCCTCAGGCTCTCGGCAGCCAGGGTGAAGCTGCTGACCTCACTCACCCGCACGAAGGTGCGCAACAACTCCAGCTTGTTCATTTGGGCCTCGGCTATCCGGTTCTGTCGAACAGTATTTCCATTTTTACCGGATTTAACAGCCTCGAGCCGACCAATAAGCTGACCACATCTACCCAGCCTGAGGCTTTGAACATGACGCGCAAAATTGCCCTGATCACTGGCGCCAGCCGCGGCCTTGGCCGTAACGCTGCCGAACACCTGGCCGCACGCGGTATCGATGTAATTGGCACTTACCACAGCAAGGCGGACGAAGCCCAGGCCGTAGTTGCCCGACTGGAGCAGGCCGGGGCGAAAGCGGCCATGCTGCAACTCGACGTCAGCGACAGCAGCAGTTTTGCCAGCTTCGCCGAGCGCCTTGGCAGCACCCTGCAGCAGCACTTTGGCCGCGAGCGTTTTGACTTTCTGGTGAACAATGCCGGGATCGGGCTGAATGTGCCGTACGTCGAAACCAGCGAGGCGCAGTTCGACCAGTTGCTGAATATTCAGCTGAAAGGACCCTTTTTCCTCACCCAGCGCCTGCTGCCCCTGTTGGTCGACAATGGCCGTATCGTCAACATTTCTACCGGCCTGGCGCGCTTTGCGCTGCCGGGGTATGCCGCCTATGCCGCGATGAAGGGCGCAATGGAGGTGCTGACCCGCTACCAGGCCAAGGAACTGGGCGCGCGTGGCATTCGCGTGAACATTCTGGCGCCGGGGGCGATCGAGACCGATTTCGGCGGCGGCGTGGTGCGGGATAACCAGCAGGTGAATGAGTACATTGCCGGCAATACGGCGCTGGGCCGCGTGGGCTTGCCGGATGACATCGGGGCAGCGATTGCGCTGTTGCTGGAAGACGGCAATGGCTGGATTACCGGGCAACGGCTGGAAGTGTCGGGCGGCATGTTCCTATGAGCCTCACGGCACGCTAGGCGATGCGCCGTACCTGTAGGAGCAGCCTTGCGCTGCGAAGAGGCCGGCATGGCCAACACAACTACATTGCCGGTACTGGCCTCTTCGCAGCACCAGGCTGCTCCTACAGGTTAACAAGGCAGCACCATCACTGCTCGCCCCGGTCCTCATGCACCTGCACGCTCGCGGTCATGCCTGCACTCAGCGTCACCCCTTCCGGTACCTGGTCCAGGCGAATCCTTACGGGTATGCGCTGGGCCAACCGCACCCAGTTGAAAGTAGGCTCCACCTCCGGCAGCAACTGGCTGTCGGGGTTACTGTTGCGGTCGGTGATGCCGCGGCTGATGCTTTCCACATGCCCTTGCATGGGTTCGCCGGCGCCCATCAGCCAGACTTTCACCGTGTCTCCCACACGAATACGCGGCAGCTTGGTTTCTTCGAAATAGGCCTGGATATAAAAGGTTGAATCGTCCACCAGGGCCATGACCGATTCCCCGGTGTTCACGTAGTTGCCCTCGGCCAGACGCAGGTTGGTGATATGCCCGCTGCGCGGCGCGCGCACTTCACTGCGCGCCAGGTTGATCTTGGCAACCTGCAACTGCGCTTCGGCCTCATGCAGTTCACCGCGCGCGATAGCAGCATTGATCTGGGCGTTTTCACGCAACTCGGCACTGATCGCCTCTGGCCCCAGGGCGGTGCGCCGGGCGGCCTCACGCTCGCGCAAGCGCAGTTGCTGGGCGCGGGTCTCAGTCACCGCACGTGCCTGGTCGAAGGCAGCCTGAAAGCGCTCGCGGTCGATGTTCATCAACAGGTCACCCGCCTTGACCTGCTGGTTGTCATGGACTTTGAGCTCACGTACCCACCCGGACACGTCAGGGGCAATCACCACCACATCGGCACGCACACGGGCATCGCGGGTCCAGGGCGTAAGCATGTAGTACTGCCACAGCTGGTAGCCGGCCAACACGGCCAAAGCCACCACACACAGCGTCACCAGGGTACGTACGGCCGCACGCATTGAAACACTCCTTTATAAAGCTCCCAGCAGCCTCACCACCAGGAACAACACACAAACGAACAGCGCTGCGTCGAACAACGCTTCATGCCAGATCCAGCGCCCCAACGGCGTCGCCTGCACCACCAGGCGCAGCACGCCGGTGAGCAGCAGGGCCAGCAACACATAAAGCAGAAACGGGCTGAGCAGCACGCCGCCCACTTCCCATTCATGCAACCCCATAGGCGTCCTCCTGCCAGCGGCACCATTTGCCCCAGCTTTTCTGCAATTGCAGCACCGCACCTTCGGCCAGCCGCAGCGGGTCACTGGCAGGCAGCCGGCGCAAGGCGGCTATGAATTGTTCACTGGCAGCGTCCATGCGATGCCCGCGCCCGGCGCCCGGCCCTTTGGCCAGTACCGCCTCTACCTGCTGCAAATACTCGCGCTCGGCGCGCCCCAAGGGGGCTTGGGCGACCGCCAGGCACATACGCAGATGCACCAGTTCATCACCGATATCCAACCCATGCAGGCCGTCATCCCAGCGCTTGCGCTCGCTTTCGGGCAGCTCGCCAGCCTGCCGGGCCAGTTGCATCAGGCGGTCGGCCATGCGCCCGCCAAACCAGCTGTCGGCACCGCGCAGGTCGCGCCGGGTCAGGCGCACCAGGTCGCTCTGGGTGGCTGCCCGCAGGCGCCGGCCCAGCCAGGCCGGGTGGCGGAACACCAGCAAACGGAAGGCCATTACCGCTGCCGACACCCCTACCAGCATCGCCAGCGCACTGTTTAGCATGGTCGCCACACCAAACTGCATGACGTTGAGCGGGGACACCAGCACAATGAAGTGCAGGCAATAAGACGTTGCAGTGGCCCCGGTACGTGGGTGGGCCATGCCCAATGCGCCGAGAAACAACGGCACGCCCATGCCCAGGCAAAGCATGGCAAAGCTGCTCCATTGCGGCAGCAGGATCTGCCCGACCAGAAACGCCGCGGGTATCGCCAGGAAGATGCCGCGCAGGAAGCTCAGGCCAATCTGCGCGCCGTTCTCGCGGCTGGCGAACAGGCTGCAGACCACGCAGGTCAACACCAGGCCACCCGGCGCCGAAGGCCACGCCGTCGCCAGCCAGAAGCCGCTCATCACCAGAAAGGCCAGTGCGCTGCGTGAACCGAACAGCAATGCCAGGGACCAGTCGCGGTGCACGGCCAGGCCCTGCGACACATCCTTGGGCGCCCTGCCCGCCTCCACATCCTCCAGCGCCTGGCTGGCGGCCATGGCGTAATCCAGCAACAAGGCCATGCGCGCCAGGCAGAAGTGCTCCGCCGAACTGATCTGGTCATCATGGGCCGCATCCCAGATGCGCTGGCGCAGCAGTAACAGGCTGGGCCGGTCGGGCTCGAGCAGCAGCGCGCGCACCTCGTCCAGCCAGTGTGCCAGGTGAGCTGCCTCACGCTCATCCAGATGCTGCCACTGCCGCCGCACCGAGCGCGAGATCCGCAACAGCACCATCAGCTTCTGGCTCAGGCCACGGATCGCGCGGGCTCGCTGGCGACCGCGATTGCCTTCGAACCAGGCATGTTCACGCTGGCTGTCGATAGCAACGATACGCCCCAGGCTCTCCAGCAAGCCTTTGCGTGCCTCGTCTGCCCCGCCAAGCATGGCGCTGGCAGCCCGCAGGCCGTTCTGCCATGCCTGTCGGGCCTGCCCGGCCAATTGCTGCTCCACCCGCATTGGCCAGAGCAACGCACTGCTTGCAGTGGCGCAGAAAATGCCCAGGCAGATCTCGGTACAGCGCGCCACAGCCTGGTCAAAGACCTGCAGCGGGTGGTCGATGGCCGGCAAGGCAATAATCGCGGCAGTGTAGCCAGCCAGCACGAAGGCATAGGCCCAGGCGCTGCGCAGTTGGGTCGAGGCCGCAGTGCACAAGGCCAGCCACAGGGCGAGGGTAAACAGGAACAACCCAGGGGTCTGGGCGAAGAGGCCGATGAACACCACGGACATGACGGTACCGACCAAGGTGCCGGCCAACCGCGCCAGGCCTTTCTGCACCACCATCCCTGACAGCGGCTGGGCGACGATGAAGGCGGTCATCAGTGCCCAGGACGGTTGCTCCAGGCCCCAGCGCATTGCCAGCCACAACGCCAGACCGCCACCGAGCAGGGTCTTGACGGCGAATTTGAGGGCGAGGCTGCTGGGGGCGAACAGGGCCTGAAAGGTGATGGGCACTAGGCGGACCTTGCGAGGGATGGTCGTACTGAAAAGATAGACAATGGTGAGCAGGATAAAGCTCAAACGATTAATTAGCTAGCTAATCATCTTTATTGAGACATTGGTAAGCCTGTGCTGCGAAAGAGCCGGCACCGGCAACACTTAAATCGCAGGCAAAAAAATGGGCGACCGAAGTCGCCCTAAATGCCTTGCGTGCTCGTGTACCGGGAAGGTCAGCGCGGCTTGCGCTTTTTCGAGTCCTTCCAGATGAAAATGCCCAGACCGGCAAAGAAGGCCACCATCAACCCGACCGTTACCACACCGGCGATAACCACGTTGTCGAAGAACATGCGGGCCTCCCCATTCGTTTGCCGTTGTCCGATGGGTGCACGTTAACCAATGTGGGGATGGAGAAAATTGACCAGGGTCAATGGTGCCCGGGGCCGGGCACGCGAGGCGGGTGCAGGGTTGACCTGCGTCAAGTTTCAGCGCTTCTTCGGTTTGCCCTTGGGCTTCTTTTTCTTGCTGGTGCTCAACGGCAGAGCCTGCTCGAACGCGTTGCGCATGTCGTTCAGGCGCTTTTCCTTGAGGTCGTGGACACGCTTGGCGCGTTCGGCATCAAAATCGATGAGGTTGTCTTGGCTCATGGGTGGGCTCGGCGATCAACTGAGGCTTGCATGATGAAGCCAGGCGCAGGCGCTGACCAGCCCCGCGTCAGACTTCGATGTCCACCAGCAGCCCCTGGCGCACGTGCTCGTCCATCAGTGGCGCGACCGGCACGGTGTTGTCGGCATTGACCTCGTCACCTGGCAAGGCACTGTAGCGGTCCTGGCCGCCCTGCTTGCCACGTTGCTGCTGGCGACGCTGCTCATCGCGCAGCAACAACGCCTGCGCCTGCGGGTCGCGCTGTTGCTTGAGATCGATGGCACTTTCGCCGGACGCAGGCTGCGTGGGTACCACCGGCTTGATGTCCGGGGTCGGCTTGACCGGGTCCTGTTGCGAGGTCACCGGGGCGGCACTGAGCGGAATGATTGGCGGCAGCATGGACGTTCTCCTATGCCCCCTGTATCGGCAGGCGCGAGTTTACCTTGATGTCATGGACAACAATTACTCGGCTTCGTCGTCAAGGTCGTCGTCGCCTGGCGGGCCGGCTTCGCTCCACGGCCGCTTGTAAACCTGCTGCCAGACGGCATCCATGTGATCGCGAAGCACCTGTGGCGCGGTTTTGAGCGAGGCACTGTCATTGCGCTCACCGCCAATCGGCTCTTCACCCGCCGGGCTGATCAGCGACTGGCCAGTGATGGTGTAGCTGGCCTGCCCTTCACGCATTTCGATGGCGATGTCGTGCGGGTCGATGCCGCCACCACAGAAGGCATGGCTGGCCACCGTAACCTCGGCGATACCGTCCTTGTTCAGGTCGCCGACATCGCTGACGTCGGTATAGAAGTCCACGTCCAGGTCCAGGCCAGGGCAAGTGGTTTCCTGCTCGATCTGCCAGCGTGCCTTGAATGCATCGCTTTCGGCAGTACGCCCGTACAAGGTGGCCTTGAGTACCACTTTGTCCACTTCCTGTTCGCTTTCCGGGTCGCTGGCCTGGCCATCGCTGCGGCTCAACACCAACAGGCCTTCACCGTCGCGGTCACGAAAATGCACGCTCTTGATCGGCGTCTGCACGCCGAGTACTTCAAGCTGTTCCATCGGGATGGCGGGCAAGGCCTCGAAGTTTTTCTGTTCGCAGGCGCTCAGCAGCAGCAAGCTGCCCACGGCCATGGAAGCGCTGATCCAGGGGTGGTTGGCAGGCATGTTGGTCCGGGGCCCTCGTCAGCTGCACGGTGCGAGGCGATGAAACGGCTAGACTGACTTACTTCCTGTTGTCGTTCGGCATCTTTCGGTGCGTTCGCACTTTGGTCTGACCGGCCGATCCGTTAACATAATCGGCTTTTTCATCGCGGGAGTTCAGGCAGTATGGCGCAGCAGTATCAACCGGGGCAACGCTGGATCAGCGACAGCGAAGCAGAGCTCGGCCTGGGTACCATCCTGGCGCAGGATGGCCGCCTGTTGACCGTGCTCTACCCGGCCACTGGCGACACGCGCCAGTATTCCCTGCGCAACGCGCCGCTGACCCGCGTGCGCTTCTCGCCAGGTGACCAGATCACCCACTTCGAGGGCTGGAAGCTGACCGTGCGCGAGGTCGATGACATCGACGGGCTGATGGTCTACCACGGTCTGGACGGGCAAAACCAGCCGCGTACCCTGCCAGAAACCCAGCTGTCGAACTTCATTCAGTTCCGCCTGGCCAGCGACCGGCTGTTCGCCGGCCAGATCGACCCACTGTCGTGGTTCAGCCTGCGCTACAACACCCTGCAGCACACCAGCAAGCAGATGCAGTCAGCGCTGTGGGGCCTGGGCGGCTGCCGCGCGCAACCGATCGCCCACCAGTTGCACATTGCTCGCGAAGTCGCCGACCGCAGCGCCCCGCGGGTATTGCTGGCCGACGAAGTGGGCCTGGGTAAAACCATCGAAGCCGGCCTAGTGATTCATCGCCAGCTGCTGTCAGGCCGCGCCAGCCGCGTGCTGATCCTGGTGCCGGAAAACTTGCAGCACCAGTGGCTGGTGGAAATGCGCCGCCGCTTCAACCTGCAGGTAGCCCTGTTCGATGCCGAGCGCTTTATCGAAAGCGACGCCAGCAACCCGTTCGAGGATGCCCAGCTTGCGCTGGTTGCACTGGAATGGCTGGTCGACGACGAAAAGGCCCAGGACGCACTGTTTGCTGCTGGCTGGGACCTGATGGTAGTCGACGAGGCCCACCACCTGGTCTGGCATGAAGATCAGGTCAGTGCCGAATACGGCCTGGTCGAGCAACTGGCCCAGGTGATCCCGGGCGTGCTGCTGCTCACCGCCACCCCCGAGCAACTTGGCCAGGACAGTCACTTCGCGCGCCTGCGCCTGCTCGACCCTAACCGTTTCCACGACCTGGCGGCCTTCCGCGCCGAGAGCGAGAATTACCGCCCAGTGGCTGAAGCCGTGCAGGAACTGCTCGACGAAGGCCGCCTGTCGCCCGAGGCCCACGCCACCATCCAGGGCTTCCTGGGTGCCGAAGGCGAAGCCCTGCTGGCGGCGGTCAGCGACGGCGACAGCCAGGCCAGCGCACGCCTGATCCGCGAACTGCTGGACCGCCACGGCACCGGTCGCGTCCTGTTCCGTAACACCCGTGCGGCGATCCAGGGCTTCCCTGAGCGCCAACTGCACCCTTACCCGCTGGCCACACCTGAGCAATACCGCGACCTGCCTGCTGGCGAGCACGCCGAGCTGTACCCGGAAGTTGCCTTCCAGGCCCAGGGCGATGTGGCTGACGACGAGCGCTGGTGGCGTTTCGACCCACGCGTCGACTGGCTGATCGACACGCTGAAGATGCTCAAGCGCACCAAGGTATTGGTGATCTGCGCTCACGCCGAAACCGCCATGGACCTTGAAGACGCCCTGCGCGTGCGCTCCGGCATTCCGGCGTCGGTGTTCCATGAAGGCATGAACATCCTCGAACGCGATCGCGCCGCCGCCTACTTCGCCGACGAAGAGTTCGGTGCGCAAGTGCTTATCTGCTCGGAGATCGGCAGCGAAGGCCGCAACTTCCAGTTCGCCCACCACTTGGTGATGTTCGACCTGCCCGCGCACCCAGACCTGCTCGAACAGCGCATCGGCCGCCTTGACCGGATCGGCCAGAAGCACACCATCCAGTTGCACATCCCGTACCTGCAAGGCAGCCCGCAAGAGCGCCTGTTCCAGTGGTACCACGAGGGCCTTAACGCCTTCCTCAACACCTGCCCCACCGGCAACGCCCTTCAGCACCAGTTCGGCCCGCGCCTGCTGCCGTTGCTTGAAGGTGGCGAGAGCAAGGCCTGGGATACCCTGGTGGCCGACGCCCGCAGTGAGCGCGAGCGCCTGGAAGCCGAACTGCACACTGGCCGCGACCGCCTGCTGGAGCTCAACTCCGGCGGTGCCGGCGAAGGCCAGGCGCTGGTCGAGGCCATTCTCGAGCAGGACGACCAGTTTGCCCTGCCGATCTACATGGAAACCCTGTTCGACGCCTTCGGCATCGACAGCGAAGACCATTCCGAGAACGCACTGATCCTCAAGCCGAGCGAAAAGATGCTCGATGCCAGCTTCCCGCTGGGCGACGACGAAGGCGTGACCATCACCTACGACCGTGCCCAGGCGCTGTCGCGTGAGGACATGCAGTTCCTCACCTGGGAGCACCCGATGGTGCAGGGCGGCATGGACCTGGTGCTGTCCGGTTCGATGGGCAACACCGCCGTGGCACTGATCAAGAACAAGGCACTCAAGCCGGGCACCGTACTGCTCGAATTGCTGTTCGTCAGCGAGGTGGTGGCACCGCGCAGCCTGCAACTGGGCCGCTACCTGCCGCCGGCGGCACTGCGCTGCCTGCTCGACGCCAACGGCAACGACCTGGCCGCCCGCGTGGCCTTCGAAACCCTCAACGAGCAGCTCGAAAGCGTACCGCGCGCCAGCGCCAACAAGTTTGTCCAGGCCCAGCGTGACGTGCTGGCCAAGCGCATCAGTGGCGGTGAAGAGAAGATCATGCCCACTCACGTCGAGCGCGTAGCCGAAGCCCAGCGCCGCCTGGCGGCTGAGGCCGACGAAGAGCTGGCTCGCCTGGTGGCACTGCAAGCGGTCAACCCAAGCGTGCGCGACAGCGAGATCGACGCGCTGCGCAAGCAGCGCGAAGAGGGTCTGGCGATGCTGGACAAGGCTGCCTTGCGCCTGGAAGCCATTCGCGTACTGGTAGCGGGCTGATCTGACACGCCCGCTGGTGGCCTGACCACCATCTGTAGGCGCAGCCTTGTGCTGCGAAGAGGCCGTATGCCCCACAAGATTGTTGTGAGGCATACGGCCTCTTCGCAGCACAAG
>NZ_JBNRIK010000051.1:0-15238 GCF_053557975.1 Pseudomonas sp. XP2
GTGCTGGTGTTTGCCGTGCTGGCCTTTCTGCAACCGCAATGGTTCATCGCCCTGAAGGTCGCCATTGTGCCGCTGCTGGGGCTGGTGATGTTCGGCATGGGGCTCACCCTCAAGCTCGACGACTTCGCCGCCCTCGCCCGCCAGCCGTGGCGGGTGATGCTGGGGGTCGTCGCGCACTTCGTGATCATGCCCGGCATGGCCTGGCTGCTGTGCCAGCTGTTCCACCTGCCGCCGGAAATTGCCGTGGGCGTGATCCTGGTCGGCTGCTGCCCGAGCGGCACGGCATCCAACGTGATGGTGTGGCTGTCCCGCGGAGACCTGGCGCTGGCAGTAGCGATCGCGGCAGTAACCACCCTGCTGGCACCGCTGCTGACCCCGGCGCTGATCTGGTTCCTGGCGTCGGCCTGGTTGCCGGTGTCCTTCATGGACATGTTCTGGTCGATCTTGCAGTTGGTGATGCTGCCGATCGTGCTCGGCGTGCTGGCCCAGCGCCTGCTCGGTGCCCGGGTTCAGGCGGCGGTGCAGGTACTGCCGCTGGTGTCGGTGGTGAGCATTGTGATGATCGTGTGCGCGGTGGTGGCTGCCAGCCAAGCGAAAATCGCCGAGTCGGGGCTGCTGATCATGGCGGTGGTGATGCTGCACAACAGCTTCGGCTATTTGCTGGGGTACCTGACCGGCAAGCTGTGCAAACTGCCGCTGGCCCAGCGCAAGTCGCTGGCGCTGGAGGTGGGCATGCAGAACTCCGGGCTGGGGGCGGCACTGGCGGCGGCGCACTTTTCGCCACTGGCGGCGGTGCCGAGTGCTTTGTTCAGCGTTTGGCACAATATTTCCGGGGCGTTGTTGTCGACCTGGTTCCGGCGCATGGATGAGCCTGAGACTGAGGCTGAAGGGATCGAACCGGCCAAGCATTGATGTCTGCCTGTGCGGGCCTCTTCGCGGGTACACCCGCTCCCACAGGTGCTGCGCAAGGCTTGATACCTATACGGTCCCTGTGGGAGCGGGTTTACCCGCGAAGAGGCCGGCACAGGCTTGCCCTGAAACCTGCAGGTGTGCACCATAGTGCCCACGGTGAGGACGGCCTCACGACGCACCGCGTGACCATTCCGGGGACGGCCCCATCATTTAAACGATGGAGACACTCACATGTCCTGGATCATCCTGTTCTTCGCCGGCCTCTTCGAGGTCGGCTGGGCCGTGGGCCTGAAATACACGGACGGCTTCAGTAAACCGATTCCCACCGTACTCACGGTCGGCGCCATGGTCATCAGCCTGGGCTTGCTCGGCCTGGCCATGAAAGAACTGCCGCTGGGCACCGCCTATGCCATCTGGACCGGTGTTGGCGCAGTCGGCACTGTCATCGCCGGGATCATCCTGTTCGGCGAGTCCATGGCCTTGGTACGTCTGGTCAGTGTGGCGCTGATCGTCTGCGGCCTTGTCGGCCTGAAAGTCAGCGCCAGCTGACCCTGCCTGGCTAGCGCAGGTCACCGCGCAGGCGGCTGACCTGCTCGCGCAACAGCTCAGGCTGCGCTGCCTCCACCGGGATGGCAGCGCCCGCCACAATGGTTACCCGCGACCACAGGCGCCTGAAAAAGCCCTTGGCCGGGTCACGGCTGAAGAAACTGCCCCACAACCCCTGCAAAGCCAGCGGAATCACCGGCACCGGCGTTTCTTCGAGGATGCGCTTGACGCCGCCTTTGAACACATCGATCTCGCCATCGCCGGTCAACTTGCCCTCCGGGAAGATGCACACCAGCTCACCAGCAGCCAGGTACCCGGCAATGCGTGCGAAGGCCCGCTCGTAGGTGGCGGGGTCTTCACTGCGCCCGGCAATCGGGATGGCGCCTGCGGTGCGGAACACGAAGTTGAGCACTGGCAGGTTGTAGATCTTGTAATACATCACAAAGCGGATCGGCCGGCGGATTGCTCCGCCCAGCAGCAATGCATCAACGAACGACACGTGGTTGCACACCAGCAGCGCCGCGCCTTCGTCGGGGATGCGCTCAAGGTCGCGGTGCTGCACGCGGTACATCGAATGGCTGAGCAGCCAGATCAGGAAGCGCATGGTGAACTCGGGCACGATCCTGAAGATGTAGGCGTTGACCGCGATATTAAGCAGCGACACCACCAGGAACAGCTGCGGGATGCTCAGCTCGGCAATCCCCATCAGGATGATGGTAAGCACCGCCGACACCACCATGAACAAGGCATTGAGGATGTTGTTGGCCGCAATCACCCGGGCGCGCTGGTCTTCGGCCGTGCGGGCCTGAATCAGCGCATACAGCGGCACAATGTAGAAGCCACCGAACACGCCCAGGCCGACGATCGACAGCAGAATCCACCAGGCCTGGCCCATGCCCAGCAGCGCCAGCCAGTCGTGCGGCGCCGCTGCAACCGGCACATCGCCGGAGTGCCACCACCAAAGCAGGCCGAACAGGGTCAAGCCGAACGAGCCGAACGGCACCAGGCCGATCTCCACCTTGCGCCCGCTAAGCCGTTCGCATAGCAACGAACCCAAGGCGATGCCCACCGAGAACAGCGTCAGCACCAAGGTCACCACCGTGCCATCGCCGTGCAGCCAGTCCTTGGCATAGGCCGGGATCTGCGTGAGGTAGATGGCCCCGACAAACCAGAACCACGAGTTACCCACGATCGAGCGCGACACAGCGGGCGGCTGCCCCAGGCCCATGCGCAGAATTGCCCACGACTGCCTGAAGATGTTCCAGTCCAGCGCCATGTTCGGCGAGGCGGCAGCGGCCCGCGGGATCCAGCGGCTGGCCAGGTAGCCGAGCACCGCAGTGCCGACCACACCGCAGGCCACTACCGTGGCATAGCTGTCGGCCGACATCATGACCCCGGCACCGATGGTGCCGGCAAGGATGGCGAGGAACGTGCCGGTTTCCACCAGCCCGTTGCCGCCGACCAACTCCTGCTCGCGCAGGGCCTGCGGCAGGATCGAGTACTTCACCGGGCCGAACAGCGCCGAGTGGGTTCCCATGCCGAACAGCGCCACCAGCATCAGCGCCAGGTGGTTGGTGATGAAACCGAGCGCACCGATTGCCATGATGACGATCTCGGCCAGCTTGATCGCACGGATAAGCGCGTCCTTGGCGAACTTCTCACCGAACTGCCCGCCCAGCGCAGAGAACAGAAAGAACGGCAGAATGAACAGCAAGGCGCACAGGTTGACCCAGATCGAACGGTCACCGTCGCCAAGGCTGAGCTTGAACAGGATCGCGAGGATCAGCGATTGTTTGAACAGGTTGTCGTTGAAGGCACCCAGCGACTGGGTGATGAAAAACGGCAGGAAGCGCCGCTTGCCGAGCAAGGTGAATTGCGAGGAGTGACTCATCGTCCTTGGTCCTGAGGGCTTTTCAATTGGAGGCGCGCCGGGCACGTCAGGCCACAAATCTGCATGGCAAATGCCTTGGCTGGCAAGCCTACACGCTTTTTGCAGAAGCAGCCCGGGCACTCCTGCCGAGGCCACATGTGGCTTATGCTTGTGCCCGGCAAACCAGAACAACAAGGACGTGGTAATGCTAGCTGCCCTGAAACGCTACCCGCACACCGTACGCCTGCTGCTGCTGACCACGTTCACCCTCACTGTCGCCCGCGCCCTCACCCTGCCCTACCTGGTGGTGTACCTGGCCGACAACTTCCAGCTGCCGATCAGCCAGATCGGCCTGCTGATCGGTGGCGCGCTGATCATCGCCTCGCTGCTGAGCCTGTATGGTGGCCACCTGGTCGACACCGTGCGCAACCACACGCTGGTCAGCGCCAGCACCCTGCTGTTCGCCCTGGCCTTCGTCGCCGCGGTCGTCAGTGAATCGGCACTGTTGTTCTTTTTGTGCCTGGTGCTGATCAACCTGGCGCTTGCAGTGGTCGACATCGCCGCCAAGGCAGGCTTCTGTGCCTTGCTGCCAGTGGAAGCGCGGGCCGAGGTGTTCGCCATCAAGTACACCCTCAGCAACGTCGGCTACGCCGCCGGCCCGCTGCTGGGGGTCGCCATGCTGGAACTGGACGACCACATGCCGTTCATCGCCTCGGCCCTGCTAGGCCTGGGCATGTGCCTGGCCTACTGGCGCCTTGGCGACCGTGACCTGCAGGCGAGCGCACCGGACAAGCCTGCGGCCGGCTTCGGCCAGGTGGCGCTGGGGCTGGCGCGTGACCGCCGGCTGGTGTATTTCACCTTGGGCGGGGTGCTCAGCGCGGTGGTGTTCGGCCAATTCACCGCCTACCTGTCGCAGTACCTGGTGGTCACCAGCAGCCCGACGGAGGCGGCGCGGCTGGTCGGCTACCTGGTCACCACCAACGCAGTGACGGTGATCGCCCTGCAGTACCTGATTGGCCGGCGCATCAGCCGCCAGCACCTGATGCCCTGGTTGCTGGCCGGCATGGCCCTGTTCATCGCCGGGCTGCTGGGCTTTTCGCTGGCAGGCTCGGTGCTGGCGTGGTGCCTGGCGATGCTGGTGTTCACCCTGGGCGAGATCATCGTGATCCCTGCCGAATACATGTTCATCGACCTGATCGCGCCGGAGCACTTGCGCGGGGTGTATTACGGCGCGCAGAACCTGTCCAACCTCGGGGCGGCGCTGGGGCCGGTGATGGTGGGGTTTGCGCTGGTGCACCTTTGGCCGGGGGCAATTTTCTACCTGCTGGTGTTGTCGGTGTTGCTGGCGGGGGTGTTTTACGGGTTGGGCACCCGAAAAAAATGATGTTTTGTTTCAGATCAATCGCGAGCAAGCTCTCGCCTACAACCATGGTCTGCGCTGACGAAGCGGCACCTGCGTGCCAGACTGGTTGATCGGGACCGCGTTATCTTTTTTGCTTCGGAGTTTTCATGTCGTTGTCCAGCGGGCTGATCGCCGTGGTCGCCCTGGCCTATATGGCCGTCATGTTCGCCATCGCCTTTTACGGCGACCGCCGCAGCACGCCGTTGCCGCCGAAGCTGCGTGCCTGGGTGTACAGTTTGTCGCTGGCCGTTTACTGCACCAGCTGGACCTTCTTCGGCGCCGTCGGCCAGGCCGCCGAACAGCTTTGGGCATTCCTGCCGATCTACCTGGGCCCGGTGCTGCTGCTGATCTTCGCGCCCTGGGTGCTGCAGAAGATGGTGCTGATCAGCAAACAGCAGAACATTACCTCAATCGCCGACTTCATCGCCGCACGCTATGGTAAGTCGCAAACCCTGGCGGTGGTGGTGGCGCTGATCTGCCTGGTCGGCGTGTTGCCGTACATTGCCCTGCAGCTCAAAGGCATCGTGCTGGGGGTCAACCTGCTGATCGGTGCCAACGCGGACGCCACCGGCACCCGCGTGCAGGATACCGCGCTGGTGGTGTCCCTGGTGCTGGCACTGTTCGCCATCGTGTTCGGCACCCGCAGCCTGGACGTGACCGAACACCACCGTGGCATGGTGCTGGCGATTGCCTTCGAATCGCTGATCAAGTTGCTGGCCTTCCTGGCCGTGGGTATTTTCGTCGTCTTCAACCTGTATGACGGCTTCGACGACCTGTTCAGCCAGGCACGCCAGTCGATCCACTTGCAGGACTATTGGCAAGAAACCGTCAACTGGCCGTCGATGGTGGTGCAAACCGCGGTGGCGATGATGGCGATCATCTGCCTGCCCCGGCAGTTCCACGTCACCGTGGTAGAGAACATCGAACCCCAGGACATGCGCCTGGCGCGCTGGGTGTTTCCGATGTACCTGGCGCTGGCCGCGCTGTTCGTGGTGCCGATTGCCCTGGCCGGGCAGATGCTGCTGCCGGGCACGGTGATTTCCGACTCGTTCGTCATCAGCCTGCCGTTGGCCGAGGCGCACCCGAGCCTGGCCCTGCTGGCGTTCATTGGCGGCGCTTCGGCAGCCACCGGCATGGTCATCGTCGAGGCGGTGGCGCTGTCGACCATGGTCTCCAACGACATGTTGCTGCCCTGGCTGCTGCGCCGCAACAACGCCGAGCGGCCGTTCGAGGCCTTCCGCCACTGGATGCTCTCGGTGCGCCGGGTAACCATTGTGGTGATCCTGCTGCTGGCCTACGTCAGCTATCGCCTGCTGGGCTCTACCGCCAGCCTGGCGACCATCGGCCAGATCGCCTTTGCCGCCGTCACCCAGCTCACCCCGGCCATGCTCGGCGCGCTGTACTGGAAGCAGGCCAACCGCCGCGGCGTGTTCGCCGGCCTCGCGGCAGGCATCTTCCTGTGGTTCTACACCTTGGTGCTGCCGATTGCCGCGCATAGCCTGGGCTGGCCGCTGCAGCTGTTCCCGGGGCTGGCCTGGCTGCATGGCAACCCACTGGGCCTGCCAATAAGCCCGCTGACACAAGGGGTGGTGCTTTCCCTGGCGGGCAACTTCACCCTGTTCGCCTGGGTCTCGGTACTGTCGCGTACACGAGTTTCCGAACACTGGCAAGCCGGCCGCTTCATCGGCCAGCAGACCAGCGCCCGCCCCAGCAGCAAGCCATTGCTGGCGGTGCAGATCGACGACCTGCTGACCCTGGCGTCGCGTTTTGTTGGCGAGGAGCGCGCCCGGCAGAGCTTCATCCGCTTCGCCTACCGCCAGGGCAAGGGCTTCAACCCCAACCAGAATGCCGACGGCGACTGGATCGAGCACACCGAGCGCCTACTGGCCGGGGTGCTCGGAACCTCGTCGACCCGCGCCGTGGTCAAGGCGGCCATCGAAGGCCGCGACATGCAGCTGGAAGACGTGGTACGCATCGCCGACGAAGCCAGCGAGGTACTGCAGTTCAACCGCGCGTTGCTGCAGGGCGCCATCGAAAACATCAACCAGGGCATCAGCGTGGTCGACCAGAACCTGCACCTGGTGGCCTGGAACCGTCGCTACCTGGAGCTGTTCAACTACCCCGACGGGCTGATCAGCGTGGGCCGGCCGATTGCCGACATCATCCGCTACAACGCCGAGCGTGGCCTGTGCGGCCCGGGCGAAGCACAGGTGCATGTGGCGCGGCGCCTGCACTGGATGCGCCAAGGCCGCGCGCATTCTTCCGAACGGCTGTTCCCCAATGGCCGGGTGATCGAGCTGATCGGTAACCCGATGCCGGGGGGCGGCTTCGTCATGAGTTTCACCGACATCACCCCGTTCCGTGAGGCCGAGCAGGCCCTGCGCGATGCCAACGAAGGCCTGGAACAACGGGTGGCCGAGCGCACCCACGAACTGTCGCAACTGAACCAGGCGTTGTCCGAAGCCAAGAGCCAGGCCGAAGCGGTAAGCAAGTCCAAGACCCGTTTCCTGGCGGCGGTCAGCCATGACCTGATGCAACCCCTGAACGCCGCTCGGCTGTTCTCCGCCGCCTTGTCGCAGCAGGCCGAGGGCATGAACGAAGAGGCCCAGCAATTGGTACAGCACATGGACAGTTCGCTGCGCTCGGCCGAAGAGCTGATCAGCGACCTGCTGGACATCTCGCGCCTTGAAAACGGCAAGATCACCCCTGACGCCAAGCCCTTCGCCCTCAACGAACTGTTCGACACGCTGGGTGCCGAGTTCAAGGTACTGGCGGCCGAGAAAGGCCTGGAGTTCCGCCTGCGTGGCAGCCGGCTGCGGGTAGACAGCGACATGAAGCTGTTGCGTCGGG
The DNA here is from genome assembly GCF_053557975.1 of Pseudomonas sp. XP2. Taxonomy (NCBI): domain Bacteria; kingdom Pseudomonadati; phylum Pseudomonadota; class Gammaproteobacteria; order Pseudomonadales; family Pseudomonadaceae; genus Pseudomonas; species Pseudomonas sp. XP2. Next base: position 7,581 of record NZ_JBNRIK010000051.1, read on the forward strand.
TACTGCAGAACTTCCTTACCAATGCCCTGCGCTACGGCAAGAGCCCGATCCTGCTGGGCGCGCGCCGCCAGGGCGAGCGGCTGTGGCTGGAGGTGTGGGACCGTGGCCCGGGCATCGCCGACGACAAGCTGCAAGTGATCTTCCAGGAGTTCAAGCGCCTGGACAGCCACCAGACACGCGCCGAAAAAGGCCTGGGCCTGGGCCTGGCGATTGCCGACGGCCTGTGCCGGGTGCTGGGGCACCCGCTGCAAGTGCGCTCGTGGCCGGGCAAGGGCACGGTGTTCCGCGTCAGCGTGCCGATTGCCCGCCAGGCCGCCCCGGCGCCAAGCGCCCCCGCAGAACAACAGGGCGGCCAGCCACTGGCGGGGCTGCAAGTGCTGTGCGTGGACAACGAAGACAGCATCCTGATTGGCATGAACAGCCTGCTCAGCCGCTGGGGCTGCCAGGTATGGACCGCGCGCAACCAGGCCGAATGCGAAGCCCTGCTGGCCAAGGGCATGCGCCCCCATCTGGCGCTGGTGGACTACCACCTGGATGACGGCGAGACCGGTACCGGGCTGATGGGCTGGCTACGTGCGCGCCTGGGCGAGCCGGTGCCAGGCGTGGTGATCAGCGCCGACGGCAGCAAGGAAACCATCGCCATGGTGCATGCCTCAGGCCTGGATTACCTGGCCAAACCGGTCAAGCCGGCGGCCCTGCGCGCCATGCTCAACCGCCATCTGAGCCAGGTTCAGTAACCGCTGCATCCGGCACCTCATCGGACAGCGCCCGCTCCAGCAAGTCTGCCGGCAGGCTCTTGCTGGCGCGGGCGCCCAGCAGCTTCAGCTGTTCGCTGCGGCTGACCAGGTTGCCGCGCCCCTCGCACAGTTTGTTACGGGCCGCCGCATAGGCCTTGTCCACCTGCTGCAGCCGGCTGCCAAGCTCATCCAGGTCCTGGATGAACAGCACGAACTTGTCGTACAGCCAGCCGGCGCGCTCGGCAATTTCCCGGGCATTCTGGCCCTGTCGCTCCTGTTTCCACAGGCTGTCGATCACCCGCAAGGTAGCCAGCAGGGTGGTGGGGCTGACGATCACGATATGCCGGTCGAAGGCTTCCTGGAACAGGTTCGGCTCGGCCTGCAAGGCCGCAGAGAAGGCCGCCTCGATGGGCACGAACAGCAGCACGAAATCCAGGCTGTGCAGGCCTTCGAGGCGGTTGTAGTCCTTGCTCGACAAACCTTTGACGTGGCTGCGCAGCGACTGGACATGCTGCTTGAGCGCGGCCTCATCATTGCTGGCGACAAACTGCTGGTACGCCGTGAGGCTGACCTTGGCATCCACCACCACCTGTTTGTCGCCGGGTAACATGATCAGCACATCGGGCTGGAAACGCTCGCCGTCGGCGCTCTTGAGGCTGACTTGGGTCTGGTATTCACGGCCTTTTTCCAGGCCGGCATGCTCCAGCACCCGCTCAAGGATCAGCTCGCCCCAGTTGCCTTGGGTTTTCTGGCCTTTCAGAGCCTGGGTCAGGTTGTTGGCTTCGTCGGACAGGCGCAGGTTGAGCTGTTGCAGGCGCTCAAGCTCTTTGCCCAGGGAAAAACGTTCGCGGGCTTCCTGCTGATAGCTTTCTTCCACGCGTTTTTCAAAAGACTGGATGCGCTCCTTGAGCGGGTCGAGCAACTGGCCCAGATGCTGCTGGCTGGTCTGGGCGAAGCGTTGCTCGCGCTCGTCGAAGATTTTGGTGGCCATGTCGGCAAACTGGGCGCGCAGGGTGTCGCGGGCTTCCTGCAGGTCTTCCAGGCGCTGCTGATGGCTTTCCTGCTGCTCACGCAGTTCGGCCTCCAGACGCGCTGCCTGCGCCTCCAGGCGCCGCAACTCGGCTTCACGGTTGGCGCGCTCCAGGCTCCAGGCGTGGGCCGCGTCACGGGCGTTGTCGCGGTCAATCTGCAGCAACTCCAGTTCGCGGCCTTGGGCGGCCATCTGAGCCTGCTTGACGGTATTGGCTTCGCTGAGGTCGCTGACTTCGTCGCGGCTGGCCTCCAGCTGGGCCTGCAGGCCAGCCAGGGTCAGTTGTGCTGCGTTGAAGCGCTCTTCGAGCAAGGCCTGCTCGCTTTGCCGTGCACCCTGGCGGCGCTGCACCTGCATGACCCACACCAGGCAAGGTAAAGCACCTGCCACCAAGCCCAGCAGAATGCTGCCCAGATCCACTGTCATGCTTACCCCGATCACGCTGTTGCAAATTGAGTGCAGCTTATCAGCCCGGGGCTTGTCGGAGCATTACTTCGCCTGGTCCGGTGCGTTGTTCTGGCACAGCCGCGCATACTCCAGCTGTGCTCGCCGATCACCGGCGCGGGCAGCCTGGCGCAGCAGTTCATGGCCAATACGCCGGTCGCGGGCATTGCCGCAATCGCGGCACAGCATCTGCCCCAAACGGCTCTGTGCCACCACCACGCCCTGACGCGCCGGCTGTTTCAGCAGCCGCCCGGCCAAGTGTTTGACCTGCCGCTTGTCGCCCAGGCGCGGGCTGTCGAGCAGCCACAAGGCAACTTTCAAGGAAAAGCGTTCGGGAAGAGGCGTCGATGCAGCGGGGCTGGTGAGGTGTTTACCGCGAAACTTCATGAGCAACAGGCTTGGTAACTCGAAAGGCGCGCCACTCTACTCTTTTTTTTCCGCCATGACCTGTCGATTTCTGAAGGATTGAAAAAAAATTTCAATGATCTTTTCTTGACGTTTTCCAGTCGATGACCAACTGGTCTGTCGGGGCATGTCGATTGTCGGACAGTTGGTTGCAATGCTGGCACGCCCGTTCTAGAGCAAGCGCCCGGGACAATCCACAGTTCCTGTGGATAACTCGGTGGACAACCCCCTTGCACACCCCGCAAAGCCCCGTAAATTGGGGCTTTGTCTCAAACTGACGATTTTTTCACCAGCTAAAAATAGTGTTTTTTTTCATTGACTTAACCGCCCAGTCAAGGCATTGGCGAGGCTGTTGAGGCGTGTTGCCGGCTTGTTACAACCGCTGACCCGAATGTGAACAAGTGCACCATTAATCGTCATTGTCGTGCACGAAATGGGCACATCAGCCTGGATACGGGCCGTTTGCCCCTCTTCACAGCAATGCGATTACGCGCCATACTGCGCGGCTCACCTGAACAAACGTAGGGCTTGCCAAGCGCCAATCTTTCCAGTAAGGTGCCCCTCGTTAGTACCAAGCTGAAAGTCAATTCGGGCCACATCGTCCTTGCAGACCCACTCCCCCCAAGAGTGCGCTGCTGAAACCAGGACGGCCCATTCGATGATTCACTTCGCCAGCCTCAGGCTGCTCAAGCACGAATCACGTGACAGATTGATCAGGATTCCACCCGACGGCCTAGAACCTTGGCCCCGGAGTGCTGCCTGCCTTCCGAAGTACCTACCAGTCAGCCCAAGCGCCCACATTTGATTGCGCTCCCTCTGGCTGCCCTGTTCCAGTCAGGTTCGTTCGTCCCTTAATAATGGCGTCACTGGAACGTTTCTATCATGCACGGATCATATCCCCCGTGTTTAAAGCAGGAACCTCCAACAATTATGCAAACTCATCATCAGATTCAGGCTGCCATTGGCACCCTCTCCCAGGCCTTCTCGCCGTTGAAGTGCCTTATCGTTGCCCCACGCAAGGGCAGCTTCAGCTTTACCCTGGTAGACGAACACGGCGTCGCCTGCCACACCGAGCGCCTGTACCCTGAACAGTACAGCCGGAACGAACCGCTGCAGGCGGTCATCGCCCGGACTCGTCAATCGCTCACCGCGTGAGCGGCGAATACCGTGGTATTCAAGCGCTGAATCGGCCTGTTGTAAGCCTGCCTGAACGTTCTTGGCGTAATTGCCTCAGGGCATATAGCCCGGGACGTCAGGCAGCAATCGATTTAAAAACAGCTCTTTACACCACGATTATCACACTACACTTCAACTCGAGCGGTGCTTACCGCTTCCGGCGGGCCTGATCTTTCACCAGCTGCCAAGCTCCAGCGCCCGTCCGGCCCTTAATTGCTCGAGGGCATCATGGGTATTGCGGCGAATGAATTGTGTCAGTATGTGATCCGACCCACCCTGGTCTACCTGAACCGTCACTGCGCCAGCGCCGAAGCCTTGTTGCTGGGCATAGCCGCCAGCCAGTCGGCACTCGGGTCAGCTTTGCATGACCGGCGCGGGCACGGCCTTTACCGCATTGGCGAACACCGTCACCGGGCACTCTGGGACGAATATCTGGCCCGCGACCCCGACCTGGCCAGCCTTGTACGCGGCCTGGCCAGCCAGCACGCCTTCCTGGGCGGTCCGCATCTGGAACTCACCGTCAACCTGCGCTATTCCACTGCAATTGCCTGGATGCTGGTCGAAGAGCAGGGCACGCCACTGCCCGCAGCTGACGACCTGTTAGCGCTGGCGCGGATCTGGCGGCAGATTTTCCATCCCCAAGGTCGCTTGCGCGACTTCACCCATGCCTGGCACACCTGCATAGATCAGAAATTGCCACAAGCATCTTAAGAAGCGTCCTACAACATTACCGGAAAAAAGGGAATTTTGGTCGGATTGTCCTACAAAAGCGCTCTATCTTCAGCGATTGCCGCTATAGCGCAGCGCGTGATTTGTTGGTAGCTTTTCGCCCCGGAGATCCCAAGGAGTTTTCTAATAATGAAAAAAGTAATGCTCAAAACCTCCCTCGGCGTAGCGGTTGCAATTGCTTCCAGCCAACTGCTCGCCAGCGGCTTCGCGCTCAACGAACAGAGCATCAGCAGCATGGGGACAGGTTTCGCGGGACGTTCTTCTTCTGCCGATGATGCCAGCACCGTGTTTGGCAACCCGGCCGGCATGTCCCGCCTCAAACGCGAACAGGCTACCGTGGGCGCCGCCGCCGTTATCGCCAAGTCCGATATCTCGGGCCGTGGCAGCAACCTCGGGGGGGAAACCGATGGTGACATGGTGCCTTTCGTTGGCGTACCCATGGGTTACTACGTCAAGCCGATCGATGACCACTGGAGCGTCGGCTTCGGTGTCTACGTACCGTTCGGCCTGGTAACCGACTATGGCAGCGATGATGCCGCGCGCTACTGGGGCAAAAAGAGCCACGTACAGGTTGTCACGTTCCAGCCGACGGTCAGCTATGCCTTCAACGACAAGGTCTCGATCGGTTTTGGCCCGACCATCAACCGCATCGAAGGGGAACTGGGCTCGAGCCTGATCAACCCGTTCACGCCGGGCCGTAATGACGGAGAAGTGAAAATCAAGGGTGACGATACCGCCGTTGGCTACAACATCGGCATCCTGGTGCAGGCCACCGACCGTACCCGCGTCGGCCTCACCTATCACTCGATGGTCGACTACAAGCTCGAGGGCAAGACCCGCGTCAGCACCCCGCTGATCGGGCCGTTCAACGGCAGCAAGTTCGACGCAACGCTGAAGATCAAGACGCCGGAATCGGTCGACCTCTCGGTGACCCATGAACTGGACGATCAGTGGACCCTGTATGCAGGCAGCACCTGGACCCGCTGGAGCCGCCTGAAAGACATCACCGTGCAGAACGATGTCCCGGCGCCACTGGCAGGTTCGGCGTTCCAGACCATCACCGAAGAACAGAACTGGCATGACACCTGGGCCCACGCCATTGGTGCGTCGTACAAGGTCAACAAGGAGTGGGTGCTGCGCACTGGCTTCACCGTCGACCAATCGCCGACCAACAACCACGACCGTTCGCCACGTATCCCGACTGGCGACCGCAAGGTGTTCAGCCTGGGTGCCGGCTGGAGCCCGAACGACGACATGACCATCGACGTGGCCTATTCCTACCTGTGGGAGGAAGACACCAAGGTCAATCAGGTGAGCGCAACCAAAGGCAGCTACCAGGCCAAGTACGAGAACAGCGCCCACGGTATCGGTGCCTCCCTCACCTACCGCTTCTGATCCGTACGTACCCTCTGAAAAACCGCCCTCGTGGCGGTTTTTTCATGCCTGTACCTGCCAACTGTCCCCAAGGCACTCGCGCAGATAATCCGTGAACACACGCACTTTCGCGGTCATGGCAAAACGGTCGGCCAGGCACAGGTAGATATCCATCGGTTCGGTCTGGGCGTAGGCTTGGCCACTGTCGCTGTACTCGAACAACGGTACCAGTGCACCGCTGGCCAGATGCGGTCGCACAATGAACTCAGCCAGGCGGGTGATGCCGCCATCGTGCAGCGCCATCTGAGTCAGTGCGTCGATGTCGTCGCTGATCAGCACGCTGCCGAACTCCGCTTCAAAACGCAGCCCGTCGCGCATAAAGCCCCAGCGTAAAAACCGCCCATCCACCGGGTAGCGGAACACAAGGCAGCGGTGATCGCGCAATGCCTCGGGCGAACCCGGCACCCCAGCGCTTTGCAAATAACCGGGCGAGGCGCAGCAAATGAACGGGATACGGGCTATGTGCCGAGCCAACAGCTGGTCTTCCAGTTGCGGGGCAATGCGCAGGCTCACATCGACGTCTTCACGGGCGTGGTTTACCCGCCGATCAGTCGTTACCAACTCTATCGAAAGCAGTGGATAGCGGCGACTGAATGCGGGGATGAGTGGCGCCAGCACGTGGCGGCCAAAAGCGGACGTCGAGGCAATGCAAAGACGCCCTTGGGGTTCACTGTCTGGCGTAGTGACGGCCTGCTCGGCCAGAGCCAGGTCACGTTCGATATGCCTGACACGCTCGTAATACTGCGTACCCGCCGGCGTTAGCGCCATGCTGCGGGTGGTACGACTGAGCAGGCGCACCTGCAGATGGCCCTCCAGGCGTGCCAGGTTCTGGCTGACCGCTGCCGGGCTAAGGCCCAGGCTACGGGCGCCGCCGGCGATGCTGCCGGCCTCCACCACTTTGATGAAGCTGCGGATGGCGTTGAGCAGGTCCATGCGTGAGCTCTCGGATTCGTAAGAATCTCTTTATAAAGAACTCAGTAAAGCTGGTCTACAGCTGCGGCCGGGCGGGTTGCTAACCTGCGGCTCCACTCACCTTTCAGGAGTTCACATGAGCAACCTGTCCCAGTCGCGCAGCCGACGCAAATTGCACCCGGGTGCTACGCCTTACGTTTTTGCCTTTTTCATGTCGTCGATCATGGCGCTACTGATGTGCTTCGTGATCACTGCGGCGAATGCCGGGGTTACTGCGCAGTACCTGAGCAATGTGCTGAAGGCCTATCAACTGGCGATGCCTGTGGCGTTCGTTTGTGTGCTGATGGTCAGGCCGGTGGTTGTGCGGTTGGTGGCGATTACGGTGCATGCAAAGTGAAGTAACCCAAAGCCGAGCTCCGGCTCTTGCTCTTGCTCTTGCTCTTGCTCTTGCTCTTGCTCTTGCTCTTGCTCTTGCTCTTGCTCTTGATCTTGATCTTGATCTTGATCTTGATCTTGATCTTCGCGACTTCAGGAGGCCGAACGCAGGCCTTGCGGAGGGAGGTGACGGGCATGGATGCCCGTCAAGCGCTGGGCCCCAGGATGGGGCCTGCAGCGCGGTCCTCCCGGGAGCGAGGCCGCAGTGAGGGAACCCCGGAGCGCAGCGTAGGGGCCGGATGATGGGAGCGCAGCGTTTTTTGGTTACTTTTTGTCGCGCCTGACAAAAAGTGACTCGCCGTAAGGGCGAAAAGGTGAGTTAGTGTCGCCATCGCAAATGGCCTATGCGCGAGCTA
>NZ_JBNRIK010000052.1:0-13131 GCF_053557975.1 Pseudomonas sp. XP2
GACCAGACCGAACAGCGGGCTCGCCGCGTCGAGCATCAGGTTTTCGAAGCCGCCACGCAGCTGGAACTCCGGGTCGGCGGGGTAGCCGGGGAGCGCCATTGCGACTTGAGGATCAGCGCCGGGACGGGGCTCTTGGCTTTGCTCCATATCCTCAAGCAGGACTGGCTTTTTCTTGAGCGGCACCGGGTTTTCAGTGCCATCGGACCGTCTGGACATCCTTAATCCTCGTCAATTAGCAGGTCAATTCACGCAATGCCTGCGAACTTCCCTGTGACCGGGCGCAAGCAATTCGCGAAAGCCTGAAGACTAACGAGGAATCAATTTCTATGGGAGATTGAAACTTCCTAAATAGCTGTAGGAAGCTTCGCTTCAAGTTATTTTGAAATTATTATCAGCAGAGAATGGGTCGACAAGTTTGTATAAGTTACCGTTAATTTTGGGGGCTTGTAAGCCTCTACTAAGCGGGCTGCGGCACAGCAGTGGCACGTATGGCAGGGCTGTTTTCAGGCGTCTGCAACGCGACGCGCCCGTAGAAGAACAATGCCGTTGCCCAAGTTGTAAGCCAGACAAAGATCCCGGCCCAGAACGTATGAGACATATAGTGCCAGCCCTGCAGCACGCGGGTAGTTCCGTACATGAACCCGATCAGCAGAATTGCCACCAGCAACTTGCGCGCATGCGCCCAGCGGTGGCGTAGGGCCACGAAATATAGCGCCAACAAAGTAAACCCGCTGGAGGCATGGCCCCCCGGCCAGCAGCGGCCATCACCGGCCTTGTTCCATAACGAGAAGTTTTCGAACCACTCGACCCGGGCCTGCGGGCCGCCATACAGGGTGGTTTCCACAGGGCAATACACGCTGGTATGGCTTTTAAGGTAATGAATCACGGTGGTGCTCAGTGCGAATGCCACCACCACGAATAGCAGGTCGCGGCGATGTTGGGTGGTAAAGCGCAGCACCGGTGCGATACGGGCCTTTTCCAGCATCCGGGTCAGGCCCAGTTGAGGTCGGTTGGCCAGACGCGGCCAGATGAACGACAGCACGCTGCCGATGACGGCGAGCTCACCGGTCCAGTCCGGCAGGATGCGCGGCCATTTGTGGGTGGCTTTCTCGAACCACTGGTTGTGCAGCAGCGGGAACTGGCCGGTGGTCGGGTCGAGCAGCAGGTTGCTGATCCAGCGATCGAGCTCTGTGAGGTCGAATGCAATGAACACGATGGCAGCCAGCAACAGCGGCAGCAGCAGGTTATTGCGGTAAAAAGTGGTGCGAGAGGGTGGCATGTTCAGAGCTCCTTGGCATCAACGAGTTTGCGCCATTCACTGGCTGCTATCTGGCCCAGCAGTTTCGCCTTGCCATCGTTGCCCTGGGTGATGAACAGGGCACTGGCATAGCTGTTCGAGGTCGTGCTGGCAGGTACTTCGAGCGCCTGCTCCAGCCGTTCCATGCAGCCGCTGTGGCTGACCAGCACGAGGTTGTGGCCGTTTCGCTTGAGGGCAAGGGCGTTTTCGGCGAAGTGGCCGTCACATTGATTAAGCCAGCCTTTCGTGGCAATGGTCTTACCAAACATGGCCTGTGCGGTCTGCCGGGTCCGCACCTCCGGGCTGGCCCACACATCGGCTGCGCCCAGACCAAGATGCTGCAGGCCGTGGCCTACATCGGCGGCAACATGGCTGCCCGCGACCGTGATACCGCTGGGGTCACCCAGGCAAGCACTGCTGGAGCGGTCGCAGCGTTCGGCATGGCGCAGCACCACGATCACCGAGCCTTTCGCCCAGGCGGCTTCGAGCCCGCTGTGCTGCAGGTGATGGGCGGTGCCGAGGTCAGCGATAGCCGTGCGGGTATGCGCCCAGGCTGCTGCAACACCCAGAATTGACAGTACGCACAAGACTGCGAATAACGCCTTGCCCCAAGGCAATCGGTGTACCTGCGCATGGCGTGAGGCGGGTGATGGGTCGATAACACTTTGCAGCATATTTGCCACTCCAGTCAGCTCGCTCCATAAGAGAGCGTCGGCACTGTAGGTAGCGGGATGTCGGTAGAGGGTGAGACAGATGTGAAAAAAGCCTTGACCCTTCAGCCATGCGGGTGGCTAACGTGATGATATGTCAAGTATGGAACCGGTTTCATAATATTTCTGAACGCGCTAGATTATTCGGCTGTCTTCTTGATGGCCTATCAAGATCACCTCCCACAGAAAAGCAGATGGCGCTAATCAAGGCCGCCGCACAGCCGATGAGGATTCGCAATGCCTGAGCATGCCCCAGACAACCCGCGCAGGGATTTTCTGCGCAAGACCTTGACCCTGATCCCAGTCGTGACCGTGGCCAGCACAGGGCTTGGCGTGGGCGCCAGCCAGCTGCTTGCGGCCCCGCAACCGCATCAGCCACCACAAGTGCCGGCCACGCCGCCTGCGGGCCACTATCAACCGACGTTCTTCAGCGCCGAAGAATGGGCCTTTGTACAAGCTGCGGTGTCGCGCATCATCCCGGCCGATGAGCTTGGCCCCGGCGCACTCGAAGCCGGCGCCGCCGAGTTTATCGACCGCCAGATGAACACCCCCTACGCCACTGGCGCGCAGTGGTACATGCAAGGCCCGTTCAACGCCGACGCTGCGCCCGAACTGGGCTATCAACTACAGCTCAGCCCGCAACAAATCTACCGTCTGGGCATTGCTGCCGTGGACGGCTGGTGCAAAGCCAATGGTGGGCAGGTTTTTGCTGAACAAGACAGCGCTACCCGCGACCGTATTCTTGGCAAAGTCGAGGCAGGAGAGCTGGTATTCGACACGGTCCCGGCCAAGGTGTTTTTCAGCCTGCTGGTGCAGAACACCCGTGAAGGGTTCTTTTGCGACCCGATCCATGGTGGCAACAAAGGCATGGTCGGCTGGACCCAGATCGGCTTCCCCGGCGCCCGCGCCGATTTCATGGACTGGGTCGAACGCAACGAGCCTTACCCGTTCCCGGCTGTATCGATCCGTGGCGAGAGGGCCTGAGGCATGGCGACTGTGTTGAACAAAGTGGATGCGGTCATCGTTGGCTTTGGCTGGGCTGGCGCGATCATGGCCAAGGAACTGACCGAGGCCGGGTTGCACGTGGTGGCCCTGGAGCGGGGGCCGATGCAGGATACCTACCCGGAAGGCAGCTACCCGCAAGTGATCGATGAGCTGACCTACAGCGTGCGCAAGAAGCTGTTCGTGGATGTGTCGAAAGAAACCGTCACTGTCCGCCACAACGTGAATGACGTCGCGCTGCCCAATCGCCAGCTCGGTGCTTTCCTGCCGGGCAAGGGCGTGGGCGGCGCGGGCCTGCACTGGTCGGGCGTGCACTTCCGGGTCGACCCGGTGGAGTTGCGCTTGCGCAGCCACTACGAAGAGCGCTACGGGCGCAAGTTCATCCCTGAGGGCATGACCATCCAGGACTTCGGCGTCAGTTACGAAGAGCTGGAACCGTATTTCGACTTCGCCGAAAAGGTCTTCGGCACTTCAGGCCAGGCGTGGACCGTCAACGGCCAGGTGGTCGGTGAAGGGAAGGGTGGTAACCCCTATGCGCCGGACCGCTCCAACCCCTTCCCGCTGCCCGCGCAGAAGAACGTGGTGTCGGCCAGACTGTTCGAAAAAGCCGCCACCAGCTTGGGCTACAAACCCTACAACCTGCCGTCGGCAAACACCTCCGGGCCCTACACCAACCCATACGGGGCACAGATGGGGCCATGCAACTTCTGTGGTTTCTGCAGCGGTTACGTGTGCTACATGTACTCCAAGGCCTCGCCCAACGTGAACATTCTGCCGGCGCTGCGCCAGGTGCCCAACTTCGAGCTGCGGCCCAATGCCCATGTGCTGCGGGTAAACCTGGACGACAGCAAGCGCAAAGCCACCGGGGTGACCTACATCGATGCCCAGGGGCGCGAGGTGGAGCAACCGGCGGAGCTGGTGATCCTGGCGGCGTTCCAGTTCAACAACGTGCGCCTGATGCTGCTTTCCGGCATCGGCAAGCCTTATGACCCCGTCAAGAACGAAGGTGTGGTCGGGCGTAACTTTGCCTACCAGAACATGGGCACGGTCAAGGCGTTCTTCGACAAAAACACCTACACCAACAACTTCATCGGCGCGGGTGGCAACGGCATTGCCATTGACGATTTCAATGCCGACAACTTCGACCATGGCCCCCACGGCTTTGTCGGCGGCTCGCCGATGTGGGTGAACCAGGCTGGCAGCCGGCCGATTGCCGGCACTTCCAACCCGCCGGGCACGCCTGCCTGGGGCAGTGCCTGGAAGAAGGCCACAGCCGACTACTACACCCACCAGGTGTCGATGGACGCCCACGGTGCGCACCAGTCCTACCGTGCCAATTACCTGGACCTGGACCCCACCTACCGCGACGCCTACGGCCAGCCGCTGTTGCGCATGACCTTCGACTGGCAGGAAAACGACATCAAGATGAACCAGTTCATGGTCGACAAACTGAGCACGATCGCTCAGGCGATGAACCCCAAGGCCATTGCGGTGCTGGGCAAGCAGGTCAAGGATCACTTCAACACCGCCAGTTACCAGACCACCCACCTGAACGGCGGTGCGATCATGGGCACCGACCCCAAAACCAGCGCCCTGAACCGGTATCTGCAAAGCTGGGACGTGCATAACGTGTTCGTACCGGGGGCTTCGGCGTTCCCGCAGGGCCTGGGTTACAACCCGACCGGGCTGGTGGCCGCGCTGACCTATTGGTCTGCACGTGCCATTCGCGAGCAGTACCTGAAAAACCCTGGCCCGCTGGTCCAGGCTTGAGGAGCGATGAGCATGAAGACAATGTTGATCGCAACCCTGTTGCTGGGTGCCTCCGCGGCCGCGCAGGCCTTGGCTAATGACGATGCACAGGTGCGCCAGGGCGAGTACCTGGCCCGCGCCGGTGACTGCGTGGCCTGCCACACCGCCAAGGGCGGAAAGCCCTTTGCCGGAGGCCTGCCGATGGAAACACCCATAGGCACGGTGTACTCCACCAACATTACCCCGGCGGCCAGCGGCATTGGCCAGTACAGTTTCGACGACTTCGACCAGGCTGTGCGCAAGGGTATCGGCAAGGATGGCAGCACCTTGTACCCGGCCATGCCTTATCCGTCGTACGCACGGGTCAGCGAGCAGGACATGCAGGCGCTGTACGCCTACTTCATGAAAGGCGTGGAGCCAGTCGAACAAACGAACAAGGCCACTGACATTCCCTGGCCGCTGAGCATGCGTTGGCCACTGGCAATCTGGCGCGGCCTGTTCGCGCCAGAGGCCAAGCCTTGGCAGGCATCGGCAGCAGCTGACCCTGTGGTGAACCGTGGAGCCTACCTGGTCGAAGGCCTTGGGCATTGTGGCGCCTGCCATACCCCACGTGCGCTGACCATGCAGGAAAAGGCGCTGAGCCCTGCAGATGGCGATCAGTTCCTGGCCGGCAGCGCACCGCTGGAAGGCTGGGTTGCGAAAAATCTGCGTGGCGACCACAAGGATGGCCTGGGCAGCTGGAGCGAGGCGCAACTGGTGCAGTTTCTGAAGACTGGGCGCAGTGATCGCAGCGCCGTGTTCGGCGGCATGAGCGATGTGGTTGAGCACAGCATGCAGCATATGAGTGACGCCGACCTTACCGCAATCGCCCGCTACCTGAAGACCCTGCCGCCGAGTAACCCGAATGACCAGCCGCACGTCTACGACAAGCAGGTGGCGGATGCGCTGTGGAAGGGCGACGACAGCAAACCCGGGGCGGCGGTGTACATCGACAACTGCGCGGCCTGCCACCGTACCGATGGCCAAGGCTACACCCGCGTGTTCCCCGCGTTGGCTGGCAACCCGGTGGTACAGACTGCAGATGCCACGTCGCTGATTCACGTGGTGCTGGCGGGGGGGACGGTGCCGGCGACGCACACCGCGCCCTCGAACTTCACCATGCCGGCATTCGGCTGGCGCCTCAGCGACCAGGAGGTTGCAGAGGTGGTGAACTTCATCCGCAGCAGTTGGGGTAATCAGGGTAGCGCTGTTACGGCCGGTGATGTGAAGTCGCTTCGCTGACTGCGTCCTCACAGAGCTGTAAACGGCTGATTGCGTTGGCAGGCGCTCTGTGGGAGCCCCTGCCTTGCTCAATATCTCAAAGCTTGATGCGATCACTGTGGGAGCGGGCTTGTCCCGCGAACACGGGCGAAGCCCGTGCCAGCCACCGCGTTGGATTTTTCGAGGGCATGCCCGCGCCCACAGAGCTATCATCTAGTCCATATTTATCAGGAACCTATAAGATATTGTTCAGATAATAACTCAAGATAATCAGACGGTTCCTGACCAACGGCAGGTTGACGAACTGCCGTAGTTTTGCTGTATTGAAACCGGTTTCATCGCTATCACAATAATCATAAGGACAGCCCATGACCGACGCGCCTGCCCATGCCCGCGAACGGGTCACCATCAGCGAAGTGGCGCGTGTCGCTGGTGTTTCCAAAGCCACCGTCTCCCGTTACATCGGTGGCGATCGCCAATTGCTGGCGGAAGCCACGGCCAAGCGCCTGGAAGAGGTCATCGAACGTCTTGGTTACCGCCCCAACCAGATGGCCCGCGGCCTGAAGCGCGGTCAGACGCGACTGATCGGCATGCTGGTGGCGGATATTCTCAACCCCTATTCAGTGGCCGTGATGCATGGCGTGGAAACCGCCTGCCGTCAGCACGGTTACAGCCTGGTGGTGTGCAACACCAACCGCGACGACGAGCAGGAGCGTCACCACCTGGTGGCCCTGCAGAGCTACAACGTCGAAGGGTTGATCGTGAACACGCTCGGCCATCACCCCGGCGAATTGCTCAACCTGCAGCGTGACATCCCCATGGTGCTGGTCGACCGCCAATTGCCTGAGCTGAATGTCGACCTGGTGGGCCTGGACAATGCCGACGCGGTCGAGCAGGCCCTCGACCACCTGCAGGCCCAAGGTTACCGCGATATCCTGGCGGTCAGCGAACCCCTCGATGGCACCAGCTCGCGCCTGGAGCGGGTGCAGGCATTCGGGGCGTCGGTCAGTCGCCGGCCCGGCATGCGTCAGCAGGTGCTGGAAATCAACGCCGGGTTGCCGGACCAAGTGGCTGCGTTTCTTGCCGGCCGTGGCCATGGCCCGCAAGCAGTGTTCACCTTCAACGGCGTTGCCACCTTGGCAGTGACCCGCGCCCTGCAGGAGGCTGGGTGCAATCTGTTTGCCGACGTCGGGCTGATTGCCCTCGACGACCTCGATTGGTACCCCTTGGTCGGCAAAGGCATCACGGCACTGGCCCAACCCACCGAGCGTATTGGTGTGGCGGCATTCGAAAGCCTGCTCGATCGCTTGCGCGGCGACAGCGGCGCCGCCCGCCGCATCGACTTCAAGGCCAACCTGATCATCCGCGGCTCAACCCAACCCCAGTAAGCAACGGCAGGCTTGCGCCTGCGGCTGCCGACTAAAAATGAAACCGGTTTCATAAGGATAAAAACAATGCACCCGAACCCCGTTTCCATCAGCCTCTCAAGCTACGGCGCCGACTTTGTGCGGCAACGTGGCCAGGAGCAGTTCCTGGACATGCTGGCAGCCGCTGGCGTCAGCCGAGTGGAGTTGCGCGAAGAATTGTTTGCCAGCGCACCGGACGCGACCGCACTCGGTGCAGTCGTTGCCGCACTGGGCCTGGAATGCTTGTACTCGAGCCCCCTTGAATTGTGGACCGCGCAAGGCGTGCCCGATCCGCGACTGGTGCAGAAGCTGGAGACCGCTCGGGCACTTGGCGCGGTGGCGCTGAAGGTATCGCTGGGGCATTTCGATGAGCACTGCGATGTAATGGCTCTGGCGACGCTGCTGCCTGCTCATGGGCCGCTGCTGCTGGTGGAAAACGATCAGACTGCACAGGGTGGCAGGATCGAGCCGCTGCTGCAGTTCTTTCTGCGGGCCGACACGCTAGGGCTGCGCCTGGGCATGACTTTCGACATCGGCAACTGGCAGTGGCAGGACGAGCCTGCGCGGCAAGCCGCTCGGCAACTCGGCCGTTGGGTGCGCTATGTACATTGCAAGGCTGTGCAGCGCCGGGCCGATGGCCGTCTGGTTGCCACACCGCCCGAAGCGGCGGACCTACAGGCGTGGGCAGCGCTGATGGCCGAGTTCGCGCCCGGCGTGGTGCGCGCCGTCGAGTACCCTCTGGTTGGTGAAGACCTGTTGGCGCTCACCCGGGCACAAGTGCGTAGCCTGGCTGCACTGAGCGCCGTCGAGGAGGTGGCCCATGCATGAGCATGATGTGCTGTGCTTCGGCGAAACCATGGCCATGTTCGTTGCCGAGCAGACAGGCGACCTGGCCAGTGTCGGCCAGTTCGGCAAACGCATAGCAGGTGCAGACAGTAACGTGGCCATCGGCTTGGCGAGGCTGGGTTTCAAGGTGCGCTGGCTGAGCCGCGTCGGTAACGATTCACTGGGCCGTTTTGTGCTCGACAGCTTGCGCAGCGAAGGCCTGGACTGTTCCGGTGTCGAGGTGGATGCCTGCTACCCGACGGGTTTTCAGCTCAAGGCCCGCTGCGATGATGGCAGCGACCCGGCAGTGGAGTACTTTCGCCGTGGTTCGGCAGCCAGCAAGCTGTCGCCCACATCGCTAGGCCCAGGCTTGCTGCAGGCACGCCATCTGCACGCCACCGGCATCCCGCCGGCGCTGTCGGAAGGCTGCCGGGCGCTTTCCCACGCGCTGCTGGATGCCATGCGCGCAGCCGGGCGCAGCATCTCGTTCGACCCTAACTTGCGCCCCTCGCTTTGGCCCGATCAAAGCAGCATGGTGCGCGAAATCAATGCCCTGGCCGCCAAGGCCGATTGGGTTTTACCGGGCCTGGAGGAGGGGCGGTTGCTGACTGGCCAGCACACCCCGGCGGACATCGCTGGGTTCTACCTCGACCAAGGGGTGGAACTGGTGGTGATCAAGCTGGGCGACGCCGGCGCCTATTACCGCAGCGCCAAGGGCGAAGGGCAGGTAGCACCGGTGCCGGTCAGCCGTGTGCTGGACACCGTCGGTGCGGGTGATGCCTTTGCTGTCGGCGTGCTCAGCGCGTTGCTTGAGGGACGTGCGGTGGAAGAGGCGGTCGCGCGCGGCAACTGGTGCGGCAGCCGTGCCGTGCAGTCACGCGGCGACATGGAAGGGATGCCGCAGCGCCATGAACTGGAGGCCCACGACCTGCGAAGAAGCGCGTGAGCCGCCCCGAAAGACCTGTTGCGACAAAAACAACAAGCTCAGGAGAAACAAAACCATGCAAAGCCAAAGCCTGGCACCTCGCCGCTGGTGGTACATCATCCCGATCGTGTTCGTCACCTACAGCCTGGCGTACCTGGACCGCGCCAATTATGGCTTCGCCGCTGCCTCTGGCATGGCCGAAGACCTGCACATCACACCCGTGTTGTCTTCCCTGCTGGGCGCGCTGTTCTTTCTCGGTTACTTCTTCTTCCAGGTACCCGGCGCCATTTACGCCGAAAAGCGCAGCGTGAAGAAGCTGATCTTCGTCTGCCTGATCCTGTGGGGCGGCCTTGCCACGCTCACCGGCATGGTCAGCAACGTCTACATGCTGATCGGTATCCGTTTTCTGCTCGGGGTGGTGGAGGCCGCCGTCATGCCGGCAATGCTGGTGTACCTGTGCCATTGGTTCACCCGCGCCGAGCGCTCGCGCGCCAACACCTTCCTGATGCTCGGCAACCCGGTGACCATCCTGTGGATGTCGGTGGTGTCGGGATACCTGATCAAGCATTACGACTGGCGCTGGATGTTCATCATCGAAGGCCTGCCTGCGGTGATCTGGGCATTCTTCTGGTGGCGCCTGGTGGATGACCGCCCAGCCCAGGTGAAGTGGCTGAGCGCTCAGGAAAAGGCCGACCTGGCGCAGGCCCTGGCCGCTGAGCAACAGGGCATCAAGCCGGTAAAGAACTATCGCGAGGCGTTCCGCTCGCGACAGGTGATCATTCTGGCGCTGCAGTACTTCTGCTGGAGCATTGGCGTGTACGGCTTCGTGCTGTGGCTGCCGTCGATTCTGAAGCAGGCGGCCAACGTCGATATCGTGCAGGCCGGCTGGCTGGCCTCGGTGCCTTACCTGGCGGCGGTACTGGCGATGGTGGGCGTGTCCTGGGCGTCCGACCGCCTGCAAAAGCGCAAGCGCTTCGTCTGGCCGCCGCTGCTGGTTGCCGCTGTGGCGTTCTATGGCTCGTACGCGTTGGGCAGCGAACATTTCTGGCTGTCGTACGCGTTGCTGGTGGTCGCAGGCGCCTGCATGTACGCGCCCTATGGCCCGTTCTTCGCAATCGTGCCGGAGATTCTGCCGGCAAACGTCGCAGGCGGGGCCATGGCGCTGATCAACAGCATGGGCGCGTTGGGCTCGTTCGGCGGTTCGTGGTTGGTGGGCTACCTCAATGGCGCTACCGGCGGGCCCGGCGCCTCTTACCTGTTCATGTGCGGCGCGCTGCTGGCAGCTGTGGCGCTGACCGCTGCACTCAATACCCCCCAGACGTCCGGCCGGGCCAAGCGCGCCAGCGCGAGGCTGGCCATGAACCCTCAGGAAACCTGAAATGAAGAAGCGAATCGTCCTTTACAAACGCCTGTCCGACGACTTGATGGCACGCCTGCAAAACCACGTTGAGGTGACCTGGGTGGACACCACACAGCCAGATGGCCTGGCCCGGCTGCGCGACGCGTTGCCGGGGGCGCATGGGTTGTTGGGGGCCAGCCTGCGCCTGGATGCCAGCCTGCTTGACTTGGCGCCGCAGCTGGAAGTGGTGTCCAGCGTTTCGGTGGGCGTGGACAACTACGATGTTGCCGAACTCAGCCGGCGTGGCGTGATGCTGACCAACACACCTGACGTGCTGACCGAAACCACTGCCGACACCGGCTTTGCCTTGATGCTTGCTACCGCCAGGCGGGTGGTGGAGCTGGCGAACTGGGTGCGTGACGGCCATTGGCAGGCCAACCTGGGGCCGGGGCATTTTGGCAGTGATGTGCACGGCAAGACGCTGGGCATCGTCGGCATGGGCCGCATCGGCGAGGCTTTGGCCCGGCGCGCGGCAGCCGGCTTCGGCATGCGTGTGCTGTATCACAGCCAACGTGCCAAACCGGAGGTGGAGGCGCGCCATGCGGCACGCCAGTGCAGCCTGGATGAGTTGTTGCAGCAGGCAGATTTCGTTTGCCTGACCGTGCCGCTGAGCGTCAGTACCGAAGGCCTGATCGGTGCACGAGAGCTGGCGTTGATGAAGGCTGAGGCGATCCTGGTGAACATCTCACGGGGGCGCGTGGTGGATGAGCAGGCGCTGGTCGAAGCGTTGCGGGCCAGGCGCATACGTGGCGCGGGGCTGGATGTGTTTGTGCAGGAGCCGCTATCAGTAGACTCTCCGCTGTTGCAGCTCGATAACGTGGTAGCGACACCGCATATCGGTTCCGCGACCGAGGAAACCCGCCAGGCCATGGCGCGTTGCGCGGTAGACAACCTGCTGAGCGCACTGGCCGGTGAGCGGCCGGCAAATTTGGTGAATGAGGTGTGCAGAACGTGAGAACAAGGGGCCGCTATGCGGCCCCCGTACAATACAGGTCTATCGGCAGTTACCTGCCTTGCGATAGCCCGCTGCCTGCGCCTCACCCTCGTTAGCGAAGGTCACCTGGTTCTTGGCTGCGACCTGGTTGTAGCCCGGGCAGCCTACAGACAGGTGATAAACGTGGCTGTTGCGGTTGCCAAGCACGGCCCCGACTGACTGGACACTGGCCAGGCTCGGCTTGGGCTCTGGCTTGGCGGCTTTCGCCGGCACCGCCTGTACCACGCCACTGCCAACCGGCTTGTAGTCGGCCGTCCACTTGCGCTCGCCGCTCACGAACGGGTTGGCGTGCCCCATGATGGCGGCGATGCGCCGGTCGCGCTCTTTCTCCCAGGCCGACACCGGGTGCTGTTTGTCCCAGGCCATCAGCAGTTGTTGCTGCTGGCGCGACATACTCAGCTGGTAACGGTCGAACATGTAGAACGTGGTGCGAGCCACCAGGCCTTTGACTTCATCGCGCGGTTCGGCGGCACGCTGGACGAAATCGACCTTGGTGGTGCACTGGCCATACTGGCCGGCATTGCCAGCGACCATGCCGTAGTTGAAGTTGCTGCGGTCGCCGTTGACCTCGCCCACGGCCGGGTAGAGGTTGAACAGGTCGGCCTCCATGGCGCGGAACACTGGGTCGTTGTCCACGCAATGCTCGCGGCCGCCGTTCTTCCAGCACTGGCGCTGGTTGCCGAACGTATAGGCGGGCACGATGTGTTCCCACTCGGTGCGTTCGGCACGGTTTTGCTGCTTGCGCGTCTGGTAACCGCACGAAGCGGCATCGATGCGCCCACCCGACTTGCCCACCCAGGTCCATTTGCAACCGCAGTACAGGTCACCCATGGCACTGCTGGCCTGGTCCAGGTACACCTTCTGCTTGGCTACCACCTTGGCCTCGGTAAACGTCGCCGGGGGGTTGGCCAAGGCAGGCAAGGTGAAGGAAAACACTAAGGTTAAGGCGTAAAGCAGTGATTTCATGAGAAAAACATATTTCAGATTGGGGCGCGCATTGTAATGCTTTCCCCGTGGCTGGCCAGCTCGCTGAGCCATACCAGCGGTCGGCCCGGGGCGTCCCCTGCCATACGGCTGAACGTGGCCGAGTCGAGCATGTCCCTGACCTGGGCGCCCATGCGCAACAGGCGCTCGATGAAACCGGCACCGACGTCGCCGTAGTCCTCAAGCGAAACGCCGCTCTGGTTGTGCTGGATCGCCAGGTGGTAATGACTGACCCCCGCGCCATTGCCGCTGCCGCCAAGTACCACCGTGAAGCGGGGGCCGAGCAGCGTGGCCAGGCGTTGCTGGACCAGGTCGAGCAGTGCAAGCGGTACTTCATCGTGCCGCAGCGTGTTGGGGAAGCAAGGGGTGAAGGGAAGCATGGGTGTGTCCTGCTGGCCGGGTTCGAGTGTTGGCCAGCTTAGGCAAGGTGACTGTCAACTTGGGTTAAGCGGGGGTAAAAGCGGGTAATGCTTAACCCTGGCGTGCGCGGCTGTTTGTGGGAGCGGGGGGGGGGGGGGGGGGGGGGGGGGGGGGGGGGGGGGGGGGGGGGGGGGGGGGGGGGGTGGGGGGGGGGGGGGGG
>NZ_JBNRIK010000052.1:13141-14340 GCF_053557975.1 Pseudomonas sp. XP2
CCTTGTGTCGCGAAAGGGCCGCAAAGCGGCCCCGGCAATGTTGGCGGTGAAGCTGAAAACCTGGGGGCGCTCCGCACCCCTTTCGCGACACAAGGCCGCTCCCACAAGAGCCCTCCCACCGTAAGAAAGGGCTCAGAACGTCTGCCCCAGCGAAAACTGGAAGATCTGGGTCTCGGCGTTATCCGGTTTTTTCAACGGCGCCGCCAGGCTGAAGCTCAGTGGCCCCATGGGGCTGTACCAGGTCACGCCAACCCCCAGCGACACGGCCATCTGCGCCAGGTCGACGCTGCCGCAGCCCTGGGTGGTCGACAGGTAACAGGTGTCGGCATACACGTTACCGGCGTCGACGAACAACGAGCTGCGCAGCTGGCTCTGGTCCTTCACGAACGGCAGCGGGAAGATGTATTCGGCGCCGCCGCTAATCAGGATATTGCCCCCCAGCACATCGGTGTCGCGGTCGGAATAGTAAGCCTGGCCGGCGCTGGCGTAGGTACCGGTGGCCGGGGTGTTGCGCGGGCCGAGGGTGCCATCCTTGAACCCGCGCACCGAGCCTTGGCCACCGGCGGTGTAGCTCTCATAGAACGGCAAGCCGTCGGTGGATCCGTAGCCATTGCCGTAGCCCAGGGTGGTGTGCAGGCGCAGCGAGGTGTTGTTGGTTACCGGCAGGAAGGTCTGGCCGTTGTAATCCAGTTTGTAGAATGACAGGTCGCTGCCAGGGGTGGTGGCCATCAGTGTCAGGCTCTGGGAGTGACCACGGGTGGCCAGCACGCCTTTGTTCAGGGTCGACTCGGACCAGCCGATCGACGCCTTGAGGTTGTTGAAACGCTTGCCCTCACGGGCGATGAAGTCGTAGATCTCGTCGGCGCTGTAGGTGCCTGGCGAAATGTCGTCGTGCTGCAGGGTCAGGCCGTAGGTCAGGCGCGAGGTTTCGTTGATCGGGTAGCCAAAGCTTACCCCGGCGCCGTAGCTATTGATCGCGTAGTACGAAACGCCATCGTCGTAGTAGTCGCTGTAGTCGGTGCTGTTGTAGAACAGGTTGTAGCCCAGGCTGACACCGTCGGCAGTGAAGTAGGGGTCCACGAAACCGAAGTTGTACTTGGTCTGGTACTCGCTGCGGGTCAGCCCGATGGACACCTTGTTACCGGTACCGAGGAAGTTGCTCTGGCTGATCGAACCCCCGAGGATCAGGCCGGCGCTCT
>NZ_JBNRIK010000053.1:0-13884 GCF_053557975.1 Pseudomonas sp. XP2
GGAGGACCGCGCTGCAGGCCCCATCCTGGGGCCCAGCGCTTGACGGGCATCCATGCCCGTCACCTCCCTCCGCAAGCCCTGCGCTCGGCCTCCTGAAGTCGCAATCTGCGTTGCCTGAACTACCGCGCACTTAGAAGCCAAAGCAAGAGCAAGAGCAAGAGCAAGAGCAAGAGCAAGAGCAAGAGCAAGAGCAAGAGCAAGAGCAGCGAGATTACTGCTGTGAGGAAATGGCCTTCTCGATGGCTGCGCGGAATTCGGGATCATCCGGTTTGGTCAGGCTGGAGAAGTTACCGATCACCTTGCCCTTACGATCGACAACGTACTTGTAGAAATTCCACTTCGGCGCACTGCTCTGGCTCGCCAACTCAGCGAACAGCGGTATCGCATCCTTGCCGCGCACCGCCTGCGTCTTGGTCATGGTGAAGGTAACGCCATAGTTGGCATAGCAAACCTTGGCAGTCTTCTCGCTATCGGTATCTTCCTGCTTGAAATCATTGGATGGCACGCCAAGCATTTCCAGACCTTGCTCGTGATATTCCTTGTAAGTCGACTGAAGCCCCTCGAACTGTGGTGCAAAACCACAATAGCTGGCCGTATTGACCACCACCAAAGGCTTCCCGCCAAAGCGCTGGCACAGGTCGATCGGCCCCTTGCCACGCAATTCCGGCAGGCTGCCTTGCAACAACGCCGGGCAATCGGCAGCCCAACTCGATGTGCTGGCAAGCACGGCCAACAACGGCACTGTCAACCAATGAGCACGCATGATTCGTTTCTCCTGCTAGACAACCCTTGAGCTTGCAGGGTAGCGCCTAACAAACACTCATGCCCAGTTGCATCAACGCCATCCCGCCCCTGTGCCAGCCCCACCACGCCAACACCAGCAGCGCCAGCGCGCCAAAGGCCAGCAACCCCCGGCCCAGGTAGCGCTTCATACAGCCTGGGCCTGCAGGCGCGCCACCGGCCGTTCGCGCACGGGCCAGTTCAGGGCAGCGGCCAGCAAACTGAGCAGGATGGAAATCTGCCAGACCAGGTCATAGCTACCGGTGCGGTCATACACCACCCCGCCCAACCAGCCACCCAGGAACGCACCCAGCTGGTGGAAAAGGAAAACGATACCGCCGAGCATGGACAAGTTACGCACCCCGAACACCGTAGCCACGGTGCCATTGGTCAGCGGGACCGTGGACAACCACAACAGGCCCATGGCAATGCCGAACAGATAGGCACTGAAAGCACTCACCGGCGCCCAGAGGAACAGCACGATCACCACTGCACGCAGCAGGTACAGCCCGGTCAGCAGGCGCGGCTTGGACATGCGCCCGCCCAGCCAGCCAGCGGTGAAAGTACCCACGATATTGAACAGGCCGACCAGCGCCAGCACCGTGGTACCGGTGGTCGCGGCCAGGTGTTGGTCAACCAGGTAGGCCGGCAGATGCACGCCAATGAACACCACCTGGAAACCACACACGAAGAAACCCAGCGCCAGCAACCAGAAGCCCGAATGCGAGCACGCTTCGCGCAGCGCCTGGCCCAGGGTCTGTTCGGTGCCATGGCTGGGCAGCGGGCGGTCGCGCAACAGGCCAACAAAGGGCACGATGAACGCCACCATCAGGCCCAGCACCAGCAACGCTGCGGACCACCCCAGCCACTGGATCAGGCCGAGAGTGCCCGGCAGCATGGCGAACTGGCCAAAGGAACCGGCCGCGCTGGCAATGCCCATGGCCATGCTGCGCTTCTCGGCCGGCACCGCACGCCCGACCACGCCGAGGATGACCGAGAACGATGTGCCGGACAGGCCGATGCCGATCAGCAAACCGGCACTGAGCGACAACGACCAGGCAGAGTCTGCCATGCCCATGAGGATCAAACCGACGGCGTACAGAATGCCGCCGATGATCACTACCCGTGCGGCCCCCATACGGTCGGCCAAGGCACCGGCAAACGGTTGCGCCAGCCCCCAGATCAGGTTCTGCAGGGCAATGGCAAAGGCGAATACCCCACGCCCCCAGCCAAAATCGGCGCTCATCGGCCCCAGAAACAGGCCAAAGCCATGCCGTACCCCCAGAGACAGCGCCAGAATCAAAGCCGCCCCCACCAGTACCCACCCGCTGGTTCGCCACACCGAAGTCATTGTCGTTATCTCCAGCACATCGCAAGGTTTTTACGGGTATATACCCGCTTATGGTCGTATCAATTCAGGCCAATTGGTCCAGCAAACGCACCAGTTCATCCCGCTGCCCGGCGCCCAACCGCTCCACCAGTTCGATCTGGGCTTGTTCCCAGGCTGGGTGCGCGGCATGCAGCAGCTGCGCCCCGGCCGCAGTCAGCAGCACCACGCGGTTGCGCTGGTCCTCGCCTTCGGCCAGGGCCACCAGCCCTTCCGCCTCCAGTACCCGCAGGTTACGCCCCAGGGTACTGCGCTCCAGGCCCATGGCTTCGGCCAAGGTGGTGATGCTGGGGCGGTCGAGCCGCTGCAGGTGCCTTAGCAGGGAAAACTGCGCGACATTGACCCCGAAGCCGGCAAGGGCCTCGTCATAATGCCGGCTCACCCCGCGGGCGGCGCGACGCAGATGGGTACAGATGCATTCACTGGTCAGCATGGATACGTGTATATACCCGCGTCATGACTGTTGCAAGAGATTTCACAATGGGTGATGAGTGTCAGTCCGGGTTCAAGCGCTTTCGTATAGGCTCGAACTCAACCGTTGCTGTGCGCGGCAATGGGTCTGGCGTACCTTGCTCGATCGCCTGCCAGTAGCGCCACGGCACCTTCGCCGAACCCAGTTCGTAGTCCATGCCGTCCCAGTTGTCTTCACGGAAGCTATAGAAAGCCCAATGCAACTGATTGCGATCCAGCACGGTGAGTACGTCTTCAAGGTATTGCCGGCAACCCGATAGCCTGCGCATGCAGCCAAACTCGCCTACCACCAGGCGCGACCGCGGCAGGCCCATGGCTTCGGCCCATGCCAACGGCTGGCGCAAGTAGCGTTCAACTCGCGCCCCATCCCATTGCTGGGTTTGCCCGGCAAACGGTGCGGCGCCCGGATAGGCGATGGGGTGCTTGCGCGTCATGTTGGGCGCACTGGTAGCGGCATAGGGCTCGTACATGTGCACGCTGTACAACACTCGCGGGTCTTCCAGGGGAGCAGGCCAGTAGTCGAAGGCGTCTGCGGCAGCAAACCAACCTGCATCGACCATGACCGGTGTGTCAGTGTCCTGCTCGCGAATGGCCGCTATCAGTTGCCGGTACAGCAACGGCAGATCGCGCGCGGTGCCCTGCGCTCGCACATACCACTGCTGCATTTGCCCCGGTTCAGCGTGTTCGGCCAAGCCGCCCAGTTTTTCCGGGGCGGGCTCATTGATCAGGTTGTAGGCGCCAATGGCCGGGTGGCCTTTCAGTTCACGTGCCATGTCTCGCCAGAAGGCCATGGCCTGGGACCAGTAGCGCTTGTCTTGCCACAATCGATCATCGAATTGGCCCTGGTTGTTTTGCGACCAGCGCATACCGGGTAGCGAGAGTGGGGCAATGACCACCTTGAGCCCCGCCTGATGAGCACGGTCAAGGGTGGCGCGCAGCGTAGCCAGGTCGGCGGCGGGCAGGCCTGCATAAGCGTCGGCATTGCCGAGCAGGAAATCACGTTGTACCGGTTGCCATTTGTCGTACGACAGCCGCACCCATGTGGCGCCATACCCCTTCAGGGCATCGAAATAGGCTTGATCGGGTGGCAGCCGGTTGAAGCTGTTACCGCCGTGGCGAGGGGCATCCCAGAACGCCATGAGGTCTGCGGCGGTGGCTGGGAGGTTGGGCAGCATCAACAGACTGGCAAAGATCCAGTTTCGCACGGGAGGCCTACCGGGTCGTATGGGGGGAGGCAGAGGATACGCTGGCAGAGAAGCTGCAGGACTTACCGAACCGTTGCCGGAAGTTACTGCACCCACCCCACAGACAAAGGCACCGATGGCACGGGCTTTGCCCGTGTTCGCAGGCAAGCCAGCTTCCACAGCAGGCCAGTGGCCTTCACAACGCGCCCAGGCTTTTAGATTTCGACCGACTTCAAAGGCCTAGCGCCAATCCAAGCACGACAACCAGTTCGAGCAACTCCAGCATCGCGCCAGCTGTATCCCCGGTAGTTCCACCCAGGCGTCGGCAAATGAGGTGCCGCAACCAGGCAAACATGGCCAGCGCCAGCACTGCCACCCAGCCGCCCAAGACCAGGCAGAACAGCGCACTGCCCAGCAGCACCCACCCGGCTATACGTCGGGGCAAGTGCTCGGCCAACGCCTGGCCCAACCCGCCAGGCCGCACATAGGGTGTACAGAGGAACAGGCCCAACATCGCCGCCCGGCCGATCAAGGGAGCCAGCAGCAACTGCGCCCCGATGCCCTGCTCAACCAACACCCACAAGGCGCAAAACTTCAGCAACAGCACCAGCACCAGGGTGACCACGGCAATCGGCCCGCTACGGGGGTCTTTCATGATCTGCAAGGTGCGCTCACGGTCGCCGAAACCACCCAGCCAGGCGTCGGCACTGTCAGCCAGACCATCCAGGTGCAAGGCGCCACTGAGCAATACCCACAACGTCAGCAGCAATGCCGCATGCAGCGGCGCTGGCGTACCCTGCAGCAGAAGGCTGGCCAGCCACAGCAGCAGCCCGAACAACAGCCCGACCAGCGGGTAGAACAGCAGCGAACGCCCCAGCTCACGCGGTTCCGGCATGCCCGGCAGGCTCACGGGCAAGCTGCTGAGAAACTGCAAGGCGATCCAGAACGGCAACATCTCAGTGTTCCTCGGCCAGTTGACCGTCGCCACCCATCACCAGCCGCACCAGCGCCCCGTGCCCGACTTCAACCTGCAACAACTGCTCCTTCGGCAGGCCTCGCGCCCGGGCCAGCAATAACCGCATCACCCCGCCATGGGTGACCAGCAGCACCCGCTTACCCGCATGCTGGCGGCTCAAACGCTCGACAGCGGCCAGCACCCGCTCGGCGAATGCCTGCACCGGTTCGCCGTTGGGCGGGGTGCAGGCGTAGGGGTCTGCCCAAAAGCGCCCCAGGGCATCCGCCTGGTCTTCCATGATCTGCGCTGCACTACGGCCTTCCCAGTCACCAAAATGCAGCTCTTGCAAACCTGCTTCGCGTTGCACGGTCAAATCCAGCCGCCGACCCAGTTCATCGGCAAAACGCGCACAGCGCTGCAGCGGCGAACTGACCAGCACCTGCCACGGGCCCGCTTCGGCCACGGCGCTGCGCATCTGCGCCCAGCCCTTGTCAGTGAGGGCATCGTCCAGGCTACCGCGCAAGCCGCCCTGTTCCGTTTCGCCGTGGCGCAGCAGGTCGAGGATCATGCCGGGCGGTCCGCCACGGCGGCCTCGGCAAAGGTCGCCATCTGCCCGTGCAGCGCACAGGCCAGGCGCAACAACGGCACGGCCAACGCAGCACCACTGCCCTCGCCCAGGCGCAGGCCCAATGCCAATAGCGGTTCGGCCTGCAACGCATCCAGCAAAGCCTTGTGCCCAGGCTCCGCGCCCTGATGGGCAAACAGCAACCACGCCCGGCACTGCGGGTTGAGGCGCACCGCCACCAGGGCGGCAACGCTACAAATGAAACCGTCCACCAGCACGGCGATGCCCGCCTGCGCGCAGCCGATATAAGCCCCGGCCAATGCCGCGATCTCGAAACCGCCGACACAACCCAGTGCCTGCAATGGATCTGCGGCCTGCAGGCCATGCAGGTTCAGCGCCCGCTCGATGACCTCGGCCTTGTGCCGCACGCCAGCGTTGTCCAGGCCGGTGCCCGGGCCGCTGAGTTCAGCAGGCGGGCAGCCTAGCAGGACGCTGGCCAAGGCCGCAGCGGCCGTGGTGTTGCCAATCCCCATCTCGCCGCCAATGAACAGCTGCGCCCCCTGTTCAGCGGCACGCAGGGCGCTGTCGCGGCCTGCCTGCAAGGCTGCGTGCAACTGCCCCTCGGTCATCGCTGGCTGGCGGGCGAAGTTGGCCGTGCCGGCCCCCAGGCGCAGGTGGCGCACACCGGGCAGTTCCAGATGAGGATCGATGGTGCCAAGGTCGACCACCTCAAGGCTGGCCTGCAGCTGGCGCGCCAGTACGCTGATCGCCGCACCACCGCCGACGAAGTTGCGCAGCATCTGACCGGTCACCGCCTGCGGGTAGGCCGAGATACCTTCTTCGACCACGCCGTGGTCACCCGCGAAAATGCTGATGGCGGCCTGATCCAGGGCTGGCCGTTCACGCCCTTGCAGGCCCGCCAGCTGAACGGCCAGGCCTTCCAGTTGCCCGAGTGAGCCAGCAGGTTTGGTCAGCTGTTGCTGACGGGCACGAGCCTGATCCATGGCGGCGTTGTCGAGAGAATGGCAGGCGTCACGCCACCAGGCTTGAGTCATAGTGCAGCTCCTTTGAGCATTAGGGGCAGGCCGGCTACGGTCAGCACCACGCGCTGGCAGCGTTCGGCCACGGCCTGGTGCAGCCAGCCGGCCAGGTCGACATAGCGCCGGGTCAGCTCGCCCATGGGCACGACGCCCAGGCCAGTTTCGTTGCTGACCAGAATGAGGGTGCCAGGCAACTGCTCCAGGCAGGCCAGCAGGGCGTCACGCTCCTCGGCCAGGCGCTGGTCGTCTTCCAGCATCAGCAGATTGGTCAGCCACAGGGTCAGGCAGTCCACCAGCAGGCAGCGCCCTTCGGCCGCTTCGGTACGCAGTACTGCCGCCAGGGCCAACGGCTCTTCGATCAGCCCCCAATCGGCGGGGCGGCGCTGACGGTGCAGCGACACGCGTTCACTCATTTCACCATCCAGAGGCTGGCTGGTGGCGATGTAGGTTACCGGCAGGCCGCTTGCACTGGCCAGCTGTTCGGCCAGGCGACTCTTGCCGGAACGGGCCCCGCCGAGAATAAGGTTGCGCATGTCAGGCCACCCCACACAGTTGGCGCAAGTGCGCCGTGTCCAGGTGTTTTTCCACCAGGTCGGCCAGGCGCTCTATGTCGCGTTCACGCAAGGCTTCGTAATCGATGCTTTGCACCTCCTCCAGGCCAGCCCAACGTAGCAGCGCAGCACACGACTGGCTGCCTTCGAACAGGCCGTGCAGGTAGGTGGCGAGGATCTGGCCATCGGCGCTCACAGCACCCTCGCAGCGGCCATCGGCGAGCTGTACCGCTGGCTGTTCGAGGGCCGGCCCCGTGGTGACGCCAGCGTGAATTTCATAGCCGGCCACCGGCACTGCTTCAAGCTTCAGCGTACCGGCAACGTTGCGCAGTTGCTTCTCGGCCTCCAGCACCGTGGCGTAATCGAGCAGGCCAAGCCCAGCGCTTGAGCCGGGAGCCCCTTCCAGACCCAGCGGGTCATGCACTTCGCGGCCCAGCATCTGCAGGCCGCCGCAGATCCCGATCAGCTTGCCACCGTAACGCAGGTGCCGCTCGATGGCTTTATCCCACCCACGCTCGCGCAGCTGTGCCAGGTCACTGCGTACGCTCTTGGAGCCCGGCAGGATGATCAGGTCTGCAGCCGGGATCGGCTGGCCCGGGCCAATGAACTGCAGGTCCACCTGCGGATGCAGGCGCAACGGGTCGAAGTCGGTATGGTTACTGATGCGCGGCAATACCGGCACAATCACCTTGAGCACGCGCTCGCTTTTGGCGCCTTGGCGCACATCGATGCCGTCTTCGGCTTCCAGGTGCAGGTCGGTGACATAAGGCAGCACCCCCAGCACTGGCTTGCCGGTGCGTTGCTCCAGCCAGTCCAGCCCCGGCTGCAATAAAGCGATATCGCCACGGAAGCGGTTGATGACAAAGCCTTTGACCCGCGCCTGCTCACTGGGCGACAGCAATTCCAGCGTGCCCACCAGGTGGGCGAACACCCCGCCGCGGTTGATGTCGGCAACCAGGATCACCGGGCAGTCCACCGCCTCGGCAAACCCCATGTTGGCGATGTCTCCGGCACGCAGGTTGATCTCCGCTGGCGACCCCGCGCCTTCGACCATGACCACCGGCCAGGCGGCACTCAGGCGCTGGTGCGAAGCCAGCACCGCCTGCATGGCGATGGCTTTGTAGTCGTGGTAAGCCACCGCGTTCATGCTGGTGACCGCACGGCCGTGGATGATCACCTGAGCGCCGGTATCGCTGTTGGGTTTGAGCAACACGGGGTTCATGTCGGTATGGGGTGCCAGCCGGCAAGCCTGCGCCTGCACCGCCTGGGCGCGGCCAATTTCACCGCCGTCGGCAGTTACCGCGCTGTTCAGTGCCATGTTCTGTGGCTTGAACGGCACCACGCCAACGCCTTGGCGCAACAGCCAGCGGCACAGGGCAGTTACCAGCGTGCTCTTGCCAGCGTCGGAGGTGGTGCCTTGCACCATGAGGGTGGTCATGCCGATTCCTTTGGAAAGTCCGCCAGGGCCTGGGCGAGGCGCTGTTCGTCCGCCGCACATTCAGGCAGCCCCAGGCGCACGGCCGGTGGGTGTTCGAACAAGCGCACCAGGATGCCGCGGCGGGCAAGAAAGTCATGCAACTGCACGGCGCGCTCGCTGCGCACGTACTGGAACAGGTCACAGCCGCCGCTGGGGGCAAGGCCGGTGCTGGACAGCATTGTTGCCAAGCGCTGGCTGGCGGCAGCGCAACGTTCAATCTGCACGCGCTGGGCAGGCTTGTCGGCCAGGCTTGCCTGGGCCAGCACCCGGGTTGGCCCGTTGACCGTCCACGGGCCAAGCAGCTCGGCCAGGCGCAGCAACAGGCTGCGCTCGGCGGCGACGAAGCCCAGGCGTACCCCGGCCAGCCCAAAGAACTTGCCGAATGATCGCAGCACGATCAGCCCCGGGAGGTCGGCGCAATCGACCACGCCATCCGCCGGGGTGTTGTCCATGAACGCTTCGTCGACCAACAGCCAGCCACCGCGTGCAGCCAGGCGCGCGTGCCAGCCCAGCAGGCGCTCACGCGGTACCCGCTGCCCGGTCGGGTTATTGGGGTTGACCAGCACCAGCACGTCGAGGCTGTCGAGCATCGCCTCGACCTGCGTTTCATCCAGCTCGACCAGATGATGGCCCGCCCGATGCCAGGCATACGGGTGTTCGGCATAGCACGGCGACAGCACCCCTACCCGGCCAGCCGCACGCAGCAGCGGCAAAGCCTGGATCGCCGCCTGGGAACCCGCCACCGGCAGCAGCTCGCGGGCGCCGTAATACCCGCGTGCCGCCGCCTCCAGGCCGTCTTCGGTCTCAGGCAGGCGAGCCCAGGCATCTGTAGGTATCGGCGGGATCGGGAACGGCCAGGGCGCGATGCCGCTGGACAGGTCGAGCCACTGCTCGCGAGGGATACCGTAATGTTGCACCGCACGCAGCAGGCGGCCACCGTGTTCAAGCATTGATGTAAGCCCCCAGGCAGATCAACAACAGCCACAGCCA
Source organism: Pseudomonas sp. XP2 (assembly GCF_053557975.1). Lineage (NCBI taxonomy): Bacteria > Pseudomonadati > Pseudomonadota > Gammaproteobacteria > Pseudomonadales > Pseudomonadaceae > Pseudomonas > Pseudomonas sp. XP2. The sequence continues at coordinate 9,401 of NZ_JBNRIK010000053.1, forward strand.
CACGCCGCGCTGCACCAGGCTCCAGCCACGCTCGATGGCATCGGCGTCAGCCATCGGCCCTTCGCCCAGGCGTGGCCGCTCATGCAGTTCGCCGTGGTAAACAGCCGGGCCGCCCAGGGCTACACCGAGTGCTCCGGCACCGGCGGCCATCACCGGTCCGGCGTTGGGGCTGTCCCACAGCGGGCCCTGCTTGCGCCAGCAAGCCAGCGCCAGGCGGGTCTTGCCCAGCAGTGCGTAAGTCAGCGCCACCAGCCTTGCGGGAATATAGTTGAGCACATCATCAATGCGCGCCGCGCACCAGCCGAAGCGCTCGAAGCGTTCGTTGCGATACCCCCACATGGCATCCAGGGTGTTGCTCAGGCGGTACAGCACCACGCCCGGCGCGCCGGCCACCACAAACCAGAACAGCGCGGCGAACACCGCGTCACTGCCGTTTTCCAGTACCGACTCGGTGGCTGCGCGGGCCACGGCGGGCTCGTCCAGCTCCCGGGTTTCGCGGCTGACCAGGTAGCCGACGCGGCGCCGGGCTTCCTCCAGGTCGCCCTGGCGCAAGGCGTTGGCCACCGGCAGCACATGTTCGCCCAAACTGCGCAGGCCCAGGGCGCAGTACAGCGCCAGCACATCCACCAGCCAGCCGATGTACGGCAGCCAGGACAGGATCAGCGCCACCAGGGTCAGCGGCACCACCGCCAGAAACCACGCACTCACGCCGTGGCTGCGCCAGCCGCGGCCACCTGCATTCAGGCGGCGCTCCAGGTTACCGACCATATTGCCGAAGGCCACCAGCGGGTGGCGCCGCTGCGGTTCGCCCAGCAAGGCATCCAGGGCCACCCCGGCCATGGTCAGCAAGGCCACGCTCATTGGCGCTCTCCCCATTGGTTTTCGTACAACATGTCACTCAAAGGCCGTTCTTCGGCCCAGTTTTCCAGCACCAGCATGGGTGCAGGGTAAAATTCGGTCACGGGTCCCAGGCACAGCACCGCCACCGGTTTGGCCCCTTCCGGCATACCCAGCAGTGCTGCCAGCGCCAGAGGGTCGAACAGCGACACCCAGCCCATGCCCAGCCCTTCGCCACGGGCCGCCAGCCACAGGTTCTGAATGGCGCAGGCCAGCGAGGCCAGGTCCATCTCCGGCAGGGTGCGACGGCCGAAGATGTGCGGCTCGCGGTTGTCCATCAAGGCCGCTACCAGCAGCTCGGCACAGTCATTGATGCCTTCTACCTTCAGCTTCATGAAGTCATCAGCCCGCTCGCCCAATGCCTCGGCAGTGCGCAGACGCTCCGCCTCCACCAAGGCCTGGATGCGGGTACGCAGGTCACGCTGGGTGATGCGAATGAAACGCCAGGGCTGCATCAAACCGACGCTAGGCGCCTGGTGTGCGGCGGCCAGCAAGCGGCCCAGCAGTGCTGGCGCAACCTGGCCACCGGCAAAATGGCGCATGTCGCGACGCTCACCGATAGCCCGATAGATCGCAGCGCGTTCGGCGGCGCTGTAGGCGTGTTCGCTCATGGTCGCAACAGCGCCGCCGCCGCATCAGGGTTGGAGGGGAAGTAGAAGTGCACGTAAGAGGCCGTCAGCCGACCCAGGCGATACACCGCTTCGTTGCCCCGCCCGCCGTTGGGGCTGAGGCCTCGGGCGATCGGTTCCAGCGGCGTGCTGGTTAGCGAGTGGTGATAGGTATGGCCGCGCAGGGTACCTTCCGGCAGCTCCACCGCCTGCAAGGCCAGGGCCGCCAGGCGCTTTTGCATGGTCGCCTCGCCTGGTAGCAGGCCGAGCAGTTCGGCACGCTCGCCGGCGACGTCAGTCAGGGCATCGAGCAGGTACAGCATGCCGCCACATTCAGCCAGCAACGGCTTGCCCTGAGCATGATGGGCGCGGATTGCCTCGCTCATTGGCGCATTGGCAGCCAGGGCGTGGTGATGCAGTTCGGGATAGCCACCCGGGAGGTACAGGCTGTCCACCACTGGCAGTTCACGGTCGTGCAGCGGCGAGAAGAATTCCAGCTGCGCGCCCCGGCTGCGCAGCAGCTCAAGGTTGGCACCATAGGTGAACGCGAACGCTTCGTCTCGCGCCACACCAATGCGCACACCGTCCAGCGAGGCAGCACGCACCTGCGGCTCGGGGCCGACAAAGGTCACCGGCGGAGGCATCGCGGCGTCGCAGCTGGCGGCAAGCGCCTCGGCGGCGGCATCTAGGCGGGTATCCAGGTCGTTCAGCTCGCTGGCCTGAACCAGCCCAAGATGACGGCTGGGCAATTCAATGCCGCGCTCACGGGACAAGCCGCCATACCAGCGCAGGCCCTCGGTCAGGCTACCTTCGAGCAGCTGCGCGTGGCGCAGGCTGCCCACGCGGTTGGCCAGTACGCCGGCGAACGGCAGGTCGGCCTGGTAACGCGCCAGGCCCAGGGCCAGGGCGCCGAAGGTCTGGGCCATGGCCGTACCGTCGATCACAGCCAGCACTGGCACGCCGAAGTGGCGCGCCAGGTCAGCACTGGACGGGGTGCCGTCGAACAATCCCATGACCCCTTCGATCAGGATCAGGTCGGCCTCGCCGGCGGCTTCCCACAGCAGGCGGCGGCTTTCCTCGGCTCCGATCATCCACAAATCCAGCTGGTACACCGGCGCGCCACTGGCCCGCTCGAGAATCATCGGGTCCAGAAAGTCGGGGCCACACTTGAACACCCTCACCTTGCGCCCGAGGTTGCGGTGCAGGCGGGCCAAAGCAGCAGTGACGGTGGTCTTGCCCTGGCCAGAGGCCGGTGCCGCGATCAACACCGCGGGGCAGTGGCGCGATTGACTCACAGCTCGACGCCCTTCTGTGCACGGATACCGGCCTGGAAGGCGTGCTTGAGCATGCCCATCTCGGTCACGGTATCGGCCAATTCGATCATCTCGGGCTTTGCAGCGCGGCCAGTCACGATCACGTGCTGCATGGGCGGACGGCCCTGGATGTCGGACAGGACCTGGTCCAGGTCGAGGTAGCCATGCTTGAGGGCGATATTCAGCTCATCCAGCACTACGAACTGCACACTTGGATCCTGCAGCAACTGCCGCGACACCGCCCAGGCGGCTTCGGCGGCAGCGATGTCACGCTGGCGGTCCTGGGTTTCCCAGGTAAAGCCCTCACCCATCACGTGATAGCGAACCTGCTCGGGGAAGCGGCGGAAAAACAGCTCTTCGCCGGTGCTGTTACGGCCTTTGATGAACTGCACCACTCCACACTGCATGCCATGGCCCAGGGCGCGGGCGAGCATGCCGAAGGCAGAGCTGCTCTTGCCTTTGCCATTGCCGGTCAGCACCAGCAGCAAGCCGCATTCGTTGGGGGAATTGGCGATGCGTTCGTCGATGACCGCCTTCTTGCGCTGCATGCGCGCCAGGTGACGTTCGTCGCGTTCGGTGGCTTCGCTCATCAGGGTTCTCCGCAGGCTGGCACCACGGCACGCGTGGCGACAGGGAATAGGCAGGCAGACGGAGAGCGCGCAGGGGCCATGGCAGGGCGCCACGGTGCACCGCGCATCACCCTCCGTGATGCCGTTGACAGTTTCAGGCCGGTCTCCGGGCTTGTGAGCGGGCCTTGGCCCAAACCTGCGCGCCTTCCCGGATGCTGGCATCCAGTGGCCCTGCGCGGCCTTCTACTCACCTACCGTTGCGGGGGCAGCGCCGGAATCGCGCCATGCTGGCGCCCACCGGCTTCCCAGTTTCACCCTGCCCAGTGGGGGCTGGCAGGGCACCTGAAACACGCCGCGAAGGTTAGAGGGTTGCACCGGGAGCGTCAATTGAAGTGGTTGCTGCAGCAACGTAAGCTTTTGATCTTGATCTTGATCTTGATCTTGATCTTGATCTTGATCTTGATCTTGATCTTGATCTTGATCTTGATCTTGATCTTGATCTTCGCGACTTCAGGAGGCCGAACGCAGGCCTTGCGGAGGGAGGTGACGGGCATGGATGCCCGTCAAGCGCTGGGCCCCAGGATGGGGCCTGCAGCGCGGTCCTCCCGGGAGCGAGGCCGCAGTGAGGGAACCCCGGAGCGCAGCGTAGGGGCCGGATGATGGGAGCGCAGCGTTTTTTGGTTACTTTTTGTCGCGTCTGACAAAAAGTGACTCGCCGTAAGGGCGAAAAGGTGAGTTAGTGTCGCTATCGCAAATGGCCTATGCGCGAGCTAAAAACCAGCACTGTTTCGCTGTTCGCTGTTCGCTGTTCGCGTTCGCGTTCGCGTTCGCGTTCGCGTTCGCGTTCAGGTGTGGGCATCAACAATGAGTCAACATTCATTTTCAAAGGTGGCGCCAAATCACCTTTCCGCCCTTACGGCGGGTCACTTTTTGTCAAACGCGACAAAAAGTAACCAAAAAACGCTGCGCTCCCATCATCCGGCCCCTACGCTGCGCTCCGGGGTCCCCTCGCTCCGGGCTTGCTCCCGGGAGGACCGCGCTGCAGGCCCCATCCTGGGGCCCAGCGCTTGACGGGCATCCATGCCCGTCACCTCCCT
>NZ_JBNRIK010000054.1:0-13816 GCF_053557975.1 Pseudomonas sp. XP2
CCGTTGTTGTAGACGTCGTTCGCCGGCGTCTGGAAGTCGACGCTGCCCTGGGTCTTGCCCGCCTCAACAGTGATGGTCTGGCCATTGGACAGAGTAACGGTTACCGGCGTCTGGGCAGGGTTGCTCAGGGTCACGGTGTAGGTAATCACACCGCCCTCGGTCACCGACGGATTCGCCGTCAGTGTCGCAGTGGTGGTGTCGATGGTATCGGTAACCTGGGTAACCGCCGGCGCTTGCGGCACAGTCACCGTCAGGCCGTTGCCACCGGTGGTACCCGTTACAGTTGCCGAGATCTGGCCACCGTCGATATACGGCGTGTCATTTGCCGGAACCACGACATTGACGCTGCCGCTGGTCTGCCCGGCCGGGATGACGATAACGGCACCGTTAGACAGGGTGACGATCAGGTTGGTGGTCGGCGCTTGGCCAACCGTGGCGGTATAGACGATTACGCCACCCGCTTCGCTGATGGAAGGAGTGGCGCCAAGAATAAGGTCGGTAGCAACGTTGGTGCCTGTCGTCGGCGTAGTCACCTGGTTGTTGCTGGTGGTATCCAGCAAGCCAACTTCTTCACTATCGAGCGCGCCAGCAAAGCCCAGCCCTTGCGTCGGGAACCCGACGGTAGCGTCTACCCGGCCCGCGGTTTCCTCCAGCATCACAAAGCTGTGACCACCGCCCAGCGCGCCGCCGCCCGCTGCGGACGGGCCGGCTGCGGTGGCCTCAAGCTCGGTAGTCGGGTCGACACCTGCAGCGATCGCCTGTTGCAGTTCTTCCACCGACGGTGCGGCCTGTGCGGTCGCCTGGCTCAGGTCGGTGCTGCTGTCGGGCGCATCGGCACTCCACTGGCTGTCACGGCCAAGGTCAAGCAGACGGCCATCGGCCAGCTCAAGAGTAACTGCGCCACCCGGGCCAGTGAGTACTTCCTCACCTGCCAACAGGCGGTCCCCTTCGATGAGCACACGGCGAATACCCTCTGGGGATACCGCAATAACCTGGCCGACAATGCTTTTGACGATGGCTACAACGCTGCTCATTGGACTCTCCGTGTGACCCTATGGGTACTTCCCTGCCAGAGCGGCACTCGCAGCCACTTCAGGCGGAACTATGTCGATGATCTCTTGACGCTTTTTTTCGTCAATTTTTCGTCTATAACTATTTGGAATTACTTAAATGCCAAACTATTGACCTTATACAGGCCATCCTAAACAATCGGCAATGTAATGTCACATTGATATTTGTACCTTAGCCAACGGTTCATTCAGAACAAATGTCGTACATCATCGAAAGCGCGCTCAACGCTATTTTCGGCAACATTTATTACACCCTGAGTCGGTAATTCATGCTGCAGCCAATCCCGCCTCAGCAACCGTCAAGCCTGCAGACGTCAATTTAAAAGCGCCCGGGCTGCGTTTAGACAAGCACAAACCTTGCCTTAAACCCGACGGGCAGGGGCATCAAAACCCGCAAAACCAGGGGATTGTATAGCCGCACGAGCCAACACCAGCCGCTGAGCGCGTGACGTGCAACAACACTTCATCGCAGATCAAAGGGATAGAGAACGATTGCGCAGATAACCACACGGCGATGATGGCAAACCATTGACGATTTCTGAACCAGAACCGAGCGTGCAAACAGACTTACGCCGATGAATTTTAACGATCGGCACCTATAAGACCGTCAACAAATCAGCGCCCATTTACTGACGACGAAAAAGATCGATCACCGACGGCAATTCTCACTCGCCCCGCGGGCAGTCTATGCTGCTGAAAATGCTTCAGCCTGCATGCACACTGGATCAAAAATGAAACACCCTTGCTCAGGAGCAGCCTGGTAGCAATGAACGACGTACAATTGTTTACTCAGTATCGATTCGAGGCGACCATTGGCCGTCTGCTCAGCCAAAGGGCCTTGTAGGCCTCACCTACACCGCTTGGCAGTACCATTGAACGCCAGGGCGAGCCGGCCCGACCTTAATGCCGGCACAGCCACCCCACCCACCACAAGGATGAAGAGAGCGCCGCGTGGAATCTGAAGTCAGTCGAGTCCAACTCAACCATGATCCACGCAGTCAGCATGACGATCCCTTGCTGGATAGCCTGCTGAGCCTGTGTGTCCTGCACCAGAAACCCGCCAGTCGGGTCATGCTGACCACCGGGCTGCCGCTACCCGCCCAGCGCCTGAGCCCCGAGCTGCTGCCCCGCGCCGCCGCCCGGGCCGGTCTGCAAGGGCGCCTGTTGCAGCGCAAGCTGGAACAAATCCCGAGCATCGCCATGCCTGCGATGCTGCTGCTAAAGGAAGGCCGCAGTGCCGTCCTGCTGGGCTGGGAGAACGAAGACACCGCGCGCCTGTTGCTCAGCGAGAGCGATGGCGGCGAGGTGCATGTAAGCCGCGAAGCCCTGCAAAGCGACTATAGCGGCCGGGTGTTCTTTGCCCAGCCGCAGCACAAGTTCGACGTCAACCACGGCAACCTCATCCCGCGGGCAAAGTCGTGGTTCCGCGATACCCTGCTGCGCAGCAAGTGGCTGTATATCGACGCCATCGCCGCCAGCCTGGTGATCAACCTGATCGCCCTGGCCGCGCCGCTGTTCGTGATGAACGTGTACGACCGTGTAGTGCCCAACCAGGCAACGTCAACGCTCTGGGTGCTGGCCATCGGTATCGCCGGCGCCTACATCTTCGACCTGATCCTCAAGGGCCTGCGCGGCTTGTGCCTGGACCTGGCCGGCAAGAAGACCGACCTGATCATCTCGGCGACGCTGTTCGAGCGCATCGTCGGCATGTCGATGAAATACCGCCCGGCCAGGGTCGGCAGCTTTGCCCAGAACATTCACGAGTTCCAGGGCCTACGCGACTTCCTCGCCTCACTGACCCTGACCAGCCTTATCGACCTGCCGTTCACCGTCCTTATCCTGATCGTCATCGCCATCATTGGCGGGCACTTGGTGTGGATCCCGATCATTGCCTTCCCGCTGGCCCTGGGCATCGGCTACGCCTTGCAACGGCCGCTGATGGCGACCATGGAACGGACCATGGCCCTGGCCTCCGAGCGCCAGTCCAGCCTGATCGAGACCCTCGCCGGCCTGGATGCGGTAAAGGTCAACAACGCCGAAAGCGAACGCCAGTACATGTGGGAGCAGACCCTCGGCACCCTCAGCCGCCTGGAACTGCGCGTGAAGGTGCTGTCGAGCCTGGCGATGAACATCACCCTGCTGATCCAGCAGCTGGCTGGCGTGGCGATGATCTGCGTCGGCGTGTACCTGATCATCGACGGCAACCTGAGCATGGGCGGCCTGGTGGCGTGCTACATGCTCAGCGGCCGTGCCCTCGGCCCGCTGGGCCAGCTCAACGGTTTGCTCGCCCGCTACCAGCAGGCCAAGGTAACCATGGTTGCCACCGACCACATGATGGAACTGCCGCAAGAGCGCAACTTCGAGGAGCGCCCACTGAGCCGTAAGGTACTGCAGGGCAGTGTCGAGTTCCGCGGGGTCGATTTCACCTACCCGAACCAGCAGAACATGGCGCTGAAAAACATCAACCTGACCATCCGCCCCGGCGAGAAGGTCGGCATCATCGGGCGCAGTGGTTCGGGCAAGAGCTCGCTGGCCAAGCTCATCGTCGGCCTGTATGAGGCCGATGGCGGCTCGCTGCTGGTCGATGGCGTGGATATTCGCCAAATCGACGTCAGCGAACTGCGCCACAACATCGGCTATGTACCGCAGGACATCCAGCTGCTGGCCGGCACCCTGCGCGACAACCTGGTCAGCGGTGCCCGCTACATCGAGGACGAGCTGATCCTGCAGGCCGCCGAGCTGGCAGGTGTGCATGAATTCGCCCGCTTGCACCCGGACGGTTACGAACTGCAAGTGGGTGAGCGCGGGCAGAACCTGTCCGGCGGCCAGCGGCAGAACGTCGCCCTGGGCCGTGCGCTGCTGCTCAACCCGCAGATCCTGTTGCTGGACGAGCCCACCAGTGCCATGGACAACACCGGCGAAGAGCGCCTCAAGCAGCGCCTGCAAGCGGTGGTGGAAGGCAAGACGGTGCTGTTGGTCACGCACCGCGCCTCCCTGCTGTCGCTGGTGGACCGGCTGATCGTGATCGATCGCGGGCAGATTGTCGCCGACGGCCCGAAAGCCGCGGTCATGGATGCGCTGAAGAAGGGGCAGATCAGTGTTGCATAAGCTGGATATTGGGCAATTCAAGGATGGCCTGCGGCGCTACTTCAAAGGTTCCGATTCACTGGGCGGCCAGCCGCTGCCAGAGGTCAACAAGGCCCTGATCGAAGATGCGCCGCGGGTTGTGCGGCTGACCATCTGGGGCGTGATCCTGTTCTTCGTGTTCTTGATCGTGTGGGCCAGCGTCGCCCCCATCGACGAGGTCACGCGGGGCGAAGGCAAGGCCATTCCGTCTTCCAAAGTGCAGAAGATTCAGAACCTGGAGGGCGGTATCGTCGCCGAAATCTTCGCCAAGGAAGGGCAAATCGTTGAAGTCGGCCAGCCATTGCTGCGTCTGGATGAAACCCGCTTCGCCTCCAACGTTGGTGAAACCGAAGCTGACCGACAGTCCATGGCTCTGCGGGTCGAACGCCTGAGTGCCGAGGTAGAGGACCGCCCGCTGAAGATCGACGAAGAACTGCGCAAAGCGGCACCAAGCCAGGCAGCCAGTGAAGAGTCGCTGTACCAGAGCCGGCGCCAGCAACTGCAGGACGAAATTGGCGGCCTGCAGCAGCAGCTGGTCCAGCGCCAGCAAGAGCTGCGTGAGTACAGCTCCAAACGCGCCCAGTACGCCAACAGCCTTGAGTTGCTGCGCAAAGAAATCGGCATGTCCGAACCGCTGGTGGCAACCGGCGCAATCTCCCAGGTCGAAGTGCTGCGCCTGCGCCGCGCCGAAGTGGAGAACCGTGGGCAGCTGGACTCCACCGCGCTGGCCATCCCCCGTGCCGAGGCGGCCATCCGCGAGGTGCAAAGCAAAATCGAGGAAACCCGAGGCAAATTCCGCAGTGAAGCGCTGACCCAGCTGAACGAAGCACGCACCGAGCTGAACAAGGCCACGGCCACCAGCAAGGCACTGGACGATCGGGTGCACCGCACCATGGTCACTTCGCCTGTACGCGGTATCGTCAAGCAGATGCTGGTCAACACCATTGGTGGGGTGATCCAGCCTGGCAGCGATATCATCGAGGTGGTACCACTGGACGACACGCTGGTCATCGAAGCGAAGATCCTGCCCAAGGACATCGCCTTCCTGCACCCTGGCCAGGAGGCAACCGTCAAGTTCACGGCCTACGACTACACCATCTACGGTGGGCTCAAGGCCAAGCTGGAGCAGATCGGCGCCGACACCATCACCGACGAAGACAAAAAGACCACGTACTACCTGATCAAGCTGCGCACCGACCGCAGCCACCTGGGAACCGACGAGAAGCCGCTGCTGATCATTCCGGGGATGGTGGCGACGGTGGATATCATGACCGGCAAGAAGACCATCATGAGCTACTTGCTCAAGCCGATCATGAAGGCGCGTTCGGAGGCGCTGCGCGAGCGCTGACAGACGAGATATGAATGCCCCACGGTCAACGCAACACCTGTAGGAGCGGGTTTACCCGCGAAGCAGGCAACGCGATGGATGGCACGGGCTTCGCCCGTGTTCGCGGGTAAACCCGCTCCCACAGGTACGGCGCTGGTGCCACGGGCAGCGTCGTATCTGCTGGGTTGTCGGTGGCCAAGTGTGATCAGCGCCAGGGCGCAGGTTCACCTACCAGTTGCCCCTGAATGCCGCCTACCCCCATCTCCTGCAACACCCGCCGCTCACCTTCTGTCTCGACCCGCTCAGCAATCAGCGGCAGGTCGATGCTGTGCGCCGCACGCTGGATCGCCTCGATGAACAGCCGCTTGTGCTGCTCATGGTCGATGTTGCGAATGTAGCTACCGTCAATCTTCAGGTACGCCAGGCCCAGGTGGGCCAGGTTGCCGATCATGCTGAAGCGCCCGCCAAAGCGCTGCAACGCTAGCCCGAAGCCCAACCCGTGCAGGCGCCGGGTGAGTTGTTCCAAGGCTGCCTGCTCAGGCAACTGTTCCTCGCCAATTTCAAAAACCAGCCGCGGGCCGAGCGCCGCATTCTGGCCCAGCAGTTCAAAGATGCGGTGCAGGGCCTTGGGATCGGCCAATGTAGCGGCGGACAGGTTCAGCGCCAGCACTTGGTCATGCCCACGCAGGTGCGTCAACACTTTCTCCAGCACCAGCACGTCCAGTCGCGGCATCCAGCCAAAGCGCTCCAGCCAGGGCAGGAAGCGGCCCGCCGGCAATGCCTCGCCCTGACCATCCTGCAAGCGTGAAATCACCTTGTGGTGCAATACCCGTTGCACCGAAGTGCAATCCACCACCGGCTGGAAGAACAGCTCGAAATGCCCATTGTTGAACGCCTGATCGAGACGCTCGTGCCAGGCGTGCTGGCTATCGGCAGCAACTGCAGCCACGCCTTGTTCAAGGCATACCCACCCTGGCGTTGGCTGGTTTTCGGCACGGGCCAAAGCCTCATCGGCGAGCTTCAGCAAAGCCTGTGGAGAATCGCCTGGGCTGAACGGCGCGAGGCCAATACAAGCCACCGGGTCGATATCACTGGCGCCCGTTTCGTGCAGGCTCTGCAGCGTTGCCTCCAAGGCCTGGGCAAGGTTTACCGCTTCTTCATGCACCATGCCCGGCGCCAGCACGGCAAACTCGCCACCGCGGCTGCGGGAAATCAGGTCGTTGGTTTCCGGGAAGCTGGCACAGGTGCGGCGCAACTGCTCACCCACGGCCTGCAGCAACTGGTCGGTACGCTGGCCGCCAAGGCGTGCGTTCAGCCCCGCCAGCCCTTGGACACGCAGTAACAGCAGGTAGCCGGCGCGCGCGTCCTCCAGGTTGCTTACCCGGGTGTTCAACTGCATTTCGAAATAGCGGCGGTTCGATAGCCCGGTCAGGCTGTCCTGGTAGGACTCCGCACGCAGCCGTTCGCTGCGCTCGGCCTGCTCGGTGAATAGCGCCTTGAGCTTCTCGACCATCTGGTTCATCGCCTGCACCACACGGCGCAGCTCCGGTGTGCGCGGCAACTCAGGCAGGCTGAGGAATTCACGACGCGCAATGGCGTGGGATTGCTCGACCATATAGTCCAGCGGCCGCAACTGGCGGCGCAGCAGCAAGGCGCCGAGCACGGCACTGGCCGCTCCGCACAGCAGCAACCAGCCCAAGCTGCCCAAGGCGCTTTGCCAGAGTTTGGCAATGGCAAACATGGGGTGGCTGATCACCTCTACCCGCGCGGCCTGTTGCCAGCCACGGCTGACGATGGCGTCGCCACCAGCGGCCTCAAGGCCAATCAGGTGCACGAACCAGGCAGGTACGCCGCCAGGGTCCGGCTCCGCGTGGCGCTCCACCAGCACGGCATTGGAGCCCAGATCGACGACCTTGATGCTCGCATAGTAACCACTGTCGAAGATCGAGCTGACCATCAGCTCGACCATCGCCGGGTCGTCGATATTCGGCGTCAGCGATAACGCCAGCGCGGTAGCTGCATCCTGGGCGTGCGACCGCAGCTGGTTGACGTACTGGCTGCGTGAGCTTTCCAGGCTGACCATGAAACTGCCACTGAAGGCGACTACCAGGAACAGGCAAATGGCTAACAGCAATTGTTTGAACAGTGACATCTGTGCTCCTTCAGTAAACCGGCTCGGCCGGGAACCCTTCGGCCTGCATTTTCTTCAGCAAATCCTGCCAGCGTGACAGCCGCTTGGTATCGCCGACCTTCTTGTTGCCTGTTGCGCCCGTCAGCCACAAGCCTTCGCCATTGAAAGCGTAAACCGGCAGCAGGTCGGTACGTTGGCTTGCCGGCTTGATGGCATCCATCAGGCTATCGAGCACCAAGGGCTGGGCCTGTGGGTTCGAATAATAAGTCAGGACCATGTGTGCCCGGTTCTGCCGCAACGCCTTGACGTAGGTGATGCGTAGTTTTTCGCTGGGTATACCCATGCGCCGCAGGCTGAAATATTTGGCGATGGCGTAGTCCTCGCAGTCCCCGGCACCTTTGATCAGTGCCTGCACCGGTGTCGCCCAGTAGTCGACCTCGTGCCACAGGTCGATGTCCTCTACATAGCGCAATTGCTGGTTGAAGAAACGGTTGACCACTTGCAGCCGCTCAAGCTCAGTACCCTGCTTCTGCGTGGCCATCAGGTTCTGCCACGCATCGATACGGCCCTGCCCGGCACCCAGAGGGCCATACAGGGCCTGCGACTTGCGGCTGATCTGGGAGAAATCCCAATCCGCGTGCAAGCCGCCCAGCAGCAGACTGCCCAGCAGCGCGGCAAAGCCGACACATCGCACAACGGTTTTGAACATCCAGGATATCGCCACTGCCAAGCCCTGTTCAGGCCAGTCGAAAGCAGCGATGGTGCGGCTTGCTACCGCAAAAAACAATGGCACCCTGCAATCATGCATCCGCCTGTCAGCCCGCCTACACTTTCTGTTTATATCCTTCTATAGCCTGCTTCCTTTGGCACGTGACTTCATCCACCATAGCCGCGCTTTTGGGGCGCCCGTTCCAATCCGGGCCTTGGTTTGACAACTCCCCCAAGCTGTTACTAGTGTCATTGGATCCAACTTTAGTCATCGTTGAGGCAGACGTCGCGTGGCCGAAAAAATCAAATTGAGCAATGTGCTGGTCAGCGAGCAGCTGTCGCCGCACCAGGCCCGTGCCGTGATCGAAGAACGCCTGCGTAGCGCCATCCTCGATGGCCGCCTGCCCCCTGGCACCGCCGTGCGACAACAAGAGCTCGCCACCTTGTTTGGTGTCAGCCGCATGCCCGTGCGCGAAGCCCTGCGCCAGCTTGAAGCGCAATCGCTGCTGAAAGTGGAGATGCACAAAGGTGCGGTGGTTGCGCCGCTGATCGGCGAGGATGCGGTGGATACCTATGCCCTGCGTGTTCTGCTGGAGAGCGAAGCGCTGCGCCAGTCTATCCCGCTGCTGGATGCCAGCGACATCGCCAGCGCACGTGGCTATATCCAGCAACTGGAGAACGAAACCCGCCACGCCGAAATCGGCCGACTGAATCGCTTGCTCCATATGACGTTGTACAGCAAGGCGTCGAACAGGAAGCTGTTGCGACTGATCGAGGACGAACTGAACGAAGAAGAACGCTTCCTGCGTTTTCATCTTTCATCCATGGGCTTGGGCAAGCTGACCCAGGACGATCACAACGCACTGGTAGATGCCGCCAGCGACAAGCTGGTGGACGAGGCGGTAGCGGTGCTGGAACGGCACCTCAATAGCGGGGCTTTGGTGATCCGCAACTATCTTGATACCCAGCGAGGGCGTTAGCCCGTAACTGGCCTTATGTGCGGGGCGAGCAGATGGGTTGCAAATTCAGCTCGCCGCGCCAACAATGAGACTAATTATCATTCATGTCCATTGATGCCAGCACCCTCCCCCTATGCCCAGCAATGACTCCGTGCAAACGCTCTACAGTGACCACCACGGTTGGTTACACGCCTGGCTACGCAGCAAGCTGGGCAATGCCGCCGATGCCGCAGACCTGGCCCATGACACCTTCGTCCGCTTGCTGCAACGCCGCGAACACCTGCAGCTAAACACCCCTAGGGCCTTCTTGCGCACGGTAGCCCGTGGGCTGATCATCGATCACTGGCGCCGCGAGGAGCTGCACCGGGCCTACCTGGAGGCATTGGCCCATGTGCCGGAAGCACAGTCTCCATCAGCCGAAACCCGCGAGCTGCTGCTGGAGTTGCTTGAACGTATTGCGCGCATGCTCGACGGCCTCAAACCCAAGGTACGTCGCGCCTTCCTCCTGGCCCAATGCGAGGGGCTGAAGCATCAGGCCATTGCCGAGCAGATGGGGATCTCAGTGCGTACGGTGGAGCGTTACATCGCTGATGCGCTCTACCATTGCTATGTGCTGCGCTACGAAGACGAGTGTTGAGCCAATGAGTGCCGCACGCCCTGATGCAAAAGCGGTCAAGCAGGCCATCCAGTGGATGCTGCGTCTGCGTGAGAGCGGGCATGAGCCGACCTTGCAGCAACAGTGCGCGCAATGGCGCAGTGCCCACCACGAACATGAGCAAGCCTGGCAACGGGTAGTGCACCTGCATCAGGACCTTGACCTGCGCTCGATCCCAGGTGCAGGGCTGGCGTTGCAGACCCTGGAAACCAGCCAGCAGCGCCTGCACCGCCGGCAAGCGCTGAAGCTGCTTGGCGGCGTTGTCATGGCTGGGTCGGCGGCATGGCTGGCCAAGGACCTCGATGCCATCAGTGCGTGGGCGTCGGACTATGCCACCGGCACCGGTGAGCGACGCGTCTTTACCTTGCCTGGTGGCTCACTGCTGCAACTCAATACCCGCAGTGCTGTGGACCTGGCCTTCAATGAGCAGCAGCGTATGGTCCGCCTGAAGCAGGGGGAGCTGATGATTACCTGCAACGCCCGGCATCCCGTACTGGTACAAACTCGCGATGCGCTGCTGGAAGGGTTCGAAGGACGCTTTGTAGCCTATCAGGACAACGACTGCACACGTGTCAGCGTCAGCCACGGCAAAGTGGCGATCCACCGACCTGGCAATGGTCAATTGCTGTGGATTGAAAGCGGCCAGAACTGGCGGCTGGATGCTGAGGGGGCGCACCCGCTCGCGCACCTGAACATGGATGCGATGGCCTGGACTGAAGGGCTGATCGTTACCCAGGACATGCGCCTGTCCGACTTCCTCGCGCAGGTCAGCCGTTATCGCCATGGTTACCTGGGCTGCAGCGACGAGATCGCCGATCTGCGCCTGTCGGGGGTGTTCCGCCTCGAAGATCCGGAACGTTTGCTCCAGCTGCTGCCACAGACACTGCCCGTTAGGCTTCGTCACCGTACACGCTGGTGGGTACGTGTAGAGAGCATGACCTGACAACGCCTTGTTGATTTATGGCGGGTTTTCAATCGCGGTCCGGCTAGGACAGTAAGCGACACCTTCTGCCCTCAACTCTTCAACGGACCCTGCATGCCTATCAACCCGGTGGTAACCGACACTTCCAACTTGAATGATTATCGACCTGTCCTGCAATCAGCACGCTTGCGCCACGCTGTCCGGGCGGCTCTGTTTGGTACTGCATTGGGCTTGGCATTTGCTCCGCAACTTTGCGCAGCGGCTGCAACAGCTCAAGTGAGTCATCACTATGCAATCCCGGCCGGTCAACTGGCCGACGTTCTCAATCAGTTTGCCCGCCAGGCCGGCATAACCCTGTCGAGTACACCTCAGCTCACAGATGGCCTGCGGTCTGACGGCCTTCAGGGGCAGTACGCTACCGATCAAGCACTGCGCCAAATGCTCAATGGCAGCGGCCTGGAAGCCGTCAGCCAGGATGGACGTAGCTATGTGCTGCAGGTACAGCCCCAGGACACCGCCCTGTCATTGCCGGACACCGATATCCGTGGCTTCTCCCTCGGTAATGCGCTCGGCAGCATGGAGGGTTACAACGCTACGCACAGCCAAGTGGCGACCAAGACGAGCACACCGTTGGTGGAGACGTCCCAATCCGTCTCGGTCGTTACTCGCCAGCAGATGGACGACCAGGGCTCACAGACCGTTGCCCAGGCCATGCGCTACACGCCTGGGGTGATGACCAATCCTTACGGTGCCACCCATCGCTATGACTATGTCGCGATGCGCGGCTTCAACGACGGCTCTGTGGATAACATCTACGTCGATGGCCTCAAGTCGATGGGCGACAACGGCACCTACAGCACCATGCAGGTAGACCCGTACTTCCTGGAGCGCATCGACATTCTCAAGGGCCCATCTTCGGTACTGTATGGGCGAAGCTCGCCGGGGGGCCTGGTCGCCCTGACCACCAAGAAGCCGCTGTTTACTCCCTACCATCAGGTTCAGGCCACGGTTGGCACCCAAGGCCAGCGTGGCATGGGTTTCGATTTCAGTGGCCCTGTAGATGATGACAAGCGCATTGCTTATCGCCTGACAGGCCTGGCGGATGCATCCGATACCCAGTTCGACCACAACAAGGAAGAACGCTACACCATCGCCCCGGCCATCAGCGTCGACTTTACCGAAGACACTTCGCTCACATTGCAGGCTTACCTCCAGCACGACCCTAACGGCGGGTACCATGGCGGTAACCCTGCAGACGGCATGCTGCACAAACGCAACGGCTTGCGCTTGTCAGACCACTTCTTCGAGGGCGAGCCGGGCATCGACAATTACGAACGTACCCAGCAGTCGTTCAGCTACCAGTTCGAGCACCGCTTCAATGATGTGTTCACCGCGCGGCAGAACTTCCGTTACCAGGATTCCGACGTCTCCATGGACCAGGTGTACTCAGCCGGCTGGACGGATGCCGACAGCAACATCCTCAACCGCGCCTATACCGGCGGCGACGAGCGCCTGCATTCGTACATCATCGACAATATGCTGCAGGCGGAATTCTTCACTGGAACTGCCAAACATACCCTGCTGCTGGGCGCCGACTACCAGCGGCGCAAAGCCGACGTCGCATGGCGTTATGGCACGGTCGACCCGCTGGACGCAGCTAACCCGCAGTATGGCAATGGCAACCTTGAGGTCCTGGGCGAAAACCGCTACCAGCGGCGCTTGCAGCAAACAGGTGCGTATCTGCAGGATCTGGTGGAGCTGGACCAGTGGCGCTTCTCCTTGGGGCTTCGTCAGGACTGGGTGAAGGTGTCCGAGGAGAATCGCGACAGCGACACCAAGGTCAACGATCAACGCACCAAATTTACTACTCGGGCCGGGGTGCTCTACCTGTTCGAGAACGGCATTGCGCCCTATGTCAGCTACTCGGAGTCGTTCAATCCCAATACCGTGTCCGACCAGGAAGGCCGCCCCCTGGCACCGACCGAAGGCACTCAATGGGAAGCCGGCATCAAGTATCAGCCTCCGGGCAGCGACAACCTGTTCACCGCATCGGTGTTCCGCATCGAGCAGGAAAACCTGGCTTCGAAGCAGCCTGACGAGAATTTCTATCGCCCGGTAGGTGAAGTACGTTCCCAAGGGCTGGAGCTGGAGGCACATGTGCAGGTGACCGACAGCCTCAAACTGCTAGGCGGCTACACCTTCACCGATATCGAATATTCCCGGTCGATGCCGAGCCTGACGTCGGCCAGCCTGGACAACAAGGGCAATTCGCCAACCCAGGCACCGAAACAGATGTTCTCGCTTTGGGCTGACTACAACTTCCACCAAGGGCCTCTGGATGGCCTGAGGCTGGGCGGTGGCGTGCGGTATGTGGGCTACAGCTGGGTAGATGCGGAAAACAGCATGAAGGTGCCTTCCTACACTGTGTTAGACGCTTCGCTCGGCTATGACCTGAGCAAGGTTGGGCTCAGGGGCGTGGATGTGCGCCTTAACGCCAACAACCTTACCAATGAAAGCTACATCACCTCATGTGCCAGCCTGAACTACTGCTACATGGGTGAGGAACGCAATTTGAGCGCCACGGTCAGCTATCAGTTCTGACCGATACAACTACCCAGAAAAGACAAAGCCCCTGTCTGCATTGCAGACAGGGGCTTTGGGTTTGAATCTTGACGATGACCTACTCTCACATGGGGAAACCCCACACTACCATCGGCGATGCATCGTTTCACTGCTGAGTTCGGGATGGGATCAGGTGGTTCCAATGCTCTATGGTCGTCAAGAAATTCTGTGTGCTGGCCCGTCACTCGGACGTGCCTGCGAATCTCTGTAGTTCCTACTTAAAGACAAAACCCCTACCTGCATGCGCAGATAGGGGTTTTGCGAAATGAATCTTGACGATGACCTACTCTCACATG
>NZ_JBNRIK010000055.1:0-12204 GCF_053557975.1 Pseudomonas sp. XP2
GGAAGCGGTGGCCGGCATCGTTGTAGTCGATGGTTTCGGTGCCGCCGACGGGTGTGCGCACGGTTTTCAGGCACACCACACCACGCACCTTGTCGTAAGTGAGCCCCCAGCTGGCCTTGTCGTCGCTGGGCAGGACGATGGTATGGGGCAGGCGAACCGCCGGGGTGAAACGCTGGTCGAGCTGGAGCGTGTAGGTCGCCAGGGCGGTGCCGCCTGGGCCGGATCTGGGGTGCAGGGCAAGGATGATTTCAGCGCTGGTGTAGTTGATGGCCAGCAGCTCGAGCCCAGTGTCGTCCTTGATGCCGGTCAGGCAAGGGGCCCCCTGGAAATTACTGTAGCTAAGGGTGATGCCATGGCCCGAAGGCGCCTCGACCCGGGTGGGCAGGGCAACGCGGTTGTCGCTGGGGCCTTGCAGTTCCAGCAGCTCGATCAGGCCGGCCTTGTGCTCAACGCGCCAGCCGCTGCCGTGGTCGTGGAAGTGGAAGCTTCTGAGCTTGCGTTCCTTGAATACCTTGCCGGTGCCGTCACTGGCGTCGCTGCCTGTGACCTTATAGCTTTCGCCGGTGTGCAGGTGCAGCAGGTTGCTGGCGGGGTCGTACTGGGTGAGGTTGAGTGTCCAGCCCATGCCGAAGCCCGAGTCCTGGGTGTTCATCGGGTTGAAGCCGATGTGCAGGGGCAACGACGGGCCGCTGAGATTGTTGGCGGCGAGCTCCGGCAACTCGATGCCCAGCGTGTATTGGCCGGTGCGGGGGTCGACGCTGTTATTGACGAAACTCAGGAAGTTGAAGGCGTTGGACGCTGTGTTTGAGGTGATGGTCATGACAATTCAGCTCCAGGTTCAAAGTGCAGTTGCACAACGGTAGCGGGTAGGGCCGACACTACCGCCATCGTGAAAGCGCCCTACCAGGAAGCTATTCTCTGGGCAGGTAAAGTCGCTCTCATTCTCATCTTGTGGTGCAGACCAACCGTCGAACCATCGAATTTTTAGATTGTTGACGCCGTTTGTAAGTGCGCCGCAGGCGTAAGTGGTGCGTTGGTAAGTAAAAAGCGATTGATGGCGGCCAACCATGACCTTCCCGGGCGGGCACATAAAGTAAACCCCATCATTTTCGGTGATCATATCGGACCAAGATATATCTGTTACCGTGAGAGTTGCTGAATCTAGCTGGAATCTCGCACAGGTATAATCTTGCACTTCGCCCTCTACCTTGCGCCCCTGCATCACCTCGTGAAGCCCGCATGTGAATTTAGTGAAGTAGTCCACGTTTTCAGTTACATTCACACTGTATTGATTCGTGGGGCGAAGAGGGGTGCGTGACGATGTAATTAAACGGATGCAAGCAGTGCTGTCCCTGGCGTCGCTGTCTTGAGTTTTTCTTTTTTTAACCATCATCAAACCCGGGGCGATGATCGTATTGTCTTCGTAGGAAACCAAGTCTTCGAATTCGAAGGCGGGGGTGGACGTCACGCGCCTCGTGGTGCGAAGTTCCATCGAAAACTTGCCATCCTCTGTGTTGCAACCAATGCCATCGGTAATCAGGATGTTCACGGAAGATGGGAGGTTATCGAACTGTATGGTGCGTCGCTTTATATCTTTGCACCAGGTGTTGGGAGAGTTGAATTCATAGTTTACCTGTTCGCCTGAGCCTTCGCCGGGAACAGTCAGTGAACATTGCGCATTGTCTTTGTCCCGGATAAGGATTGTGCCGTTTTGTGTGGCTGCCTGCACCGCTTGATGCAGGCTGGCCAGCAGTAGGGGTAAAGCAATGATGCTGAGTCTGAGTGCGCTTGACATGATGAAACCTCGGATGTTTGGTCAGAACAGTTTGCTGCAGTAGTACTCAGTCTCCATTTCCTTGTCACTGGAAAGCGCCATGCCCGAAAGTACTTCATTTGCAGCGCATTGCATGCCGTGGTCAGGCTCTTTGAATTTCCGGGTGCTGGTATGAGAGGGGGTCAATGGTTGGCCCCAGATGTCTCTGACTTCAGCGCAATGTATCCAGTAGTTTGAGGCGTCAAGTATGTCTCGGCCACGCCCGGTCATGATCTTCGGACTCTGGCAGTTGGCGAGAGCGCCTGTTGCAATAATTTTGATTTCATTGTAGGTATTGAGCACCTCCCCGCTTTGAGTAACACTTCCGCATACGTACCCAACTTTGTCTTCCAAGCGAACACGCCCCACCATTACATTGCCGGGTTTACACTTAAAGTCATGGTGAAACTCCACTAGCGGAGGGGGCGAAATTTCATTAGGATCGATGATTGCAAGTTCTGCAACGGCAGAGTTGCACAGCAGTAGCAGCAACGCTGCGGCCGCAGGTGCGGGCCATTTACTGTTCATGAGCGGGTCCTCATTGGCTAGAAAAAAAGAGTGCACGTCGAGTCTAGCCAGTTCCAGCGCGTGGAACACCTGGCAAAAATACTAGGTAGGTGGAGTGGGCGGCCTCGAGGTAACACAACAAGACTGCCGATGCCGACTTATTGTTTTTTTGCTAGTATCCAGTGCGTATGCTAAGCGAAAAGGGGGGCGCTGAATTTATCATGAAATTCAATTTTCTGATCTGCCGGGGCGGTTGAAGTCCCTCACCAGACGTTCCATGTTGGGGGTGATGGTCTTGATAGTTCAGTTCAATATTCACTGTGCAGTTGCACATCGGTAGCGGGTAGGGCCTTCTTCATCGCCATCGTGATAGCGCCCTACCAGAAAGCTATCGGTCGGGCAGGCAAAACCGCTCTCATGCTCTCCTTGTGGTGCGGACCACCCGTCAGACCATATAATTTCCAGATCTTTACTCCCGTTTTTCAGTGAGGCACAGGCATAAGTGGTGGAACCATTCTCGTCATTCCAGTGATCGCGGCCAACCATGACCTTTCCTGGAGGGCACATATAGTAAGTGCCACTGCTTTCGATGATTTTGTTGGACCAGGAGAGAGGCCCTATCAAGAGATCAGTTGAAGCCTGCTTGAAGGTCGCGCATATGTAGGCGGTCCGGCCATCCGTTTCGTCGCCCCGATGTAAGCGCGCCGTGATCACCTCGTGTAAGCCGCATGTGAATTGCTCCCTTGGATCCACGAAGTATGCGGCTTCTTTAACCTGCGTTGCGGGTATAGGATCAGGGCGCTTGGTGGCTGGCGAGGTCGTTATACGGATACAAGCAGTGCTGTCCCGGGCGTCGCTGTCTTGCGTGAAGTCTTTTTCAAGCACTAGCACACCGGGTGCGATGTGGTTTTCGAATGAAACCAAGTCTTCGAATTCGAAGGCGGGCATGGATGTTACGCGGCGGGTAGTGCGAAGTTTTAGTCGGAACTTGGCATCTTCCAAGTCGCAACCAAGGCCATCGGTAATCAGGATTGTCGCGGCGCTGGGGAGGCCATCAAATTGTATTGTGCGTGGTTTTATATTCTTGCAGCTCGAGTCCGGAAGATTGAATTCATATTGTGTAAGCTTGCCTGAGCCTTCACCGGGCACAGTCAGTGAGCATTGCTCGTAGTCTTTGTTCCGTATAAGGATTGTGCCGTTCTGCGTCGCTGCCTGTACCGCTTGAGGCAGGCAGGACAGCAACAGGGGTAAAGCGATGATTCCGTATTTGAGTGGGTTCGACATGATGAAACCTCGTGGTTTTGCTCAGAAGAGTAGGCTTCAGTAGTACTGGTTGTTGCCGGAATGAGACATGCCACAAATACTTCATGGTTATCGCACTTCGCGACGTGTTGATGCTCGCGGTATCTACCGGCGGTGGGATGCATGGGAATTGATGGCTTGTTCCAGCTGCCCCGACTTATGTGCAACAGAACCACTGGTCTGAGCGCTCATCACCCTCGCGGCCGCGTGCTTGTCAGTCTTGAGCCGCAGCCCGTATGAGCATGGCTCGCGCCTACGTATTTTGTAGTGTTATTAACGTCACCTTGGTGATGGCGCCCTGCGTGCAGATCGAGTCTAGCGAGCGCCAGCGCCTGCAACACCTGGCAAAAATAATAGGGAGGTGGGGTGCGTAAGTGCGAGGTGACACAACACGACCGACGATGCCGACCTGTTATTTCTGCTAGTAGGCAGTGTGCTAGGTAGGCGATAGCGTGTGGGCAAACGTAAATCGGATGCCGAGTCGAAGCCATGACCGAGAATACTGCTAGTGAACGCGACAGCGCAGATCGCCCACCCCGCCCGATAATCGAAGGCCTCACACCCTATGACGAAATTGACCTTGATGAGTTGGGCGGGGAGGCCCTGAACGTTTTTATAACCTATGACGGTATCGCCGTAGGTCAACTGATAGTCTTTAACTGGACAGGTGCCGACAAACTCGGTAACGCAGTCGGTTTTTCCGGGGATGTGGATATCGCCGATCACAACTTCGACCCCAGGACAAAACGGGCAACAGTGAGTTTGTCCAATGCATTTGTCGTGGCGGCTGCCGACGGCTACGCATTTGCGTCTTTTCAGCCTACGTTTCCGGCGCTGGAGGAGTCGATGCGCGCTTTTTGCTTCGTGGGGGTGCGCCCGCATCGCCTTGAGCATATGCCGGTGGCCCAGGCGCCGAAGTCACACAATCTGTTTATTGACCCGGACTCGCTGGGCAGTGCGGGTGCCACTTTCCTGGTACCTGCGTATCAAGCCATGCAAGTGGCAGACAAAGTGACGCTGACATTCGTGGGATATGAAAGTGACGGCACGCAAGATGATACATGGTCAAAACTTATCGACGTGCAGGCACAGCACGTCGGGCAGGTCTTGAGTTGGAATGTACCATCCTCTTATTTCGATTTCATAAAAAAGGGGTACGCCGAAGTTTATTATGAGATCCAATTTGCCGCCCCCCCGAAACGTTTGAAGTCGCCGACCCAGACATTCCAGGTCGATAAGGTGCCTGATACGCCACCCCTGCTGCCGGCGCTGGACATCGATAATTATGAAAGCGGCCTGCTCGACCCGGAACTGTTCCCCGACGGTTTGACATTGCGCGTGCCCCCCAATGCAGAGCTCATGGTGAGTGATTGGTTGTTGCTGCACTTCAATGATGAATGGGGTGAACAGCAACTGCGCGTTGACTTGAGCAGCCTGGAAAGCGGGGTGATTGTATTCAATCTGGCAAAAGACAAGTTGAAGGGGCTGGGCCGCATCAGGCTGGGCTATCAGGTCGCTCGCGAAGGTGTTGCCTACAGCGCGACCGTGCGAGAGGTTGAATTGGTTGTTCGCCGTGAGGATGCCCCTTTGAAAGTATTTTTCGCGGAAAGTGAGGGTGGCGAGGGTGAGTTCAATGCAAGGCTGCCTGCGGGCAACGCAACGGCGGGAGCTTATATCGACCTGTCCGGTGTCACCTTGAGGGAGGGCGAAACCCTGGAAGTTTATTGGCAGGGGCGCTCCGAATTAGGCAATAAAACATTTGTCTTCCCTTTTGGGACGGTGCCCGCAGAACCTTTGAATATACCCCCGGCGGCGGTGGCAGCCAACATGGAACAGGGTGAAACCAGTGTAAAGCGGTTTCCGGTTTACTACAGGATAGCGCCCGTGGGGCATGAGTCCAAGAAGTTAAATTTGCGCATTCTTCCCCTGGCCCGGGATAAATACCCCACGGTGCAGTGCAGCCCGCGCAGGGACACCGACCTGTACGTAGAAGATATCAAAGGTACTCACGCGGACCTGACACTGCCCAATTGGCCATTCATGAGTCCGGGGCAACACCTGGTCATTACCTTGCTGGGCGTCGCCGGTGGCTCACCCAGGCCTTATCCCATTCGTAATTCCCCCGTGACTCAAGAGGAGGTGGACAAGGGTGTCATCAACGCGATCTTGCTGAAAGAGACCCTTGAGAATCTGGATGATAACTCGCCACTTGAATTCAACGTCAGTGTTGATTTCGAGGGCCAAGGGGGGAGTGATAACTGGACACTCTTCACGCCGACGTCAATGACATTGCGAAAGTGACGGGGCGCGCACGTATGCCGCTAAATGCCATAGGTGGAATCATGAAAAACAAAGAAACGCTGGAAGAATTTGTCACGTATCTGAAAAATAAACCGAGCACGTATGGGTATGATGCCATTCTGGCGTACGATCGTTTTCGCGCCAACCGGTTATTGCTTCAGGAGTACATCGATCGTTTTGACAATAACAGCTATTTTGAACCGCTGTCATTTACCACCACGATTACCCCGGGGGCGCAGTGGGAAGCGGTAGTTGATCATACGCTGGATGTGCCGCGGTTATCGTTTGAAAACTCAAGTATTGCGCATTCACGCGCGGACTTGACCATGCGTATCACCGCCGGTAAGCAATTGACCCTGACCAGGTCCATTGGAGCCAAAGTCAAGAAGCTGATTCGGGTAAAAGAGGCCGATTCACTCGATGGCCCAGCCTTGCACGTGAGGATTTCACTGGACGCCAGCCCAGGGTCAGTGTCCCAGGCCGGGACGGTGTCTCTGGATTTGCAGAAAGCTGAGCACTTTTATCTGAGTTTTGCCGACACCGATGAGGAAAACCTGATCGGTGGCCAGCGATACAAAGTTATTTTCGACAGCTGGGAGCCTGCCAAAAGGATTTTCGTGCTCACTGAGATGCCGATGAAGGATAGCGACTTCTTGCAGCCGGAGAAATTTTGGGTCAGAACCCATGCTGCGCCGCTTGCTAAAGTACGAGCCTCCGACCAGTACGGCGAAGGGGAAGTTCTGCTTTTCGTCACAATGAAAGGCAGCAATAACTCCGATGCTGGCATCCCTGCAGATGATGAAAACATGCATTATCTGCTGCCTGATGCGGCAACCCCTTACACGATGAACCTGTTGCTCGGGAACAAGTTTCTGATCAAACGGCTGGTGTCTTTTGGGTTTGAAAGGTTGGAACGCGTGATTGAACCATTCAAGGCCACGTATACAGGCGGTGAGGGTGAAACGTTCGTCACCGGTATTCAGGCGACAGCGGGGCTTTTGAGTATTCCCGTTGAAGGTGATACTGATGTACTTGAAATAATTGAATTCCCGCAGGGGCTGCTATTGAATTTTTCCAGCAGCAGCGACGAAGACGACTTTACAAACTTCAAAGTCAAGGCCAGTGACGAAACGTTGGACTTTGAGTGGTTTGGCCTAGCGAAGGCGCCCGCCACCTTCAAGGTGAGATCCGGGAGCCAGCAGACGCGCTCGGGCATGGTGTCCTACCGTTGGGAATACAAGGCCTCGTACGCGTTTCATCTGGAAACGGCCGGCGACAACGTTGGCCAGTTGACGCTCAAGTTGAGGGCGAAGCCAAGCCTTCGCAGCAAAATGTGGCCCGATCAAGCGTTGGCGGCTAATGCAGGCCACCCTTTTGCATTGGAGCTCTTCATCAACTTCGGCGAGCAAGCCTTGGCCGAGCACCTCGACAAGACGATCGAAACCATTGTTGGTGTGGCAACGGAAATCGATGCATTCCGCCTTAATGGCCTGTTGTTCCGCAGTGGCAAGGAGTCTGCCCAGCCATCGGTTGTGCGCTTTCCGGGTGATCTGACATTGCCTGGTTACCTTGCGCCGGCACGCACAGAGTTCGAAATCGAGCCAAACGAAACCTTGGTGGAGGCCGGAGGCAAGAGGACGTTCGAGACCACGCTTGGTGCAGGCGCGTCAGTGACATGGAGCGTGGCGAATCTACCCGGTGACGAGGGTGAAGATTGTGGGTCGTTCACGTCCAACGAGTACACCGCACCGGCCGCCAGCGCCGTGCTGCGCAGCGGCAAGAAGGTCATTGTCACCGCCACCCGTGGAACGAGTTACAGCAAAGCTTTGGTCAGTATCACCTCTCGCAGCATTGCGGTAGCACCTATGGTCATGCAAGCCGCTGCAGGTGGCAAGTTCAAGTTATCGGCGGCGACCCTCGATGGAGAAAAGGTCACGTTTACCCTCCCTTCCGATGCCAAGGGCTCATTGCAGGAAGACCCTCAGCCAGACCCCTCGGTACAGCAAAGCATGCTCTACGTGGCGCCTGTTGGTGGCCTTCAACAGGGGACGCGCAAGAGCGACGAATGGCGACGTCTGCGTGCTACAGCCGCCTGGCGTATTGAGGACGACCTGGCAGAGGTACTGGCAATTGACACCGTTAACGTATCAAGGGAATCGGGCAATGGGCAGGAGCAGATTCCGGTATTGCTGCCATTACGAAATGAAACCAACTGGTTCACCCACCATGTTGAGGGTAACGGCATACGGTTGAAGTTCTGGGGATCAGGCAAGGGGAATGACTACGAAGTGCCTGCCGAAGACACGACCTGGTACCTGGTGCTTGGCAACGGTACGTTCGAGGATGGTTTGTATACCCCGATAGCCAACGATGGCCAACCCTTGAGCCGTTATGCGGTGGTGGCAGCAATTGAAGACAACAGAACTTTCTGGCTGTGGACGTACGCCATATTACCCATCCCGTTCCTCACGCCTGAATTGCTGGTTGAGAAACTGACGGCACAAGATGAAGACGCAGCCTTGCCTGGAGGGTCGGACAATGAAAAGTAACCCCAAATCCGCTTTGTTGCAGCGTCTGGCTCAAGGCAACGTGATGTTCGACTGGGGCGCCATCCTGGCGTTTGACCGCGGCCAGGTTAACCGTATGCTGCGGGAACAATACATGGCAGCGTTCAATGACCTTAGCTTCTTGTTGCCATTCAGCGATGAGGTGGTCATCGGCGACCTTGAGCACGTCACTTTGAGCGATATCGTACTCGGCGCGCCGCAGGTCTCCTTTGAAGGTGCCACCTTTACCAATGCCAAGGCCACGGTCAGGCTCAATATTGTGGCAGGTACTTATTCCTCCACCTTCCATCCCCCTGGCAGCCCGCCCTACCTTTTACGCAGTGAGACGTTGCGTGAAGACATGGGGCTGATGCTCGAAATGACTGCTGAGCTGGGTGTGCGGGTGGGCAGCGTGGACGACAGGGGCAAATTGATGCTGGACCTCTCGCAGGGGGAGCGGTTCAGCTGCAACCTGGGATTGAGTGATGACGCCAGGCTGGCGATCGGCGCCAAACTGGGCGAGCAAATCCAGTCGCACCCTGCCTACAGGCAGATCTACAGCTGCGCGATGATGGATTTCAACGATTATGGGCCATTGAGCCCGCGCAGTTTCCAGGTGCGTACCCAGCCGGCACCTGAGGGTGGCGACAAGCATTCGGACCAATACGGTAACGGCGCGGTCGTACTGTTCTGCCACCTGCGTGTCAACAGCGAGCCGGGCAGGATGCCGGGTAATCCTGACGACTACCCGTATCTGATACCGGATGACCTGACCGTGCAAGGAGCGCCTGCCTATAACGCCACGGCGTTGATCGCGGCACCGTTGCGCCATTTTATCGATGACCAGCAAGCGCCTGGCATTCTGCAGAAATTCACTTTGCCCAACGCGCTTCAGGTGAGCATGGTAGATCGCGAGGACCCACTGGATCATGTGATTTTCGGCAGCATCGAGCCTACTGCACTGTCATTTTTCGTCGAGCCCCTGCAAAGCGCATTATTACCGGAAAGCACGCAACATTTTATCATCGACAACGAGGGAAACGAGGTCAGGGCGCAATGGCAGGCAGTCAATATCAATCAGCCACTCGCGACCGGTAGCATGCAGGATGGGACCTACCAGGCGATGGGGACTGAGAAGTTCCAGCGCGATCAGCAATTGGTGCTGGTATCGGGGCGTTTTTCTTCCGCTGCGGGGGAGCAGGTACGCACGGGGTTGGTTGTGGAATCCCGGCAAGCTGTAAACGTGATCCCTCGTGTGGCCACTTGGGGTATTGGCATGGGCCCTATCAAGCTGCATGCCGGCGCTGTAACAGGTGGCGACTTGAGCTGGGAGCTGATCCCGGACAATGGGCAGTTGCACGGTGATCTGGTCGTGGATCCCGAGCGACCTGCGGGGCGGCTTTTCACACCTTTCGATCCTGAGAGTTACTTGCCTGAAGTGCGTTTGCAGAAAATCCGAGTCACTGACCAGGCGACAACTACCAGCGATATTGCCACCGTGGTCATCTTTGCCTACCCCCAGCAACTTAATGTGACGCCATTTCATGTGCCTGTGATGACCGGCATCGCGCCGATTGCCTTCCGCTTGCCCGCTGAGTGGCACGAGGCTGCAACCTGGAAGGTATTTGGTGAGGGAGAGATCAACGAAGACGGAGTGTATAACCCGCCGATTCAGGCCCAGGCCCCCATCAGCGTAGTGATGGCCGATATCGATGACCGGCAAACCGGTTACGCGATTGTCCAGCACGCCTACCAAGAGCCCCCTATCAGATGGACAGAGCTCGAAGGTTTTAAAATCAACGTAAAGGGCACCCCCATCTGCCTGGCCAATGGCATGCAGCAGATACCGTTGGAAATCGTGGTTGAACCCAAGGAGGTCAGTGTGGGCGGTGTCACATATCCCATTCCGCTTACAGTGACCGAGCTCTCTACCATGAGGCTGGTCTATCGCAGCGGCAATTCCGAGGTAGAGTTCCTTGAACCTGGTCAGGAAGGCTTGCCGCTTGAAATTCCAAAATGGGCCACAAGCGTCAAGCGAAACCGTTTCAATCTGTACGGTCCTGTAACAGAGAGTGAAATGCCGCAAGTGCGTTCCGAAGCCACACGCAGCACCCGTGAACTCTGGCTCCATAGCAGCGTCGCCGCGACGGAGGAGTTCTATGCCAAGTTCCAGGCTGATGACGGCACCTGGTGGGACTCCCGTGACAAACAAGGCTTTGTCTGCGTCACTGCCGCCCCCGTCGATAGTCCCTCAACAGACGACTACGAGCTTGTCCGCCAGCGCGTACGCAACGGTGCGGGCAGAATTCACGACCCGGGCAATGGGGCGCCCAAGGACGAATTCAGCTACATGCTGGAATCGATCGATTACTGGAGGCTGGTGCATAGGTTCAAAGGGAAAAACATCAAGTTCGCCACGTGCAGGGTCGACAAGGATTCGGCAGCGGCATCGGTACGGTGGGAAAGCGAGCAGGTGGATGAGGTGTTCTTCAGTTACCTGTCCTATGCGTTCAGGGAATTGCCGGAACCGGGGCAACCGGAGAAAGTCGCCGAGCTCAAGGATGACAGCTATCTGACGCAAATGGCCAAGGAATTGTCCTACCTAAAAATAGAGAAAAACCTGATCGCAGGCAAAGAGCCAGGGCCGGGAGAATTGTTGATCATGCTGCATCGCCTGTCGGACATGCCCTTCTGGAGTGACGATATGACAGACGAAGAAAGCAAAAAGTACAGAAAAATGCTGGACAAGCCTTTGATGTTCGTACTCTACGATCAGGATGGAACACGGCATCGGTTGCGTATCGGATTCCCTGAACCCAGCATTGAAGACAGTCGCAACACGCTGGAGTGGTCTGCTCAATGATGTGTCCCCGCCTCGCCAAGCGGGGTGGGTCCTCCTACTCAAGGACCTGGTCATGACTACCAAATCAATGCTGCATTCAAACGCCTTCAACTTCCTGAGTTTCATCAACAACAGCGTCGACCCCCGCACCGGCCAATACACGCTGGGCATCGAGTTGCCGGAGCTCGCCGCCAACAATCTCAGCGGCCCGTCGTTGCCCCTGCACATCGGCTTCAACCCGATGAACACCCAGGACTCGGGCTTCGGCATGGGCTGGACACTCAACCTCACCCAGTACGACCCCGCCAGCAACCTGCTGCACCTGCACACCGGCGAAAGCTATAAGGTCACAGGCAGCGACGCCAGTGACGGCACCGGCAAGGTATTCAAGGAACGCAAGCTCAGAAGCTTCCACTTCCACGACCACGGCAGCGGCTGGCGCGTAGAGCACAAGGCCGGCCTGATCGAGCTGCTGGAACTGCAAGGCCCCAGCGACAACCGCGTTGCTCTGCCCACCCGGGTCGAGGCGCCTTCGGGCCATGGCATCACCCTTAGCTACAGTAATTTCCAGGGGGCCCCTTGCCTGACCGGCATCAAGGACGACACTGGGCTCGAGCTGCTGGCCATCAACTACACCAGCGCTGAAATCATCCTTGCCCTGCACCCCAGATCCGGCCCAGGCGGCACCGCCCTGGCGACCTACACGCTCCAGCTCGACCAGCGTTTCACCCCCGCGGTTCGCCTGCCGCATACCATCGTCCTGCCCAGCGACGACAAGGCCAGCTGGGGGCTCACTTACGACAAGGTGCGTGGTGTAGTGTGCCTGAAAACCGTGCGCACACCCGTCGGCGGCACCGAAACCATCGACTACAACGATGCCGGCCACCGCTTCC
>NZ_JBNRIK010000056.1:0-7535 GCF_053557975.1 Pseudomonas sp. XP2
GGCTGCACAGCAGCCCCAGCGATATCAGCGTTTACTTCCAAACCCTGGGGCTGCTGCGCAGCCCTGTCGCGACACAAGGCCGCTCCCACAAAAAGCGCGGTCGCCTGATGCCCGAGGTGCTAGGCCGCCAAGCGCCCGCTGGCAATCGCCTCCGACGCCGCCAGCATCGCCCGCAGCAACACTGCGCAGCCCGCCGCCAGGTCATCGGGCGTGGCGTTCTCGATTTCGTTGTGGCTGATGCCGTTTTCGCAGGGCACGAAAATCATCCCCGCTGGCCCTAGTTCGGCCAGGAAGATCGCGTCATGCCCCGCGCCACTGACAATGTCCATGTGCGGCAACCCCAGCGCCTGCGCCGAGGCGCGCACGGCATCGACACAGCCTTTGTCGAAGTACAATGCCGGGAAGTCGGCCGTAGGCACCAGTTCGTGGCTCAAGCCATGCTTGGTACAGGTTGCCTCGATCACCCCGCGCACCTCGGCGATCATCGCACTCAGTTGCTCGCCCTCCAGGTGGCGGAAGTCCAGGGTCATGCGCACCTCACCCGGGATCACGTTACGCGAGCCTGGATACGCCTGCAGGCAACCCACAGTGCCACAGGCATGGGGCTGGTGGCCGAGGGCGGTATGGTTGACCGCCTCCACCACGGCGGCAGCGCCGACCAGGGCGTCCTTGCGCAGGTGCATGGGTGTCGGGCCCGCGTGGGCTTCGACGCCGCGCAGGGTCAGGTCGAACCACTTCTGCCCCAGCGCTCCGAGCACCACGCCGATGGTCTTGGCCTGGTCCTCAAGGATCGGGCCCTGTTCGATATGGGCTTCGAAATAAGCCCCAACCGGATGGCCCAGCACCGCGCGGGTGCCGGCATAGCCGATAGCGTTCAAGGCTTCGCCAACGCTGACGCCCTGGGCATCACGCTTGGCCAGGGTTTCCTCCAGGGTGAACTTGCCGGCGAACACCCCTGAACCCATCATGCACGGGGCAAAGCGCGAGCCTTCTTCGTTGGTCCACACCACCACTTCCAGCGGTGCTTCGGTTTCCACGCCCAAATCGTTCAGCGTACGGATCACCTCCAGCCCGGCCATCACCCCGAAGCAGCCATCGAACTTGCCGCCCGTGGGCTGGGTGTCGATATGGCTGCCGGTCATTACCGGGGGCAGCTTGGGGTTACGCCCCGGGCGGCGGGCGAAGATGTTGCCGACGCCGTCGACACTGACCTCACACCCGGCCGCCTCGCACCACTGCACGAACAGGTCGCGGGCCTGGCGGTCGAGGTCGGTCAGGGCCAGGCGGCAGACACCGCCCTTGGCGGTGGCACCGAGGCGGGCCAGGTCCATCAGCGATTGCCACAGGCGGTTGCTGTCGACGTGCCGGGCGGTGGTTTCAAGCATCTCTTTGACTGGGGTCACGGGTTTCTCCTTCAGGCTTTTTTTGTGGTCGGTGCGGGCCTCTTCGCGGGTGAACCCGCTCCCACAGCCAAACCGGCGAGAACGTAGTACAGCGCGCCGCCCAGCAGCGAGCCGGTAAACCAGCCGTAGTCGTAGAACCAGCTGAAACTGCTGTTGCCAATCGCCAGTAACGTCAGCCCCACGGGCAAGGCAAAGGCGGCAAACCCGGCCCAGTTCCACGCCGGGTAGACGTCATCGCGGTACAACCCGGCCAGGTCCAGCTGCTGCCGACGGACCAGGAAGTAGTCCACCACCATGATCCCGGCAATCGGCCCGAGCAGGCTGGAGTAACCGAGCAGCCAGTTGGAGTACACGCTCTCCAGGCTCAGGTCCGAGACAATCAGGCCCAGTTTCTTAAGCAGTTCATGGCCCATCAGCGCCAGGCCGATAAAGCCGGTCAGCCATACCGCACGGCTGCGCCCGATCAGGCGTGGGGCAATGTTCTGGAAGTCGTTGGTCGGCGACACGATGTTCGCCGCCGTATTGGTCGACAATGTGGCAATCACGATCAGCGCCATGGCCAGGGCCACCCAGAACGGGCTGTGGATTTTGCCGATCAGGCTGACCGGGTCGGACACCGTCTCGCCCACCAGCGACGCCGAGGCGGCAGTCAGCACCACACCCAGCGAAGCGAACAGGAACATGGTCAGCGGCAGGCCGAAGATCTGCCCGAGAATCTGGTCCTTCTGGCTGCGGGCGTAGCGGCTGAAGTCGGGAATATTCAGCGACAAAGTGGCCCAGAAGCCGACCATGGCCGTAAGCCCGGCGCAGAAGTAACTGACCACGCTCGCCCCTTCCGGCCGCTTGGGCGGTTGCGCCAGCAGCTCGGTCATCGACATGTGCGGCAGGGCCCAGAACAGCAGCCCGACACCCACCGCCACCAGCAGCGGTGCCGAGAGCGTTTCCAGCCACTTGATCGACTCGGCGCCGCGCAGCACCACCCACAGGTTCAGGCACCAGAAGATCATGAAGCCGATCACCTCGCCAGTACCGGCCAAGGCCTTCCAGCCATCGAACACCGAACCCAGGAACAGGTGAATGGCCAAGCCGCCGAACAAGGTCTGGATGCCAAACCAGCCACAGGCAACCACGGCGCGGATCAGGCACGGTACGTTGGAGCCCAGGATGCCGAACGACGAACGCAGCAGCACCGGGAACGGGATGCCGTACTTGGTGCCTGGGAAGGCGTTGAGGGTAAGCGGGATCAGCACGATCACGTTGGCCAGCAGGATCGCCAGCAGCGCTTCGCCAACGCTCAGGCCGAAGTAGGCGGTGAGCACGCCACCCAGGGTGTAGGTGGGTACGCAAATGGACATGCCCACCCACAGGGCAGTGATGTGCCATTTGTTCCAGGTGCGCTGGTGCACCTTGGTCGGCGCGATGTCGTGGTTGTAGCGCGGGCTGTCGAGGACATCACTGCCCTCGGACAGCTCAAACAGGCCATCCTGCTCGACCACTTCCGATCTGCTCTGTTGCATGGGCCCTTCTCCAGATTTTCTTGTAGTTGTTTGCTCATCGGGCTAATTCGATGGCCGGAGTACACACGCGTATTGGTGCTTAGAAATCTTGACCAGAATTCCATCTTGTCAAGTCAGTCAATAACCCCTGAAACCCCCGAAGTCAGCAGGTCAATAAAAATTAAGTGTTAAATTTCAAACAGTTAAAAACCACAAAAATAATAGGAAAATTTTCTTGAAGATTCCCAAATCAGCATCTAGCCTCGAATCTTGTCAGGTCTGACAGGATTAACCGCCCTGCCTGCCCTGCACCCGAGACAATTCCAAGAACCGGCCCAGACCGGTCAGCCTGCGAGGAAAAACGGCATGTCCCTGTTGATCCGTGGCGCCACCGTGGTCACCCACGAAGAGAGTTACCCCGCCGATGTCCTGTGTGTCGATGGCCTGATCCGTGCCATCGGGCCAAACCTCGAACCGCCCACCGACTGTGAAATCCTCGACGGCAGCGGCCAGTACCTGATGCCCGGCGGCATCGACCCGCATACCCACATGCAGTTGCCATTCATGGGCACCGTCGCCAGCGAGGATTTCTTCAGCGGCACCGCAGCGGGCCTTGCCGGCGGCACCACGTCGATCATCGACTTCGTCATCCCCAACCCGCAGCAGTCATTGCTGGAGGCCTTCCACACCTGGCGCGGCTGGGCGCAGAAGAGCGCCAGCGACTACGGCTTCCACGTTGCCATCACCTGGTGGAGCGAACAGGTGGCTGAAGAAATGGGCGAACTGGTAGCCAAGCATGGGGTGAACAGCTTCAAGCACTTCATGGCTTACAAGAATGCAATCATGGCCGCCGACGACACCCTGGTGGCCAGCTTCGAGCGCTGCCTGCAACTGGGTGCGGTGCCCACCGTGCATGCCGAAAACGGCGAACTGGTGTACCACCTGCAGAAAAAACTGCTTGCCCAGGGCATGACCGGACCAGAGGCCCACCCCCTTTCGCGCCCTTCACAAGTGGAAGGTGAAGCGGCCAGCCGCGCCATCCGTATTGCCGAAACCATTGGTACGCCGCTGTATGTGGTGCACATTTCCAGCCGTGAAGCACTGGATGAAATCACCTATGCACGCGCCAAGGGCCAGCCGGTTTACGGCGAAGTCTTGCCCGGCCACCTGCTGCTGGACGACAGCGTCTACCGTGACCCGGACTGGGCCACTGCCGCTGGCTACGTGATGAGCCCGCCGTTCCGCCCGCGCGAGCACCAGGAGGCGCTGTGGCGCGGCTTGCAGTCGGGCAACCTGCACACCACGGCCACCGACCACTGCTGTTTCTGCGCCGAACAGAAAGCCATGGGCCGCGACGACTTCAGTCGCATCCCCAACGGCACCGCCGGCATCGAAGACCGCATGGCGGTGCTGTGGGATGCCGGTGTCAACAGCGGGCGCCTGTCGATGCATGAGTTCGTTGCGCTGACCTCCACCAACACGGCAAAAATCTTCAACCTTTTCCCACGCAAGGGCGCCATCCGCGTGGGTGCCGACGCCGACCTGGTGCTGTGGGACCCGCAGGGCACTCGCACTCTATCGGCCCAGACCCACCACCAGCGGGTGGACTTCAATATCTTTGAAGGCCGCACTGTGCGCGGGGTCCCCAGCCACACCATCAGCCAGGGCAAGGTGCTCTGGGCCGATGGCGACCTGCGCGCCGAGGCCGGGGCGGGGCGGTATGTGGAACGGCCGGCGTATCCGTCGGTGTACGAGGTGCTGGGGCGACGCGCCGAACAGCAGCGCCCGACGCCCGTTCAGCGCTGAGGCCATTGGGGCTGCTGCGCAGCCCATCGCCGGCAAGCCAAATATAATAAAGAGAGAGGCTACAACCGTGATCGACGCCCTGAACCACTTGCCGCGCCCCCGGGCCGGCGCCGACCAGCTGGCCGAGCGCTTCAGCGACCTGGCCCCACCCCTCACCGCTCGCCAGGCCGCCGTCGAAAGCGCGCGCTGCCTGTACTGCTATGACGCCCCCTGCGTCAATGCGTGCCCAAGCGACATCGACATCCCGTCGTTCATCCACCGCATCAGCGATGAAAACCTGCAAGGCGCCGCCGAGCGCATCCTTTCGGCCAACATCCTGGGTGGCAGCTGCGCCCGCGTGTGCCCCACCGAAATCCTCTGCCAGCAGGCCTGCGTGCGCAACAACGCGCAGGAATGTGCACCCGTATTGATCGGGCAGTTGCAGCGCTACGCCTTGGACAACGCGCATTTCACCGAGCACCCGTTCACGCGCTCACCGGCTACCGGCAAGCGCATCGCCGTGGTCGGCGCCGGGCCTGCCGGGTTGTCCTGCGCCCATCGCCTGGCCATGCACGGGCATGACGTGGTGGTGTTCGAGGCCCGCGACAAGGCGGGCGGCCTCAACGAGTACGGCATTGCCCGCTACAAGCTGGTCGACGACTACGCCCAGCGGGAAGTGGAGTTCCTGCTGGGCATTGGCGGCATCGAAATACGCCATGGCCAGCGCCTGGGCGGCAACCTCAGCCTGGGCGAACTGCGCGACCAGTACGATGCGGTGTTCCTCGGCCTCGGCCTGAATGCCGTGCGCCAGCTAGGCCTGCCAGACGAGGAAGCACCCGGCCTGCTCGCCGCCACCGAGTACATCCGTGAACTGCGCCAGGCAGCCGACCTGAGCCAGCTGCCGCTGGCCGACCGCTGCCTGGTCATCGGCGCCGGCAACACGGCCATCGACATGGCGGTGCAGATGAGCCGCCTGGGCGCCCGCGACGTCAACCTGGTGTACCGCCGTGGCCACGCCGACATGGGCGCCACCGGCCACGAGCAGGACATCGCCAAGGCTAACCAGGTGCGCCTGCACACCTGGGCGCGCCCCGACGCCGTGCTGCTGGATGACGCCGGCAAGGTGCGCGGCATGCGCTTTGCCCGCACCGAACTAATGGACGGCCGACTGCGCGACACTGGCGAAACCTTCGAGCTGCAGGCCGATGCCATCTTCAAGGCCATCGGCCAGCGCTTCGACGATGCCTGCCTCGTCGACCCGGTGGCTGCACAACTGGCCCGGGACGGTGAGCGCATCCGCGTTGACCACACCCTGCAGACCAGCTTGCCGGGCGTATATGCCGGCGGCGACTGCACGGCCCTGGGCCAGGACCTCACTGTCCAGGCTGTGCAGCACGGCAAGCTGGCCGCCGAAGCCATCCATGCCCAACTCATGCTCAACGTGGAGGCAGCGTAAATGGCCGACTTGTCTATCGTATTTGCCGGCATCAAGGCACCCAACCCTTTCTGGCTGGCTTCCGCACCGCCAACCGACAAGGCCTACAACGTGGTCCGCGCCTTTGAGGCTGGCTGGGGCGGCGTGGTCTGGAAAACCCTGGGCGAGGACCCGGCAGCGGTCAACGTGTCGTCGCGCTACTCGGCGCACTACGGCGCCAACCGCCTGGTGCAGGGCATCAACAACATCGAGCTGATTACCGACCGTTCGCTGGAAATCAACCTGCGTGAAATCACCCAGGTAAAGAAGGACTGGCCCGACCGGGCATTGATCGTGTCGCTGATGGTGCCGTGCGTCGAGGACTCGTGGAAGTTCATCCTGCCGCTGGTAGAGGCCACCGGTGCCGATGGCATCGAGCTGAACTTCGGCTGCCCGCACGGCATGCCGGAGCGCGGCATGGGTGCGGCGGTCGGCCAGGTGCCTGAGTATGTGGAGCTGGTCACCCGCTGGTGCAAGACCTACTGCTCGCTGCCGGTGATCGTGAAGCTTACACCCAACATCACCGACATCCGTCAGTCGGCCCGCGCCGCCCACCGTGGCGGGGCCGATGCGGTGTCGTTGATCAACACCATCAACTCCATCACCAGCGTCGACCTGGACCGTATGGTGGCCCACCCCATCGTTGGCGACCAAAGCACCCATGGCGGTTACTGCGGCTCGGCCGTAAAGCCGATTGCCCTGAACATGGTGGCAGAAATTGCCCGCGACCCGCAGACGCGTGGCCTACCGATCTGCGGCATTGGCGGCATCGGCAACTGGCGTGATGCGGCGGAGTTCATGGCCCTGGGCAGTGGCGCCGTCCAGGTGTGCACGGCAGCGATGCTGCATGGTTTTCGCATTGTCGAGGACATGAAGGACGGCCTGGCGCGCTGGATGGACCAGCATGGGCATCGCACCCTCGAGGCGTTCCGTGGCCAGGCGGTAGGGCACACCACCGACTGGAAGTACCTGGACATCAACTACAAATCGGTGGCGCACATCGACCAGGACGCCTGCATTGGCTGTGGGCGCTGCCACATTGCCTGTGAGGACACCTCACACCAGGCCATTGCCAGCACGCTGAAGGCAGATGGCACCCATGCCTACAGCGTGATCGAGGAGGAATGCGTGGGCTGCAACCTGTGCCAGATCACCTGCCCGGTTGAAAACTGCATCGAGATGCAG
Source organism: Pseudomonas sp. XP2 (assembly GCF_053557975.1). NCBI lineage: Bacteria > Pseudomonadati > Pseudomonadota > Gammaproteobacteria > Pseudomonadales > Pseudomonadaceae > Pseudomonas > Pseudomonas sp. XP2. Next base: position 7,344 of record NZ_JBNRIK010000056.1, read on the forward strand.
GCGCAGGATACCGGCAAACCGTACCTGAACTGGACACAGGACCCGCGTAACCCCTACCGCGAGGCCAGTTGAGGTAGATCACTGCCTGAACCCGCAACGCGATCGGTGTAGGAGCGGCCTTGTGCCGCGATGGGCCGCAAAGCGGCCCCGGGGTTTGAGCTTCGCCGCCGAAATTGCCGGGGCCGCTTTGCG
>NZ_JBNRIK010000057.1:0-1296 GCF_053557975.1 Pseudomonas sp. XP2
TGGCCTTGTGCTGCAATTCGCGTAAATGGGCACTCTGCAGGGCGTAGTACTCGCCCAGCTTCATCTTCACTTCCAGTTCGATGAGGTGCACGCCGTTGTAAAGGAACTGGGTTGCACTGTTCAGGTGCCGCACGGCGGTCTGAATGCCAGGTGGCAAATTGGGCGACAAGCGTTGGCTGGCGGCGTTGAGCGCGCCTTGGGTTTCGGCAATGGCCTGCTTGAGGGTGTTGCGCATGCGCAAGCCGGCATCGTCGCTGGCGATGATTTTGCTCAGCATCGAGTAAAGCTTGTCGCTGTCATTCCATTTGATGGTTTCGGCAGCAGAAAAGCTGGGAAGCAGGCCAGCCAACAACGTACGGTCGCGCATCAGCAATGCGCGGTAGGGTGGGCTGTCTGGATCCTCTAGCCATTTCAGCCAGAGGGTTTCGCTGGTGCCGGCCGCAGGAGCCGCGCCAGGCACAATCGCCTCGGTAATCCCGCCACCCAGGCACAGCGCCATGGTCTTGGCATACGCTACGCCAGATTCACGATGATCGCCGTCGTAATCATACTGCTCGGCCACCTTGAACATGGGCGTGTCGAACAGCGCGGCGTAAGCACGGGCGTCCTTGTCGATGAAGCGCTGGAACTCGGCTTCCTGCTGGTCATACCCGGCCTGGAACGCCGCCCGTTGCGGTTCGTGGTAGCGCTGTTCGAGTTTATCGTCGCTGTCCTTCATCGCTTGCTCGACCATGCGCGGCCGCTCTACCGTCGGATCAACCGGTACAAACGGCCCTCTACCCGCCATCGGCTCCAGCGAAGGCACCTTCTGCGCCGCCCACTCCCGCTGCGTGGCGCGAATGGCCTGCAGGATCTGCGAAGTCTGTAATTGGTAGGCGCGCATGGGGTCCTCGCGCCAGAGCTGGCGCTTCACCACCCAGTTCAGGCGCTGATGGTTGAACTCTTGAATCAGCCCAACGGTATCGTCGAGCACCACCGCCAGCACGCCGTTCTCCAGCGTGTGCCGGGTCATCGCGTTGACCAGATAGCCCCGCATGGCAAACCGGCGCAGCCAGCGGCTGTGAAACCCATGTGCACTGTCGAACGGTGAACAGCCGCGCTGTGCGTACTCGAACACCTCCTTGTCGACCTGCAGGTTGTCGGGCGTCATGGCAATGCCCAGCAATTCAGGGTTGTTGCGGGCTTGGGTCAGGTCGACCCCCTCGAAGCGGTGCGCGGGCGCCTGGCCCTTCTTGTAGGCATTCAGCACGCTGACCGGCCAGGCATCGCTGGAGAAGGCCAGCCAGGCTGTGCCAT
>NZ_JBNRIK010000057.1:1306-4144 GCF_053557975.1 Pseudomonas sp. XP2
GATGTTCAGGAAGGATGAAGGAATGTCGTGGTTTTCATTGGCGCATTTTTCGGGCAGCGATGCGGGCAGGCCGTCTGACGGTTCGTAGGGGTTGAAGCGGCGCAGGTGGCCCTGTTCGCTGACTTCGTAGGCATGCCAGACCTGCTGGTCCAGCAGCACATACAGGTAACCCATGCGCAAGGTGCGCAGGCCCATCTTGGCTGTAACGTGCAGGCTACCGGCGACGGTGGTGACGCAACCTGGGCGCGCATCCGGCACCAGGGCGCGGCGCAGCGGCAGGATCGGCAGGCCCTGGCGCTCGCAGGACATGCACTGGTCGTGCGGCAGCCCGGCTTCGGCTGCCGCAATGGCGATACGTTGGCTGAGGGTCATAAGCGCCTCTCGGCTTCAGGTAGGGGATCGATCAGATGGCACCATTGCGCCTCGGAGTAGCGGGCGAGCATCGGGGCGAGCGGTCGGTGATCGCCGACGGCGGCGTCTACCATCCTGCGCACCGCGGCAACGGTATGGAGCCTGGGGTGGATGCACAGGTGATGGAGGGCAAACACCACAATGTCTTCCTGTGTGCTCAAGCCCAGTCCGCGAGCGTCATCGATATGGTTGGATACACGCACGGCGGCAAATGGCGGTATCTGGCAATGGCTCGCGTCGTGCGAGCCCGCGCGCAACACTCTCCACATAGCCAGCACTTGCTCGATCAACGGCACGTCATCCTGGATGCGCCGGGCAGGCCCCGGCAAAGGATGGCGCTGCCCGCCTTGCCCTTTCAGGCTCGACAATCTGCCGCCACTGCTCAGGAACAGCCAGTTGCTGACCGGCCACCACGGGCCTTGCTCGACCCGTTCAAACGTTGCTGCAAGCAATTCCAGGCGAACAGGTTCGTAGACCGGATAGAAGCTGAACGCCCGCTCGGCATTGGGTATTCGACACAGGGCCGAGACATGGGCGGCTAGGGTGACCGGCGCAGCCTCACTGAACAGCCAGCCGCTCAGGTAGCGACGGCGCTGATGCAGCCCTCTTCGCGCTGTGCGCGCGGTCAGCTCCAGCAGCGTGCGGCTGGGCATCGCTCCGGGTGAGGCCAGGCATACCAGTACCGGGTGCAGGTGGGGTGCATGGGCCAGATCAGCCCTGTACACTCGGGTCAACGCGGCCTCGCCCAACGCTTCGCGCAGTTGTGCAAGCAGTGCATGGTCGCTTCTACCCGCGATGGCAAGGGGGTCTATCAGTACATGACAATGCAGGTGCGCCGCATGGTGCCCTTCTATGATGTTGGCCAAGGCCTCGCTACTCATCACGACTTGGCCTCGCACTGGTTGCTGGCGTCAGGCGTAAGCTCAAGTGGCTCGCTACTGGCGTTCCCTTCGCCAGTCGCCTTGGTCTGCCCCTGTAGGTCGAGTGTCAAGCCGCTGATGGTAATGCCCTGGGCATCCAGCACGATGCTGGCGCCAGGGCTTCTGAACTCGATGCGTTCACTGGCCAGCAACTGATAGACCGTCGTGCGTTGTTGCACCCCCTGCCCGACGCTGATCGATTGAGCCCCTTTGATCACAAGCTCGCTGTTGTTGCCGATGACAACCCGCTGGTTGGCCCCCGTTGTCTGGCTGCGGTTGTTGCCCACTTGTTCGTTCAGGTCATGCTTGATGTCCACGCGGCTGTTTTGCCCAATGACCTGGGTATGGTCACGGGCCGTGTCCTGGCGGAAGTTGCTGCCGATGCTCAGTTGCTCATCATTACCGACCTGCTCCACGCGATTGCGCCCAATAGTCGTGGTTTCGTCATTGCCCACCACATTGACCTGGTTCCTTTGGGCATGGATGAACACTTCTTCTTTGCCCAGTTCATCCTCGAAACGCAGCTCGTTAAAACCATCGCCCTTATGGGTCTGGCTCTTGATGGTCATCCGCGTCTTGTGCTTGGGCAGGTCATACGGCGGCAGCTGATTGCCACAGTAGGTGCGCCCGGTGATCATCGGCTGGTCCGGGTCGGCGTCGACGTACTGGATGATCACGTCCTGGCCAATGCGCGGAATGGCCATCGAACCCCAGCTGCCGCCGGCCCAGCCTTGCGACACGCGTACCCAGCAGGAACTGAACTCGTTGTCCTGACTTTCCCGGTCCCAGGGGAAGCTGACCTTCACCCGGCCCCATGGGTCGCAGTAGATCTCCTCGCCCCTGGGCCCCACCACCGTTGCCATCTGCGGGCCGTCGATGCGCGGCTTGGGCAACGGCGCCGGGCGCCATTCGGTTCTGCCGGGCACCAGCACAGCCTTCTGGCAGTAGCGGGTACCTTGCCGGGCACCTGCAGCTTCCTCCTGAAGGCTGGTGAACTGGGTGCCTTCGTGGTGCACGCGGCTTACCCGCCAATGCCTGTTCAGGTCTTCGCGCGGGTGCCCGATCAGGGTGAAGCTCAGCCCCGGTTGCGGGCGCACATCGTCGCCTTCCACCTCGGCCATGCGAGCGTCATGGCGCCAGGCTGTGATGCGGGTGGCGGTGAAGGGGGCGCCGACGGCCTCGCGCTTGTAGCGACCGGGGTAGTCGAAGCGCTCGTACGTGGTGGACTGGTGCCTGAGGTCGCTGCCCTCGGCACGCTGCTCCTGGCGGTAGGCCGGGTGGGTGAAGGTGTAGTCGCGCTGCACCTGGCGCGCGGTACGTACCTGCTCGCTGTAACGCAGGCGGCGCAGGCACGGCCTGGCCTGATCGCCGCCGCTGTTGGCGTGGTACAGCACCTGGTTGGGGTCGGTGTCGTCCGGCTCGAAAAAGCCTTCGTCATCGTCATCGGGCTTGATGGCGCCCTGGCTGAGCTGCCCCAGCCCCAGCAGCCGGTCGGTGATGAGCAGCT
>NZ_JBNRIK010000058.1:0-3423 GCF_053557975.1 Pseudomonas sp. XP2
GTTGATGCCCAGCCACTGGCCAATCAGGCCACCCACGCAGCAGCCCCAGGGTTTGGAAGTAAAGGCTGATATTGCTGGGGCTGCTTTGCAGCCCGATCGCGACACAAGGCCGCTCCTACAGGGACCGCGCTGCTGGTGCTGGTTGTGTGAGGCCTTCCACAAACGCCGCAATCTGCCGGTCACCACGCAGATGCACAACCGGCACCTGCGGGCCGATTGCCTGGCGGTTGGCTTCGATACCTGGCCGATAGCCCCGGTCGAACGTCCACACAAACTTCAGGAAGGTCAGAAACGCCCGGTCCAGCCGCTCGGTACACCCAGCCGGCAGGTCTGGCCGTGGCTTGTTCAGCACACTGCGCAGGATGACCCGCTTCAGGCATGTCAACCGTGGTGTATCCAGCCAGATAACCAGGTCGGCCCGTGGCAAGCGCAGGTCGAAGGTGCGGCGGCTGTAGTTGCCCTCGCATACCCACGCTTGCCCGCTAACCGCATCGCGTACCCGGCTGCGAAAGGTCTCGGCATCCGGCTCTACCCAGCCGGCCTCCCAGAACAACGTGTCAAGGTGTACCACCGACGCCCCCAGGCGGGCGCCGATCTGCCGGGCCAGGGTCGATTTGCCACTGCCGGCGTTGCCCAGAATCACGATGCGTTGCATGACCAAGTCCTTTTGGAAAAACCGGCCATGTTAATTCATCCGGTCAGCTCAAGACAGCCATCCCGGCCAAGGTGATAGCGCTGCAGGTCCTGCGCCAGGGTCAGGTGCCCGCTGTAGTGGACGAGGGCTTCGTCACGCACGTTGTCGATATTCGGGCTGCGCCTTGGGTCGCTCTGGTAGCGGGCGCTGAAATGCGTCAGCACCAGGTTGCGCACGCCCGCCGCTTCGGCAAAGCGCGCCACCGCCGCTGCAGTACTATGGCCGAAGGTGACCCCGGTGCGTTCGACCACGGCCTGGGTGAACGTGGCTTCGTGCACCAGCACATCCGCGCCTTGGGCAGCGTCGGCCAGCAGCTCGGGGGTATCGTTGTCGCCGCACACGATCACCCGCCGCGGTGGCCGGGAAGGGCGCAGGTAGTCGTTGCCATTCAGCAACTGCTCGCCATGCTGCACCGTCAAACCCCTGGCCAGCTCGCCCCACAGCGGGCCACGCGGTATGCCTTCGGCTTCCAGGCGGGGGATGTCCAGGCGCGGTTCGGGGTTGAGTTCGGTGAATATGAACCCGACGCTCGGAACGCGGTGTGACAGCTGAACGGTGGTTACCTGCAGAGTATCGTTGCGCCATTCGACCAGATCTTCCACGGCCAGCAGGCGCAGTTCGAACGGCAGGAAGGTATCGCTGGCGGCCAGGCCCTGGCGTACCCAGTCATGCAGCGCGGCGGGCAGGATCAGTTCCAGCGGCTGCGTACGCCCGCTCATGCCGGCACTGGCCAGCAGGCCGGGCAGGCCGAAGCAATGATCGCCGTGCACGTGGGTGATGAAAATGGCGCGCAGGTCGCGGATCGACAGCGGGGTGCGCAGCAGCTGGTGCTGGGTGCCTTCGCCGCAGTCGACCAGGTACCAGCCGCTGCCACTGGCTTCGATCACCGCCGTGGCGCTGACATTGCGTGCCTTGGTGGGCACCCCGGCGCAGGTGCCGAGGAACAGCAGGTCCATGTGCAACCTCCTTGATTCAGCCCAGCAGCGGTTTCAGGAAGCTGCGCTCGTAGCTGAGGATGAAGCGTTGCTCTGTAGCTGTGGCTACTGCAGCGATGCATTCCGGGTCGGTTTCAGCCTGTCTGCGGTACTGCTCGTAGGCCGCCAGGCTGGGGAAGCTGAACAGGCAGTACGCGATGTTGTTAGCGCCCTCAGCAGGCAGGAAGTAGCCGTGATGCTGGCCGCCCATGCGCGTGACGAGGCCTATCCACTGGCGTGAATAGGCCTCGAACGCAGGCAGCTGGTAAGGGTCGACGATGTATTTGACGTGGCAGGTGATCAATGTGCTCGCTCCTTCGAGGTATGACGGGCGCACACCTTAGCCGCATTGCTGCCTGCCGTCGACGGCCTGCTAGTCTCCCTGCCGCCAAATGAGCTTGCTGGTGTCATAACCTTGCTCCCGGGCGATGGTCAGCAGTTGCTCGCGCTGCTGGTCGGTGACCGCAGGCGTGCGTGAAAGCAGCCACAGGTACTCGCGGTTGGGGTGGCCCACTAGCGCCACCCGGTAATCCTTGTCGTGATACAGCACCCAGTACTCGCCCTTGGTCAGGCCCGGTGCCAGGCGGCTGAACCAGTTGTCGAAGCGCACCCACAGCTTGTCGGTGCTGCCCGGCTGCTGGGCCTCGGCGATGCCCTTGGCTTCGTTCCACTGGCCGTCCTTTTCCTTGCAGCGGTTGGTCACGTCGATCCGGCCATCCGGGCGCAGGCCATAGTGCGCCTCGGACTGCACGCAGTTGCGCTGGAAGAACATCGGCAGCCGGCCCAGTTCATACCAGGTGCCCTGGTAGCGTTGCAGGTCGACCTGCTGGGTGCGCGGCGGTGCCGGTTGATCGTTGCCGGCGCAGCCGAGCAGCGCCAGGGTCATGCAGGAAAGCAGCAGCGTAGTGCGCAGCGCCATGGTTGACCTCCTTGGAGCGGATAGGGGCTTCCTGTGTTTCGATGCCTGCGCGGGGCAAAAGTTGTATGGGATTACACCGTGTCGAATGAACCGGTCTGCACCTGGCCTGCGCGCACGTAGCGGCTGATGATCACGCCCTTGGGCGAGACTTGCGACTGCTGCAAGGTAAAGGCCGCTGCTGCTGCGTCATGACCGAACAGGCGTTTGCCTTGGCCGAGCAGCAGCGGGTGGATCAGCAGTTGCAGTTCATCTACCAGGTCTGCCGCCAGCAGTTGCTGCACCAGTTCGGCGCTGCCCTGGGTCAGCAGGTTGGCGCCGTCCCGTTGCTTGAGCGAGCGTACTGCAGCGGCGATGTCCGCGCCGAGGGCGTGGCTGTTGTGCCAGTCGAGGGTGGCAGGGGTGTGGGTGGCCACATGTTTGGGCACGCTGTTGAACAGGTTGGCGATGGAGAAGTCTTCGGCGTTGTCTTTGATGTTTGGCCAATAGCCGGCAAAAATGTCGTAGGTGCGCCGGCCCAACAGCAGCTCAAAGGGCTGGCTGAACAATGCCTGCATGGCCTGGCCAAACACTTCCTCGGCGTAGGGCACGATCCAGCCGCCGTAGGCGAAACCGCCGCTGGTGTCTTCCTGCGGGCCGCCGGGAGCTTGCATCACGCCGTCGAGGCTGATGAAGGCGGCTACGATGAGTTTGCGCATGGGGACTCTCCTGTTGGCAGCCCGGTGGCTGCTTTCATGGGTAGTCGAATGGCACCAGGCAGAATCGACACAGGTCTCGAAAGCGATGCAGTTCCCGTGTAGGAGCGGCCTTGTGTCGCGAAAGGGCTGCGAAGCAGCCCC
>NZ_JBNRIK010000059.1:0-3287 GCF_053557975.1 Pseudomonas sp. XP2
AATCTGTGCATTGCTGCTGATGCCCCGGGGCTGCTTTGCAGCCCTTTCGCGACACAAGGCCGCTCCCACAGGGGCTGCAGCGCGGCTAGTCAGGCGCCCACAAAAAAGCCAGCTTACGCTGGCTTTTTCATGTTCGCTGCACGCCTCAGGAAGCGTCGGCGGCCATTTCCACATCGTGAGCGATGAGGGCAACCAGGGCGTTCTGCTGTCGGTGGGACAGTTGGCGGAAGCGCTGCAGCAACTCGCGCTCATGCAGGGACAGCTCAGGGCTGTCCAGGCGCATGCTCAGCTCGTCACCCAACGCACCTTCCTGGATAAGGCTCTGTTCCAGGCGCGCGATAATTTCAGAGTTCATGCTGCGGTGATGGTTGCGCGCTACCTCGGCAATGCGCTCACGCATCCCGTCTGGCAGGCGGACGACAAATTTGTCAGCGGTGCGGCTTGAATAAATAGCCTGTTTCATTGGGCGCATATAAATTGACCAGATTTTGGTTCAGGGGAAGCGGTTCTCAAATTGGCCGCACGGGGTGGAAATACGACCGTGGCGACGACAAAATGTTCAACCGTCAGTAAAAATGGATGCTCATCTTGCCTTATGGTCGCCGTTTCCTTGGCGTCAATTCTGTGACAAATAGTGAGCCGGATAAAGGCTTTATGCCAGTACCAATTATCAGAAATGAGCACTGGTTTGAAAAGTTTTACATGCTCCGGCTTGCCCAACCGTCAGACTTTTGCCGTCAAAAACAGGTAAAACGCAGCAAAAGGCCAGGAAAACACCTAGAATGCGGCGGTTTCCCTTCATAGAGCATAGTGGCTATGCAACATGACGCAAGCGACCGTCGATCAGGGACAGGCCGGTTGATATTTCTGGTAGGACCGTCGGGTTCGGGGAAAGATTCCCTGATCGACGCTGCACGTGAGCGGCTGGCGGCTGCCGGGGTAGAAATTGCCCGGCGTGTCATTACCCGTTCGGCCGAAGCCAAGGGCGAAGCCGCCCATGGTGTCACGCCTGAACAGTTCGAGACCCTGCGCGTGCAGGGTGCTTTTGCCATGCACTGGCACGCCAACGGCCTGGACTACGGGATTCCCCGGCAGGTGGACGACTGGCTGGCGGAGGGCCGGGCAGTGCTGGTGAACGGCTCGCGCGCTTACCTGGCCGAAGCGCGTCAGCGTTATCCGGGCCTGTTGGCGGTGCTTGTGCAGGTCAGGCCGCAGGTGTTGCGCCAGCGCCTGGTGGCCCGTGGCCGCGAAACCGCCGAGGAAGTCGAGCAGCGCCTGGCTCGCAGCGCCCGCTTGCAGGCACTGCCTGATCCGTCGGTGCACCTGCTGGACAACTCTACAACCCTGGAGGCTGCGGTATCAGCCCTGTTCGGGGTGCTTCGCGATGAAGGTGTGCTGCCGCAGGTGTAGCAGTGCCAGAAAAGGATTACGCGAAAAAGCCCGGTAGGTGCATGACAAATGCCCGCATGCTGGTTAACATGCTGGCCGTCCCGCTGTGCAGCGCTCGCTGCCGGTCGTAGCGTCTCAGTAGCTCAATTGGATAGAGCATCCCCCTCCTAAGGGGAAGGTTGCAGGTTCAATTCCTGCCTGGGACGCCATTTCTTGTCTCTCCTGTCTTGACCTCCGCCTCCTTTGCAGCGGCCGCCGTTTGCTGGCGCATCAGGAAGTACCCCGCCACAACCAGCAGTAGCGTCAGCACCGTGAACCAGAACTGGAAACGCGACGCCGGGTCGAACGCCTGGGTGCCGATCACTGCCAACAGGGCGAACAGCGCAACGATGTTGGCGTACGGGAACAACCAGGCGCGAAAGGCCTTGGGGTCGACCGCTTCGTGACGGGTTCTCCAGCGCATGGCCACGTGGGCGATGATGATGAAGATCCATACGACCATCACCAGGCTGCCGGTACTCTTGGCCAGGGTCATGAACAGGTCACCGGCGCTGATAAAGTGCACGGTCAGGATCATCGTGCAGATCGACAGGCTCAGCAGCAGTGCATTGATCGGCACGCCCTTGGCGCTGGTGCGCGAGAACAGCTTGGGCGCGTGCCCGCGCTGGCTAAGCGAGAACAGCATGCGCGAGTTGGAGAACATGAACGAGTTCATCACCGACATGAACGAGACGAACAGCACCAGTTTCATGGCCACCGCAGCACCGCCGAACCCGGCCAGGGTGAAGAGCGAAACATAGGGCGAGGCCAGGTTGGCCTTGTCGGTCCATGGCAGGCACAGGATCAGGATCGACACGGAGCCAACGTAGAACAACATCACTCGCAGGATCACGCTCTTGATCGCGCGAATCACGTTCTGCCGCGGGTTCTCTGATTCACCTGCGGCCACCGCGGCAATTTCGCTGCCGCCCAGGGAGAATATCACCACGATGACACCCGCCATGACGGGCGACAGGCCATTGGGCATGAACCCGTCGTGGGCGGTGAGGTTGACCAGGCCAGGCGAAGGAATGTCGTTGTGCAGGCCCAGCAGGATCGAGATGCCCAGCAGCATGAAGATGAGGATGGTGGCGACCTTCATGGCCGCCAGCCAATACTCCACTTCGGCAAACGAACGCACCGAGTAGGCGTTGCTGGCCATCAGTGTCACCAACATCAGGAAGGCGCCTGCCCAGATCGGCAGCCAGGGTAGAAAGTCATGCAGGATGGCGCCCAGCAGTACCGCTTCGAGGGTGATGGTCATCATCGACTTGAACCAGTACAGCCAGCCGACTGAAAACCCTGCCCAGTCGCCGAGCCAGGTGTTGGCATAGGTCGAGAACGACCCCGCATCCGGGTTGCGACAGGCCATTTCGCCCAGCATGAACATCACCAGAGTGACCACCAGGCCACCAATGAAATACGACAGGATGGCCGCAGGCCCTGCCGATGCGATCAGTGCGCCCGAGCCCATGAACAGCCCTGCACCGATCACCCCGCCCAGTGCGATCATGGTGATGTGCCGCTGCTTGAGGCTTTGCTTCAAACCGTTGGATTGCATTTCCTTGTCCTCTCTTATTGTTGGGGGGATCCGACAACGTCCCCCAACGCAGGCATCGTCATGCGCCTGCGTCCACGCGTGGCAAATAGCTACCAGCCTGCCACCATGGACAATAAGGCCAAGGACCTCAAACGAATTCTCTGCACAACATCCTGCCGATTTTTCCTGAGGCGTGTTGCCTCAGGCGCTGCTGCACCGCCATCCCTGTGGGAGCGGGCGTGCCCGCGAACACCGGCAAAGCCGGTGCCAGGCACCGCGTCGCCTGCTTCGCGGGCCAAGCCCGCTCCCACAGAGAACG
>NZ_JBNRIK010000060.1:0-153 GCF_053557975.1 Pseudomonas sp. XP2
AGCAGCTGACGCCGAATCCGACCACGGCTCTGACCACGATCAACGATTCAGTAGACACCACCACCGCAACGCTGACCGCGAACCCGTCGGTGACCGAAGGCGGTGTCATCACCTACACCGTGACCCTGAGCAACCCTGCCCAGACGCCGGTAA
>NZ_JBNRIK010000060.1:163-306 GCF_053557975.1 Pseudomonas sp. XP2
GCCGAATCCGACCACGGCTCTGACCACGATCAACGATTCAGTAGACACCACCACCGCAACGCTGACGGCGAACCCGTCGGTGACCGAAGGTGGTGTCATCACCTACACCGTGACCCTGAGCAACCCTGCCCAGACGCCGGTAA
>NZ_JBNRIK010000060.1:365-588 GCF_053557975.1 Pseudomonas sp. XP2
ACGAACGACGTCTACAACAACGGTTCGACTGTCAGCGTCACCATCGAGAACGCCACGGGCGGTAACTTCGAGCAGTTGACCCCGAATCCGACCCCGGCTCAGACCACGATCAACGATTCAGTAGACGCCACCACCGCAACGCTGACCGCGAACCCGTCGGTGACCGAAGGTGGTGTCATCACCTACACCGTGACCCTGAGCAACCCTGCCCAGACGCCGGTAA
>NZ_JBNRIK010000060.1:598-3240 GCF_053557975.1 Pseudomonas sp. XP2
ACCACCACCGCAACGCTGACGGCGAACCCGTCGGTGACCGAAGGCGGTGTCATCACCTACACCGTGACCCTGAGCAACCCTGCCCAGACGCCGGTAACCGTGACCCTGTCCAACGGCCAGACCATCACAGTTGAAGCGGGCAAGACCCAAGGCAGCGTTGATTTCCAGACCCCGGCGAACGACGTCTATAACAACGGTTCGACTGTTAGCGTCACCATCGAAAACGCCACCGGCGGCAACTTCGAGCAGCTGACCCCGAATCCGACTCCAGCCTCGACTGTCATCAATGACAGCGTCGATACTGTCACCGTAAGCATCGTCAGCAATGGCAATGTGACCGAAGACCAGCAACCTTCCTTTACTGTGAAAGTAAGCCAGGCGCTGGATCGTCCGTTGACCGTCACTCTGTCGAACGGAGACACCGTGACGATCGAAGCCGGTAAGACCGAAGTCGAGTACAAGACTCCGGCTCAGGGTGATGACGTCTATCACGACGCTGGCTCCATCACCCTCAGCGTTACCGACGCTACCGTTCCAGGTGCCACTTTCGAGAACCTGGCCTTGGGTGGTCCAGCTACCGTTGAGATCTCGGACACTATCAGTGAAGTTGTGGCTAAGCTGACCGCCACCCCTTCGGTGACCGAAGGCGGCGAGATCACCTACACGATCACGCTGACCAACAAAGACGGCCTGCCGATCAACAACCACGGCGCCCTGACCTTCACGCTGAGCGACGGCAAGACCGTCATCACCGTGCCGGCCAACGGCACCAGCGGTTCGATCACCGTGACTGCTCCGGACAACGTTTACGTTGGCAGCAATACCCCGGTGGTACAGTCGATCGCAACTGTTGCTGGCGCTGATGTCGGCAAGTTCGAACAGCTGACCCTGGACAAGACGCCGGTCAGCACAACCGTTACCGATGAGCCAGGTACTCCGGGCAACCCAGGCGGCAACAACGAAGGTGACTTGGTCAAAGTAACCATCACTGCCGACCAGACTTCGGTGGCCGAGAACGTCAAACCGACGTTCACCGTGCACATCAACCAGCCTCTGGAGCACGACCTGGTCGTGACCCTGAGCAACAATGCCACGGTGACCATCAAGGCCGGCGAAACCAGTGCACCGTACGAGCACGCGGCGCAGGGCGATGACGTTTACCAGGATGCTGGCGAAATCACCCTGGGCATCAAGTCGGCGGTAGACGCTACCGGTGCTGCCTTCGAGAACCTGCAGTTGGGCGGCGATGCTTCGGTCAAAGTGACCGACACCATCGACGAAGTGGTAGCCAAGCTGACTGCGACGCCTTCGGTTACCGAAGGCGGCGAGATCACCTACACCATCACGCTGACCAACAAAGACGGTCTGCCGATCAATAACCACTCGGAGCTGTACTTCAAGCTGACCGATGGCACCACCGTTGTCGTCGCGGCCAACAGCACCACGGGCTCGGCCACTGTAACCGCCCCGGATAACGTGTATGTCGGTACTAACCAGCCGGTGGTCAATGCCATCGATGCTGTCAGCGGCGCGGATGCGTGGAAGTTCGAAAACCTGAATCTGGACAAGACCCCGGTCAGCACCCAGGTTACCGACGAACCAGGCACCCCAGGCAACGAAGGCGACCTGGTCAAGGTCACCATCACCGCCGACCAGACTTCGGTGGCGGAAAACGTCAAACCGACGTTCACTGTGCACATCAACCAGCCGCTGGATCACGACCTGGTTGTGACCCTGAGCAACAACGCGACCGTGACCATCAAGGCGGGCGAAATCAGCGCGCCGTACACCCACGATGCGCAGGGGGATGATGTCTACAATGATTCGGGCGAAATCAGCCTGGGTATCAAGTCGGCGGTAGACGCCACCGGTGCTACCTTCGAGAACCTGGAGCTGGGCGGTGCGGCTACCGTCCAAGTGACAGACACCACCGACGAAGTCGTGGCCAAGCTGACCGCGACGCCTTCGGTCACCGAAGGCGGCGAGATCACCTACACCATCACGCTGACCAACAAAGACGGCCTGCCGATCAACAACCACGGCGCCCTGAACTTCACGCTGAGCGACGGCAAAACCGTCATTACCGTGCCGGCCAATGGCACCAGCGGCTCGATTACCGTCACTGCTCCGGACAACGTCTATGTCGGCAGCAATACCCCGGTGGTGCAGTCGATCGCTACCGTTGCTGGCGCTGACGTCGGAAAATTCGAACAGTTGACACTGGACAAGACCCCGGTCAGCACCACCGTCACTGACGAGCCAGGTACCCCCGGTAACCCAGGCGGCAATAACGAAGGCGATCTGGTCAAGGTCACCATCACTGCCGACCAGACTTCGGTGGCCGAGAACGTCAAACCGACCTTCACCGTGCACATCAATACCGCTCTGGCACACGACCTGGTCGTCACCTTGAGCAACAACGCCACAGTCACCATCAAGGCCGGCGAAACCAGCGCGCTTTACGAGCACGCGGCGCAGGGCGACGACGTCTATCTGGACGGCGGCGAAATCAGCTTGGGCATCAAGTCGGCTGTGGACGTTGATGGTCGTACCTTCGAAAACCTGGAGTTGGGCGGCGATGCTTCGGTCAAAGTGACCGACACCATCGACGAGGTTGTGGCCAAGTTGACCGCAAGCCAGTC
>NZ_JBNRIK010000061.1:0-3148 GCF_053557975.1 Pseudomonas sp. XP2
CCCACAGGGAACCCTACTGCACTTGAACCTTGTGCAGTACCTGTGGGAGCGGGCTTGCCCCGCGAAGCGGCCGGCACAGGCAACAAACCGGTTCAACCGAAAGGAGACTCAATGCCTGCCCACATCGAAGACTATGCCCTGCTGGGCAACTGCCGCAGCGCCGCCCTGGTCAGCCGCGATGGCTCGCTCGACTGGCTCTGCCTGCCACGATTCGACGCCCCCGCCGTGTTTGCGGCCCTGCTGGGCAACGAAGAAAACGGCCGCTGGCGCGTGGCCCCCTGCGACCCCGTCGAGCACAGCAGCCGCCAATACCTGGACGACACCCTCGTGCTGGAAACCACCTGGGTCACTGCCACCGGCCGTGCCCGGGTGCTCGACTTCATGCCGCTGGGCGACGTCAATTCGGTGGTGCGGATCGTCGAGGGGCTCAGTGGCGAAACCAATTTTGAAATGGACCTGGTCATGCGCTTCGACTACGGTCGCAGTGTGCCATGGGTGGAACGGCTCGCCCCACTGACCCTCAGCGCCGTTGCCGGCCCTGACCGGCTGATCCTGTGCAGCACCGTCCCCCCGCATGCACTCGACCACCATACCGTCGCGCGCTTTCGTGTTGGCACGGGCGAGCGCCAAATCTTCAGCCTGCGTCACCAACCCTCGCACCTGCCCGTGCAGCCCGACTGCGATATCGACCAGGCTTTTGCCCAAACCGTCGAGCAGTGGCAGGCCTTCGCCACCCGCTGCCCGCAGGTAGGGCCATACACCGCCCTGGTGCGCCGCTCGTTGCTCACCCTCAAGGCAATGACCTACGCCCCCACGGGTGGCATCGTCGCCGCTGTCACCACCTCGCTGCCCGAGCGTGTGGGTGGGGAGCGCAACTGGGACTACCGCTTCTGCTGGCTGCGCGATGCCACCATGACACTGCTGGCCTTCATGAACCTCGGCTACTTTGACGAAGCCCAGGCCTGGCGCGAATGGCTGCTGCGCTCGGTGGCCGGCAACCCTGAGCAGATGCAGATCATGTATGGCCTGGCCGGCGAGCGTGACCTGCAGGAATACACCTTGCCGTGGCTGGCCGGTTACGAGCATTCGCAACCCGTGCGGGTAGGCAATGCCGCGTCGCAGCAGATGCAGCTGGACATCTATGGCGAACTGGCCGATGCCATGTCCCAGGCGATCAAGGGCGGCTTGCCGCGCCATCCGCGCAGCGCCGCCATCTCCCGCCTGATCATGCCTTACGTCGAAGGCATCTGGCGCGAGCCGGACGAAGGCATCTGGGAAGTGCGCGGCGGCCGGCAACAGTTCGTGCACTCCAAGGTGATGGCCTGGGTCGCCTTCGACCGTGCCGCAGGGTTGGCCGACACCACTGAAGAAGGCCGCGAGCGCGGGGACCATTACCGCCAGGTGGCTGACGACATTCACCGCGAAGTTTGTGAGAAAGGCCTGGACCCCAGTGGCCGGTTTTTTGTTCAGGCGTACGGCTCGTCCGAGATGGATGCCAGCCTGTTGCAGATCGCCCTGACTGGCTTCTTGCCCGCAGATGACCCACGCTTTTTGCGCACGCTGGAGCAGGTCGAACAGCGCCTGCTGAAGAACGGCCTGCTGATGCGCTACGACAGTGACAGCTGCAGCGACGGCCTGACGCCGGGGGAAGGCACCTTCCTGGTGTGCTCGTTCTGGCTGGCAGACGTTTATGTATTGTTGGGGCGCCAGGCTGAAGCCGAAGCGCTGTACCAGCACCTCACCGGCTTGAGCAACGACCTTGGCTTGCTGGCGGAACAGTACGACCCGGCCGGCCAGCGCATGCTCGGCAACTTCCCCCAGGCGTTCAGCCATATCGGCATCATCAACACCGCACTTAATCTTCATCGCGCACAGTGCCCGGTGCGGGACCGGGCGAGTTGCGGATAGACGTGCTTCTGATCGCAACCAATGGGTGACGCATCGTGCCATCGCCATCAGCCTGTAATCACACGGATGTTTCAGGCCGCCTGATATAAAAGTGTGAAACGACCGGAGTAGACTAGGCCAAACCCCCTACGGCACGGAGCACACATGGGCATTCGCGGTACTGACCGGCAGATCGACAACATCGAGTTCAATGTCAGCGACATCGCAAGCAGCAAAGCCTTCTATGGCAGCGTGTTCGGCTGGGCGTTCACCGACTATGGGCCTGCCTATACCGAGTTCAGTGACGGCCGGCTGACCGGTGGCTTCACCACCGGCGAGCCAGTACGCCCGGGCGGGCCATTGGTCATCTTGTACGCCGACGACCTCGATGCCACACAGCAGCGGGTCGAGGCCGCCGGGGCGACAATCAGCCGGGCGACCTTTGCCTTTCCGGGCGGGCGTCGCTTCCATTTCATCGACCCGGACGGCTATGAACTGGCGGTGTGGACGGCCCAAGCCTGATGGCCAACCACAAGATCGAAATCCGCCGACGCAATATCGAGAAAATTTTGCAGGCGGCGGAAAAGGTGTTCGCCGACAAAGGTTATGGCGCCACGTCCATGGGCGATATCGCCGAGCAGGCCGAATTGCCGCGCTCCAACCTGCATTATTACTTCAGCACCAAGGACGAGCTGTTCCGCGCGGTGCTGCAGGACCTGCTGGATGTGTGGAAGCAGGACGCACTGTGCTTCGAGAACTTCGACGACCCGCGTGTGGTGCTGACCAGCTACATCAGGGCCAAGATGGGCCATTCGCGCTCGCGGCCACTGGGCTCGAAGATCTGGGCCGAAGAGATGCTGCACGGGGCGCCTGTGCTTGGGGTGAACCTGGATGACAGCCTGGTGCCCTGGGCGAAATTGAAAGAAGCCAAGATCCGCCGTTGGGTGGAGGAGGGGCGTATTCTGCCGGTTGAACCGTCGGCATTGCTGTACATGATCTGGGCGTCCACCCAGCACTATGCCGACTTCGGTTACCAGGTGCAGTTGCTCAATGGCGGCGAGATGCTGTCGGACATGGCGTTCGAGAGTGCGGTGCAAACGGTGACCAGCGTGATCTTGCGGGGGATCGGGCTGGAGCCTTGAACCGAGACTCCAGCCTGACGCGGTCCATTGTAGGAGCGGCCTTGTGCCGCGATGGGGCGCGAAGCGGCCCCGGCAATTTCGGCGGCGAAGCTCAAACCCCAGGGCCGCTTCGCGCCCCA
>NZ_JBNRIK010000062.1:0-3014 GCF_053557975.1 Pseudomonas sp. XP2
GTCATCGTCAAGATTCATTTCGCAAAACCCCTATCTGCGCATGCAGGTAGGGGTTTTGTCTTTGTGGGCAAAAAATTCAGCCCAGCTCGAATCCCTGTGGGAGCGGGCTTGCCCCGCGAACACGGGCGAAGCCCGTGGCATCCACCGCGCAGCCTGTTTCGCGGGCACGCCCGCTGCCACAAGGCAGGGCGCACGCCAGGTATGCAGGCCCTTTTCCTATGCAAGCCAACAGCCCATGGCTATCATGCCTGCCTTATTCCAAGTCGAGACTGGCATGCTGAAGTTGTTGAACCTCCTCAAGGATGGCCGGTTCCATTCCGGAGAAGCTCTGGGGGCAGCCCTCGGGGTGAGTCGCAGCGCCGTTTGGAAGCAGCTGCAGCACCTGGAGAGCGAGCTGAACCTCACCATTCACAAGGTTCGTGGGCGCGGCTACCAGCTGGCGGCGCCGCTGGCTTTGCTCGAGGCACAGGCTATCGCCGGGTTTGCCGAAGGCGAGCAGTGGCCGGTTTTCATCCACGAAATCATCGACTCGACCAACGCCGAAGGCTTGAGGCTTGCCAATCAAGGGCAGGTAGCGCCATTTATCGTCTTGGCTGAGCGGCAAAGCGCAGGCCGCGGGCGACGTGGCAGGCAATGGGTCAGCCCATTTGCCGAAAACCTCTATTACAGCCTTGTCTTGCGTGTGGATGGCGGCATGCGCCAGCTCGAAGGCTTGAGCCTGGTGGTGGGTGTTGCAGTGATGCGTACTCTGCAGGCATTCGGCGTAAAGGATGTCGGGCTCAAATGGCCCAATGACGTGCTGGTTCGCGGGCAGAAGATAACTGGCATTCTCCTGGAGCTGGTGGGTGACCCGGCCGATGTCTGTCATGTGGTACTGGGTATCGGTATCAATGTGAACATGCAGGTCAATGGCCAAGTCGACCAGGAGTGGACCTCAATGCGGCGTGAGCTGGGTGCGGCGATAGACCGCAACCACCTGGTGGCGTCGCTCAATCAGCAATTGCAGCACGAATTGGCACGCCATCGTCGTTACGGTTTTGCCGCATTCCAGGAGGAATGGGAGCAGGCGCACCTGTGGCAGGGGCGCACTGTTTCACTGGTTGCCGGTAGCACGCGTATTGATGGCGTGGTTCTTGGCGTCGACGGGCAGGGCGGCTTGCGCCTTGAGGTGGACGGAGTTGAAAAGAGCTTCAGTGGTGGTGAGCTCAGTTTGAGGTTGCGTGATGATTCTTGAGCTCGACTGCGGTAATAGCTTCATCAAGTGGCGCGTAATCCATACCGCTGATGCAGTGATTGAAGGTGGCGGGATCGTCGATTCCGATCAAGCGCTGCTGGCTGAAGTGGCTGCGCTGGCATCGGTATGTCTGACCGGGTGCCGCATCGTCAGTGTGCGCAGCGAGGAAGAAACCGATGCGCTTTGTGCGTTGATAGCCCAGGCATTTACCGTGCAGGCGCATGTTGCGCATCCGGCCCAGCGCATGGCCGGTGTGCGCAACGGTTATGATGACTATCAGCGTCTGGGCATGGACCGTTGGCTGGCAGCGCTGGGTGCATTTCACCTGGCCAAGGGCGCGTGCCTGGTGATCGACCTTGGTACCGCTGCTAAAGCGGACTTTGTGGCCGCAGACGGCGAACACCTGGGTGGCTACATCTGCCCGGGCATGCCATTGATGCGCAGTCAGTTGCGTACCCACACCCGGCGAATCCGTTATGACGATGACTCTGCCGAGCGCGCATTGACCAGTTTGTCGCCGGGCCGCTCTACTGTCGAAGCGGTCGAGCGTGGCTGCGTGTTGATGCTTCAGGGCTTTGCACGTACGCAGCTCGAGCAGGCGCGTGCGCTGTGGGGGGATGAATTCACGGTGTTCCTCACCGGGGGCGATGCGCCGCTGGTGAGGGAGGCCGTGCCGCAGGCGCGTGTCGTCCCTGACCTGGTTTTTGTTGGTCTGGCCATGGCCTGCCCATTGGATTGAGGTGCCTATGCGTTGGTTGTTTCTGTTGTTACTGGTGCTCAACGTCTTCTATTACGTTTGGCATCAGCAGGAAGCACCGCTGAAGGTCAAGGAAGTCGCTCCCCTGTCGTTGTACAAGGGGAATCAGCAAGAAATCCGTCTGTTGCGTGAAACGGGTCTGTCGGCGCCACCCAGGCGCCGTGATGAGTGCCTGGTGGTGGGGGGGGTAACAGGGCAGGAGCAGCTGGATGCACTGCGTCAGCGCTTGCTGAGCCTAGATATTGCCACTTTGCCAGTGGTGGGGCAGTTGCCTGGAGCAGATGGGCGCTGGCTCAAGGTTGCCCCGGAAAGCGAGCGTTTGCTGGACCAAACGGTGCTTTCGGCTCTTTCCAATGATTTCAAAGACTTAAAACATAAAATTATTTTCTGCCAGGGTATTGCAACTGGTGAATAGCTTGATAGAATGGCGCCCGCTTCACAGGGAACACCACTCAGGTGGTAGAACTGGAAGCGGTGTCAAAGCAGCTAAGTTTCAGATTTGATTGAAAAAATTTGAAAAAACGCTTGACACTGGGGCGGCAGACAAATAGAATGCCGGCCACATCTGGAGGGATTCCCGAGCGGTCAAAGGGGACGGACTGTAAATCCGTTGCGAGAGCTTCGAAGGTTCGAATCCTTCTCCCTCCACCAGTTTTAGCGAGAGCCGCAAGCTCCGCGGGTATAGTTTAGTGGTAGAACCTCAGCCTTCCAAGCTGATGATGCGGGTTCGATTCCCGCTACCCGCTCCAAGTTTGCTGGATTTTGCGCAAAGTGTTTCGCTCTTGTAGCTCAGTTGGTAGAGCACACCCTTGGTAAGGGTGAGGTCAGCGGTTCAAGTCCGCTCAAGAGCTCCATATAAACAAGGCAGATATGAAAATATCTGCCTTTGTTTTATCAGCGCAAGACTATTTCTTCTGCGGAGGATTGTATCGATGGCTAAGGAAAAGTTTGATCGTTCCCTTCCCCACGTTAACGTCGGCACTATCGGCCACGTTGACCACGGTAAGACCACTCTGACCGCAG
>NZ_JBNRIK010000063.1:0-2301 GCF_053557975.1 Pseudomonas sp. XP2
CTTTATCAACAAAGACGTCATCGCCTTGGGCCGGCGCCGAGATGGTCTTGGTGGTCTCGCCAGCAGCGAACACCACGGTTTCGCCAGTACTCAGGACAACGGTGAGCGCCTTGTCCAGCGCTTGGTTCAGGGTGACGTTAAAGGTTGGTGCAGTGGCTTCGTTCACCGACTCGGTGACCGGCGTGATGCTGACCTTGACCAGGTTGTCGCTGCCGTTCGGCTCGTCGCTGACGGTAGTGGTGACCGGGGTCTTGTCGGTCACCAGGTTCTCGAACTTGGTGTCGCCGGTGACCGAAATGTCGGTGATCGACTTGGTGATCGCAGGCTGGCCACCGGTGAACAGGTCGTTCGGTGCAGTGACGAAGGCGGTACCCGAGGCCGAGCCGGCCGGAATAGTCACGACCGTGCCGCCAGTCAGGGTCACGGTCACACCGCCGTGGCCGGTCACTGGCAGCTTGGTGTCTTCACTGATCAGGGTCACGGTGTAGGTGATCTTGCCACCTTCGACTACAGCGGTGTTGTCCACCGACAGGACAGCGGTGACTTTGCTGATGGTGTCGGTGACCTGAACGGTCGCCGGGGTACCGATCTGCAGGTTCTCCAGCGGCGCACCGGTGACGGTGGCCTTGTCGATGCTGACGGTGATCTGGCCCTTGTCGATGAACACGTCATCGCCCTGGGCTGGCGCCGAAACGGTCTTGGTGGTCTCGCCAGCGGCGAACACCACGGTTTCACCAGTGCTCAGCAGCACGGTCAGCGGTTTATCGATGGCCTGGTTCAGGGTGAGCTTGAAGGTCGGCGCAGTCGCCTCGTTCACCGTGTCGGTGACCGGAGTGATGCTGACCTTGACCAGGTTGTCGTTGCCGTTCGGCTCGTCGCTGATGGTCGTGGTGACCGGGGTCTTGTCGGTCACCAGGTTCTCGAACTTGGTGTCGCCGGTGACTTCGATACCGGTGATCGACTTGGTAATTGCGTCCTGGCCGCCCGCGTACAGGTCGTTCGGCGCGGTGATTTCCACGGTGCCGGTGGCCGAGCCTGGGTTGATGGTGACCTGAGTGCCACCGGTCAAGGTCACGGTCACACCACCGTGGCCAGTCACTGGCAGCTTGGTGTCTTCACTGATCAGGGTGACGGTGTAGGTGATCTTGCCACCTTCCACCACAGCGGTGTTGTCCACCGACAGGACAGCGGTGACTTTGCTGATGGTGTCGGTCACGTTGACAGTGGCCGGGTCGCCGATCTGCAGGTTCTCCAGCGGAGCACCGGTAACGGTGGCCTTGTCGATGCTGACGGTGATGGTGCCTTTATCAACAAAGACGTCATCGCCCTGGGCAGGCGCCGAGATGGTCTTGGTGGTCTCGCCAGCGGCGAACACCACGGTTTCACCGGTGCTCAGCAGCACGGTCAGCGGTTTATCGATGGCCTGGTTCAGGGTGAGCTTGAAGGTCGGCGCAGTCGCCTCGTTCACCGTGTCGGTGACTGGAGTGATGCTGACTTTCACCAGGTTGTCGCTGCCGTTTGGCTCGTCGCTGACGGTAGTGGTGACCGGGGTCTTGTCGGTCACCAGGTTCTCGAACTTGGTGTCGCCGGTGACTTCGATACCGGTGATCGACTTGGTAATTGCGTCCTGGCCGCCCGCGTACAGGTCGTTCGGCGCGGTGATTTCCACGGTGCCGGTGGCCGAGCCTGGGTTGATGGTGACCTGAGTGCCACCGGTCAAGGTCACGGTCACACCACCGTGGCCAGTCACTGGCAGCTTGGTGTCTTCACTGATCAGGGTGACGGTGTAGGTGATCTTGCCGCCTTCGACCACAGCGGTGTTGTCCACCGACAGGACAGCGGTGACTTTGCTGATGGTGTCGGTCACGTTGACAGTGGCCGGATCGCCGATCTGCAGGTTTTCCAGCGGCGCACCGGTGACGGTGGCCTTGTCGATGCTGACGGTGATCTGGCCCTTGTCGATGAACACATCGTCGCCCTGGGCAGGCGCCGAGATGGTCTTGGTGGTCTCGCCAGCGGCGAACACCACGGTTTCACCGGTGCTCAGCAGCACGGTCAGCGGTTTATCGATGGCCTGGTTCAGGGTGAGCTTGAAGGTCGGCGCAGTCGCCTCGTTCACCGTGTCGGTGACTGGAGTGATGCTGACTTTCACCAGGTCACCCTGCCCGGAAGGCTCATCCGTAACGCTGGTGCTGACCTCGGTCTTATCCAGGGTCAGGTTCTCGAACTTCCACGCGTCCGCGCCGCTGACCGCGTCGATGGCGTTGACCACCGGCTCGTTAGCACCGACATAGACGTTAT
>NZ_JBNRIK010000064.1:0-2261 GCF_053557975.1 Pseudomonas sp. XP2
CGCGTTATCGGGCGGACGGGGTGATCGAGTACAAGGGCCGTCTCGACCACCAGGTGAAAATCCGCGGCCTGCGCATCGAACTGGGCGAGATCGAGACACGTCTGCTCGAGCACCCGAGCGTGCGCGAGGCGGTGGTGCTGGACATCGACGGGCCCGGTGGCAAGCAGCTGGCGGGGTATCTGGTGGTCGGCGAAGCACCGGCCGACCCGCAGCAGCAGAACGCACTGCGCAGCGAACTGCGCGAGCACCTCAGGCACGGGCTGGCCGACTACATGGTCCCGACCCACCTGCTGTTCCTTGAGCGCCTGCCGGTAACGGCCAACGGCAAGCTGGACCGCAAAGCCCTGCCCAAACCCGACGCAAGCGTGCTGCAGGACAGCTACGTGGCCCCGCGCAGCGAGCTGGAGCAACAGATTGCGACGATCTGGGCCGAGGTCCTGAAACTCGACCAGGTGGGCGTGACGGATAACTTCTTCGCCCTGGGCGGCCATTCGCTGTCTGCCACCCAGGTGATCGTACGCGTTCGTGAGGCGACGGGCATCGACGCCACCTTGAAGGCACTGTTCGAACAGCCCCGGCTGGAGGATTTCTCACGCTGCCTCGAAGAGAAAAATCAGCAAATCGATCCGATTCAGGCAGAACTGGCTAAATCGCTAGAGGCGCTCAAACGTCTAACCACGGAGGAAATTGATGAACTGATTTCATAGGGGATACATCAGTGCAAGCGTTGCTCGACTCCGTCAAATCGTTGTCCACCAAAGAGCGTCACGCTCTGGCCATGCTCCTGAAGCGTCAGGGAATCAACTTGTACGGAGTCGCGCCGATCCCTGCGAGGGCGCCGGAGGAGGTCCTGGCACTGTCCTACGCCCAGCAGCGGCAGTGGTTTCTCTGGCAGATGGACCCCCAGGGCAGCGCTTACAACATTCCGGTCGCCCTGCGCCTGAAGGGCGATCTCGACCTCAAGGCGTTGCAGGCCAGCTTCGACGGCCTGATCGCTCGACACGAAACCCTGCGCACTACCATTCACCTCGACGGTGACCAACCGGTGCAGGTGATTCACCCCGAGGCACCCTTCGCGCTGGTGATCGAAACGCTCAAGGGCATCGGTGCCGATGCCACTGCGGCACTCAAGGCTTGGGTGGAGCAGGAAGTTCAACAGCCATTCGACCTGGAGCAAGGCCCCTTGCTGCGGGTCAAGCTGCTGCGCCTGGCGGCGGATGACCATGTGCTGGTCCTGACCTTGCACCACATCGTCTCCGATGGCTGGTCGACACCGATCATGGTCGACGAGCTGGTGCGTTTCTACGAAGCTGCCAGATCCGGGCAGGCACTGCGACTGCCGGCGCTCCCGGTGCAGTATGCCGACTACGCGTTGTGGCAACGGCAATGGATGGAAGCGGGCGAGCGCGAAAAGCAGCTGGGCTACTGGACGGCGCGGCTGGGGGACGAACAACCTGTGCTCGAATTGCCGCTGGACCGCCCGCGTGGCTCGGTGCAGAGCCCGGCAGGCGCGCGCTTCGACGTCACCCTCGCCGATGCGCTGGCGGACGCGCTGAAGCTGTTGGCCAAGCGCCAGGGCGTGACCCTCTTCACGTTGCTGCTGGCAAGCTTCCAGGCCCTGCTGCACCGCTACAGCGGGCAGAACGATATCCGCGTCGGCGTCCCGATCGCCAACCGCAATCGCAGCGAAGTCGAGGGCCTCATCGGCTTCTTCGTCAACACCCAGGTGCTCAAGGCCGAATTCGACCTGACCACCACCTTCGATGCGCTGGTCGAGCAGGTGCACCAGGCCGGGCTCGGCGCACAGGCGCATCAGGACCTGCCGTTCGAGCAACTGGTCGAAGCCCTGCAGCCAGAGCGCAGCCTCAGTCATAGCCCGTTGTTCCAGGTGATGCACAACCACGCCAGCGAGGGGCGTGGCCAAGCACGGCATCTGCCAGGCCTGACCCTGGAGGCGCTCGACTGGGAAATCCATACCACCCAGTTCGACCTGGCCTTGAACACGCTCGAGCATGAGCACGGCATCGGTGCGTTCCTGACCTACGCCACCGCGCTGTTCGACGAAGCCACCATCGCCCAGCTCGCCGGGCACTGGCAGGGCCTGCTGGCCGCCATCGTCGCCCAGCCGCAGCAGCGCATCGCCGAGCTGCCACTGCTGAATGACACCCAGCAACAACAGGTGCTTCACGACTGGAACCGCACCCAGGCCGATTACCCGGTCGAGCAGTGCCTGCAGCAACTGATCGAAGCCCAGGTCACCG
>NZ_JBNRIK010000065.1:0-1860 GCF_053557975.1 Pseudomonas sp. XP2
GCCGGGATGGCAAGGGGCGGACCACGCATTACGTGTTTGAGCCAGGGACCTTCATTCCGGTCGCGCAAGGTGTGATGAATCATATTGAGGAGATGCTGCATCAGCCGAGCTATGATTTCCCATATGACATAGATGGGGACCCAGTTTGGCAGCACCAGCCAACGCCGAAATCATTCGATACTCTTAACTGGCACCAATGTGATCAGCTCGGCACATTATCAGAAGTAACCGATAAAGGCGGAAAGTTGGTATGGTAAGGAAAATTTAAGGCTTGGGGAGCAACCACAATCCAGCCAAAAAGTACAGACGATCAACTCACAACGAATTTCCGGCTACGCTTCCAGGGTCAATATTTCGATATCGAAACCAAACTCCACTACAACAGATACCGATATTACGATCCAAACACTGGCCGCTTTGTAAGCAAAGATCCGATTGGTTTCTCAGGCGGACTAAACATTTTCGTCTTTGCAGACAACCCAGTCCAGTGGATTGATCCATATGGGCTTAAGAAAAAAGTCGCACCCTCTTGCTGTCCGACCGAGATTGACCCTTGCGCCGATGACGGCAAGACGCACATCGTATATCAAGCTCCAGACCCAAAGCATAAGGACGCAGACGGAAACCCTTTAATCTACACAGGAAAAGCCTCAGGCTATGGGGTACCAGCAAGCGTTCTTAGTAGACGCTTTAGCGGCGGTCACCACCGTAAAATTGACCTAAGCTCTGCAACAATCGTACATACCACAGACTCTTATGCAGCGGTAAGGGGCATTGAGCACATGGAAAAGGTTCAGCTCGGAGACAGAGCAACCAAACAGAACAATCCCATTGGGGAGCGAAACAAAAATAAACCGACTTACATAGAATGCGGCGAGAGGCACCTATCCAAATGAAAACGAGAAAAGTTAAAATTGTTGCAGGAGATATATTCGCAGTTCCATTATCAAAACGAGAAGCGCTTTACGGCTATATCCGCGCCTATCAAGATCCTGACATAGCTATTCTCCCTATAATCTCTAGAGAAATAATAATAGATGCTACAGACCTAACCAATCTAACTTCTTACGAAGATGTCCTGACCATACGAAAGCCCATGGAGAGCGGCGAGTGGCCAAAAGTCATAAGCATTCCATTTCCAGACGAAGATTCATCATGGCCCCCCCCTAGGAAGCAGGTCTCTGAAATCAGACCCGACATTCGCCTAGTAGTATCAAAGGGGCAGTTCATTCCGGCCACTGCCTTTGGAAAGTTCGACGAACTTCCGCCACTCATAAAGCTAAATAGCGAGTCACTTATCGAAAGAATTCTTGAGCTTTCAAAAAATTTCAAAATATTGAACAACCATGACAGCAAGTGAGCCCAGCCCATCAAGCTGAACACAAGAGGCAAATCATGAAGAAAATTGTAAGAACTGGGGATTCCCACCGACCACGGCGGAGAAGTCATTGACTCTATTCCAAACACGAATCTAAACGGACGTTTGATTGCCGGCAAAGGAAACATGGTTTTCTGCCCACTATGCAAAGGTCAGTTTCCCATCATAGAGGGCAGTGACACCTACCGCGTCAACGGGCACTAGACGGCATGAAGATCGCATGCGGGGCAAGCTTGATTGCCAGTGCATCACACGGCATCGTCCATCGCTGATTCCATTGAATCCAGAAACAGGCTACCAACAGGCATTTCAGCAACATGCCTGTTGTCGCCCTGCCACCCAGGATCACCGCCTAATCAGCCGGCATTCCATTACCTCACAGAGCACGATTCATACCGATGGCAGTAGCGATGTCTATGCCTACGACGAGCGCGGCAATCTGCTGCAGCACACTCGCCCGGACGGCTCATCGATCCACCACG
>NZ_JBNRIK010000066.1:0-1160 GCF_053557975.1 Pseudomonas sp. XP2
ACGACGCCGGCGCCGACGGTACGACCGCCTTCACGGATAGCGAAGCGCAGACCGTCTTCCATTGCGATGGTCTTGATCAGGGTAACAGTCATCTGAATGTTGTCACCTGGCATTACCATTTCAACGCCTTCCGGCAGTTCGCAGTTACCGGTCACGTCAGTGGTACGGAAGTAGAACTGAGGACGGTAGCCTTTGAAGAACGGAGTGTGACGACCGCCTTCTTCCTTCGACAGGACGTAGACTTCTGCGGTGAACTTGGTGTGCGGCTTGACCGAACCTGGCTTGACCAGAACCTGGCCACGCTCAACGTCGTCACGCTTGGTACCACGCAGCAGAACGCCGCAGTTCTCGCCAGCACGACCTTCGTCCAGCAGCTTGCGGAACATCTCAACACCGGTGCAGGTGGTGGTGGTGGTGTCACGCAGACCAACGATTTCCAGCGGATCCTGAACGCGGACGATACCACGCTCGATACGACCGGTAACAACGGTACCACGACCCGAGATCGAGAATACGTCTTCGATTGGCATCAGGAACGGCTTGTCGATAGCACGCTCTGGCTCTGGGATGTAGCTGTCCAGAGTTTCAACCAGCTTCTTGACGGCGGAGGTGCCCATCTCGTTGTCGTCTTTGCCTTCCAGCGCCATACGAGCCGAACCGATGATGATCGGGGTGTCGTCGCCTGGGAAGTCATAGGTGGACAGCAGGTCGCGAACTTCCATCTCGACCAGTTCCAGCAGCTCAGCGTCGTCTACCAGGTCAGCCTTGTTCAGGAAGACCACGATGTACGGAACGCCAACCTGACGGGACAGCAGGATGTGCTCACGGGTTTGTGGCATCGGACCATCGGCGGCCGAGCAAACCAGGATCGCGCCGTCCATCTGGGCAGCACCGGTGATCATGTTCTTCACGTAGTCAGCGTGACCTGGGCAGTCAACGTGAGCGTAGTGACGAATGTTCGAGTTGTACTCGACGTGAGCGGTGTTGATGGTGATACCGCGCGCTTTTTCTTCCGGAGCCGAGTCGATCTTGTCGAACTCAACGACTGCCGAACCGAAAACTTCGGAGCAGACGCGAGTCAGAGCTGCGGTCAGAGTGGTCTTACCGTGGTCAACGTGGCCGATAGTGCCGACGTTAACGTGGGGAAGGGAACGATCAAA
>NZ_JBNRIK010000067.1:0-1083 GCF_053557975.1 Pseudomonas sp. XP2
TCCTGATCAACCTCGACCCGGCTGTGCAGCCAGGTGAGCAACTGAGCCTGGTGCAGACCGACCCAAGCGGCAACGCTTCCGCTGCCCTCGAATACGACGTACCGCTGACCACGGCGCCGACTAGCCCAAGCAACCTGGTCATTGATGCCGACGGCACCACCCTCACCGGCTCCGCCCCTGCGGGTACTCGCGTGGAGGTGCATGACGCCAACGGCACACTGATCGGTAGCGCCATCGCCAATGCCGATGGCACCTTCAGCATCGAGCTGAGCCCGGCCCAGGCCAACGGCGAACTGCTGGATGTGGTCGCCATCGATGACAGTGGCGTTTCCTCGTTGCCCGCACAGATCACCGCGCCGGACATCACCGCGCCGGCCGCACCGACCGAATTGGCCGTCAGCGCTGACGGCAGCGTCATCACCGGCCGTGCCGAACCCGGCAGCACTGTGCGGATCGTTGCCGCCGACGGCACCGAACTGGGTACGGCCGTGGTTGGCCCGACCGGCGTGTTCAGCATCAACCTTGCTCCGCCACAGGTAGACGGTGAAGTCCTGCAAACCACTGCGACTGATGCTGCTGGCAACACGTCCGTGGCCAGCTCCGTCACTGCACCGGATATCGACGGTGTGGATACCACACCGCCTGAAGCCCCGACCAATCTGGTAATCGGCCTGGCCGGCAGCCAACTGAGCGGCCGTGGCGAAGCGGGCACCACGGTGCAAGTGCGTGATGCCGCAGGCAACATCATCGGCACGGGTGTAGTCGGCGCCGATGGCCTGTTCAGCCTGACCCTGAACCCTGCGCAAGCCAACGGCGAAACACTGGACGTACGCCTGGTGGACGCGGCCGGCAACAGTTCGATACCACTGGAATTCACAGCCCCGGACATCACCCCGCCCAATGCCGTAACCGACATCCTGGTCGGTGCGGGTGGCGCGGCCCTGAGCGGTCGTGGCGAACCGGGCGCCACGGTCGAAGTGCGCGATGCCAACGGCAGCGTGATCGGCACTGGCGTAGTCGCTGCCAACGGTACCTTCCTGATCGACCTCAGCCCAGCTGCGCAGCCTGGCGAACAGCTGAACC